>CAILKW010000374.1 GCA_903834845.1 uncultured Bacteroidia bacterium | reverse complement strand
AGTGCCTATATTTTCGATGATCATTTTTCTGTCACAAAACACTTTTACCGACCACTCCTCCCGGTTTTCAAGATAAAGAAAACTTTCTCTAAAATCATAAGCGTATTGACTTGCAAACTCTCTTAAACTTTTTTCAGACTTGTAGATCGTGCCAAAATTAAAAGGGATTACAGTCTCCGTCTGCATGATGATAGTAATTGACCGGAGATGTTCCCTTACATTTGCATCCAGCCATTCTACATCAGAAATATTTTTTTTAATATTTTCTTCAGAATATTCACTTTCTGATACATACTTTACTGCCGCGTAAAGCCCTTCAATCTCCATAAACACTAAATCCTGCTGAAATTCGGGATTTAGAATCGAAGGGACTTTTTTTGTAAAACAATATAAGTAAATAAGTTTATTCTGATCTGCATTCATAGCAACATTAAACCTTCAATTATTTTCAGATTCCGAATCATCATATGTCGTAAGCCTTGTAAATGACAATACCTCCAATTCAGAATCAACTACTACTGAGTAAAATAATCTTATTTTTTTAGGAGGAAGATTCATTGATTTTAAAAACGAATCATCTTCATATACCTCGGAAACAGTTTTCCATGTATCTCCTGATTTTTCTATCCTAATTACAGTTACTTCAGTTGTCTTGATGTTTTCTTTAAGAAATTTAATAACGGCGTTTCTTACACTAATTATTTTGCTCATAATATGCTCCTGGAAGTTACTTTACAAAAGAGAATGATTTATAATCCTTTCTTTCGATAAACTTGACACTTAATTATTAGTTTTGTTTGTCTAATCTAATTTTTTCGAGCTTTTGCAGAAGTTCATCCTCTTGCCTGTCGTATTCGTCCTCATCAATTTCATCCAGCTCAAACCTAAGCTGAAGGGCCATAAGACGTTCTTTAACTGTACCTTCATCTGATGTTTCCTTCTCTACAACATCATTAATTTTATTTGCCACAAATATAAGCCCATTTAATGGGGCAAATAATATGTCATCTATAATAAACACTTTAACCCCCTTTGGTATTGATCGAAAGGTTAACAAAATTATAAGGAGGTAGCGTTCCTACATATTTGAACGTCATAACATCCCCATATTTTTGATCAAGTTCATTCACCGCCTGATCAAACGCATGCTCCTTGACCTCCTTAATAAGGAAAGCTGCATTAAGTATCATAAGATTGCCATAGTTATCAGTAATCTTGACATCTTCAGCTATAGGTCTCAAGGTATCAAGAATCTGTGTCTTATAGTTCTCAATCTCTTTCTTGAGCGCTTCAGCAACCATTTCTCCTATCTTTACACGCTGATAGTGAATTTTATCGGAAGGCTGGTTAATCAGTTTATCTCTAAGTGATCTTATACTGTCATATTTCTGTATAATGTTTTCATAAATCTTTGATTCTTCCGCAACAACTTTTAGTCCCAACTCTTTCTTTCCTTTCATTTTATCGAGCAAATCATCAAATCTTTTATAATCTTCAGTAAGAATACGGATTATTGCATCATCGTTGTCATGGGGCGATATCGTTGAAAATCTGACCGGAAGAACATTAAAGTTCTTCATAACCTCTTCAAGCACTTTCTGATGAGCAATCATATTTGCACGCCTTGCTTGATATTGAATGTCAGGCGATGAACTGACCACAGCACATATATCTTTATAAGTCACTCCGTATACATGATCATTTCGACTGCCTATTCCGATAGGGCCGAAATCAATTTTTTCGGAATTCCTTATTATTCCGTAAATATATCTCCCTTCTTTTACCTCACCGATATCCATATTATTAATAATCTACTGTGAATTTAAAGCTCCCATTTTTCAGGCAGGATTCTTAAGTCTATAAAGTTAAATATGGGTAAGGGACCAGTATAAAAGAAATCACTTCTTTCTTTCAATCTTTCGCCAAGATCAGTCAGGATATTATCAAACTCTACTTCCCGGCCCTTGGTGAGCAAAAAAGCTGTATTCATAAACATGGCTTCGCCGGTTGTTTTATTATGCTTGCTGGCGACGATTGTCTTGCGAAAAGCAGAAACAATTTCCTCTGCTTCATATTCTTTCTTTTTCAGTAACGCATCTTCAATTAAATGACCAGCCTCTACAATCAGGATTTTTCTTTTTTCTTCATCAGTCAATTGCTCAATTTTACTTCTCAGCTTTTTTAAGCCTGCATTTTCCTTATCAATCTCATTATAAATCATACCCATGCTTCGCCATGAAGCCTTCAGATTATATTCAACCTTGTTTTCAAAACGCTGAAGAAGGTCCGACAACTCACTGTACCGCCTGTCAAGAAGATTTCTGATTTCATCAGGAGTAGCCGCTACGGTACCGAATCTGACCGGTATAACGCTGTCAAATTGGCTCATTACCGCTTCAATAACTCTTTGATGGGCGAGAATATTTTCTGGATTTAACACAAAATGATTGAGTGGATGATCACTGACCACCATGCTTAATCCCTGGAATCCTATAGTACTTACCAAATCGCCCCGACCCCCGATTCCTATAGGCCCAAAATTGCATTCATAACTGGTAGCAATTATACAATAAACATATTTACCATCTTTTAGCATATTATTTCTTAATTTTGACCAGGAATAAAGGTTCTTGAGAAATATTATCAGCCGACTGTTTTATAATGCATGAATATTCGAGCATTATTTTATATGCATTATTGATTTCAATAAATTTGTCATTATTGTCCTCGGCAATTTCGTTGTTCTTATCGGGATGTGTCAGACCTGCTTTGAGGCGATAAGCTTTCTTGAGATCGGCATCTGATTTATAAGCTTCAATCCCAAGCACCCCTTTTGCTTTTTCTATCTCATCCCTATTCAGTATTTTACATTCAATAGTATAAAAACTGTAACAAGGCAATGGACCAACAACCTTGAAGTTCAACTGATCCGCATATTTGATGTCAAGTTGGTCGATCATTTCCATGAAAGCATTTCTGTTTTCTTTTTTGACAAGAAAAGCAGAATTTACCGGCATTTCATCATTCATCGTTTCATGCTTTTTGGCATCAAGGCAATAAGGCATTAATGAATGGACAATATCAAGATTAACTTTATTGTTTTTTTCATCAATCTTTTGTTTTATTAACTTACCGATTGTAATGCTGTCAGCCTGATCATAAACATTTTTTTTTGCAATTTCATCCTTCATAAGCCTGATTTGTGACGTCTCAGATATCGTTTTAATAAGTTCAGGGAAGTTGTTCCATACCGCCACCAAATCATATTCTTCAACATTGTCGATAATCTGAAAAGTTTCCCTTAAAATATTAGATCCATTTTTCAAAATTTTAATAACATCGTTGCCGGAACTGACTATAGTACCAAGTTGCATCGGAACTATTTCAGAGCATCCGCCGGTCATAATCTTTTCGATAGTTTGCTGATGGGAAACAAGGATATGCGCAAGAGCCTCTTTATCCAAATATTCAAGTTTTTCATCCCTTGTATCTGATACTACTGCAGAAACATCCCCATATTCAATTGCATAAATACCTGATTCTACCAAAAGACTTTTTATGGCTTCAAAACAATGGCTGGGAACAAATCCATATATATAAATACCTTGCCTATTCATTACTTGCTAATTTAGAATATTTTCATTTTGATTGATAACAACCTGTATTGCCTCTTCAAAGTGTTTTTCCCTGACAAGAATCTCAGCATTCTCTGAGGCCTCTTTTTTATCAATTAGTTCACGAATGGCGCACATTTTAGCCTTTTGACAGATAAACTGTATATCTGCCCCAGTCATACGCTCTGTTTTTCCAGCCAAAGCAGTCAAGCTCACACCCTTTTCAAGTGGCATGTTTTTTGTATGTATTTCAAATATTTTTTCTCTGGTCATTAATTCTGGCAGTGGTACTTCAAACATAAGATCAAATCTTCCAGAACGTAATAATGCCGGATCAATTATATCGATCCGATTTGTTGCGGCAAGCACAGTGACTCCTTTTAACTCTTCAATACCATCCATTTCAGTAAGAAACTGACTGATAACTCTTTCGATAACTCCGGATTCTGTTCCATCATTTCTTCTGCGTGGCGTCAAACTGTCTATTTCATCAAGAAAAAGAATAGTCGGCGCTGATTGTTTCGCAAGTCTGAAAAGTTCACGTACCCCTTTTTCTGATTCACCAATAAAACGGCTGAGAAGTTGTGGTCCCTTGACAGAAATAAAGTTTACACCGCTTTCACTGGCAAGCGCCTTGGCAAGGTATGTCTTTCCGGTACCAGGCTTTCCATACAATATAATTCCTTTAGGAGGCTTTGTATCTGTTTTTTTAAAAAGTTCTGCATATTTAACAGGCCACTCAACACTCTCTTTTAACGCCTGCTTAATATCATCAAGACCACCAACATCCTCCCACTTGACATCTGGTACCTCTACAAAAACTTCACGAATGGCAGATGGTTCAACCTCCTTCATCGCATCTAAAAAATTATCCATCGTAACTTCCAATTGCATCAAAAGCTCGTAGGGAATCTCAGATAATTCAAAATTAATCTGTGGAAGAATTTTCCTTAATGCGGTCATGGCTGCTTCCCTGGCAAGGGCTTCAAGATCGGCTCCTACAAAACCATGGGTAATATCAGCAATTTTTGACATGTCCACATCTTCTGATAATGGAATGCCCCTCGTATGAATGTGAAGAATTTCGAGCCTCCCTTTTTTGTCGGGAATAGAAATTGATATTTCACGATCAAAACGACCAGGTCTTCTCAGGGCTGGATCAATGGAATTAGGTATATTGGTAGCACCAATGACAATAACTTTACCCCTTGACTCCAATCCATCCATCAAAGACAAAAGCTGTGCAACTACCCTTTTCTCCACCTGCTTTTCACCCCCCATATCCTCCCGTTTGGGAGCTATTGCATCAATCTCATCAATAAAAATAATTGACGGAGCATGTGACTGAGCCTCAGCAAAAATATTACGCACCCTTGCTTCACTTTCACCGTAATACTTGCCCATAATTTCAGGGCCGGAAATATTTATAAAATACGCATCGGTTTCCTGGGCCACTGCTCTAACAATAAGTGTTTTCCCTGTACCGGGAGGGCCATAGAGAAAGACTCCTTTTGGAGGTTCAACTCCAAGTCTTTCAAATATTTCAGGATATTTCAGGGGTAGTTCAATCATCTCACGTATGCGTTGAACCTGATTGCCAAGCCCCCCTATATCTTCATAAGTAACCTTATTTGATTTTACTTCATTATGTTTTGTTAACTCAAGCTGAATGTTGGTATCCGGATGAATAAGAACAACTCCATCGGGTGTGGTTGATGTAATGGTATAATATATTGAGCCTGATCCAAAAAGAGTTGCCTTGATTTTATCGCCTTTTGTCACCGGCAAGCCATTGATAAGCGAACCGATGTATTTCGCATCATCAGCTTTAATTTGAGAACTTGACTTTGTTACGGGTTTAAGCTTGATTTTAGTGGCTTGACGGAAAGCAACAGTATTTATGCTAACTTTTTCATCAATACCGACATTGGCATTTTCTCTCGTAATGCCATCAATCTGTATAATCCCCTTACCTCTGTCATCAGGGTAGGAAGGCAAAATTTTGACCGGAGTGGAACGTTTACCTTCTATCATCACAATATCGCCGGAAGCAAGACCCGCTCGAGCCATATCATGAGGATCAATCCTTGCTATTGCACGTCCGACATCCTTGACAATGGCCTCTTTTACCTTTAGTAGCAACTCATCAAGACTCATTTTTCATCTCTGTTTAGAGCTTTATTTTCATCAAAGAGCACCTCTTGTAACTTTTTTAACGCACTTACCCCCTTGATTTCATCAGGAAAAAGAGGGACAATCACAACCTGCAAATCTTTAAAGAGATCATGTACCTTTTTAACATACTTTTCTTGAGCAGCCTTTCTTTGCCTGCAAAATCCCGATTCGTCAGACACCATGACATTATTGAGAATCATCTGGCTTGACGCAATCTTAAAGCTCTTGAGCTCCTTTAAAAGCCGGTCTGTTTCCATAATAGCCATATCCTCAGGAATACAGACAGGAATAAATTCGCATTTCTCTCTATTGCTCAGAAGAGCTGCAATACGCTTGACGGTCTTTTTAAGATTAAGCAGCATAACATCTGCCTCATCTTCCTTGTACTCACCAGAAAAAGACTCTATCATATAACGATACTTCCACCTCATCTTCGCAGCCATCTTAATCCACTCATCCAATAGTATCGGTGAAGACAAAAGGCGTAACGCGTGCCCAGTAGGAGCTGTATCTACAACGTATTTTTCATAATTATTCTCTTCAATAAGATCAATAATAGTCTTGAAGCTCATAACCTCATCAATTCCAGGAATTGTGAGACTCATCATTTGCTGAATATCTTCTTCATCAAAACTGGTAGAAGTATCAAAAAGTTTGATAAGTTCAGCTTCATGCTCTTTTTTAAACTCTTGAAATGCTTTGTCTGCAGAAATCTCTATAGCGGTGAGGTTTACAACGTTATGAACCGGTTGGAGTCTGAACCCTATCTCTTGTTCGAGACTGTCAGAAATCGAGTGCGCCGGGTCTGTTGAAATTACCAGAGTTTTAAAATGTTCAGCCAACCCGATAGCACATGCTACAGCACAACTGGTCTTACCAACACCACCTTTACCGCCAAATATAATCATCTTAAGGTCTTTGCTCTCCAAACCTGTCAGCGGCATTGTGGTTATTTTTTAATTCTTATTTCAAGGATACCGTTTGTATACTTTTGCTGAAGTGAGTTTTTCTGTGGCTTGATCGGCAACAAAAGCTCTTTACGATAACTTTTTTTCAGGTTTTTCGTTGAAATTTCAAGAATATCATCCTTAAGATCAATAAATATATCCGCCTCTTCAATACCTGGCATTTCTGCAATGACGACCACCTCATCGCTCTCATCAAAAACATCCGTTATAGGTTCACGCTCCTCATTGACCTTTGGGCCTTGAGCCGTTTTGACTATATTCCCAAAAGTCTCAACTTTTGGAGCACCACCCACCGCTGATTTGATGGTAAACCCATAAACGCCTTTCATTCCTTTTTTAAGCTGGTCAAAATTGAGCTCTCCTTCACGGCTGACAGCTCCAGTTTGCTCGAGTTTACCTGCTAAATCCACTAACTTCTCGATTCCTTTAAAAAGACCTCCCAACCCCAGAAAATCAAGTTCTGATTCACCCTTTCCACTACCCTCTTTTTCGTTTTTCATCGCGAATCCCCTTACGTTATCCTGGTTATAGCTTCCAATTTCTCTATACGCTGCTGTAACTCATCCTGTAACAGCTTATGTTCTTTGTCTTTTGCTTTCGTAGAAAGATAAGGGTCTTCCTGCCACCAGTTTATGCCCATCTCCATTGCCTTATCAACTGATGCAATTAAAAGTCGTATTTTAATTGTCAGCAAATCTATATCGGCAATCTGTATTTTGATATCACCTGCAATAACAATGCCCTTATCCAGAACCCTTTCAAGTATATCCGCAAGGCCTGTCGCATTAACCGCATGTTTTAATTCTGACATGGTACAATGAATTTAATACTCTATTTGGATAGTTGTAAATCCAGGATTTGAGTTTACCTCGCGGTAATTGTTACTATTTTGATGATGAAGCAAATATGAACTATGCTCATAAATATTCTGTATAATTCTCAATCGATTTTGAACATAATCAAGTCTGAACAATATTTTTGACTCCTCACTCATTAACCGCTGCTTCTCCTTCTCAAGCATGTACAATTCAAGAAAATCAGCTGTGTCGTTTTTCTTTGCAGATGCTTTTGTAACGGTATGGAGAGTTTTAATATGATTGACTCCCCTTTTAGTAGTCTTGATCGGCATAATATCTTATTTGATTTTGGTTTCCATGACTATGAGTATAAATCAATAAGCTCATTTACTATACCACGTACTCTTTCCTGATTTGTTTTGGATCCTACCCTGCTCGTCTCTGAAGTCAAAATATCCTGACAAACTTTTTTAAACATTTCATTTGACTTGTTCGGCCTTGCACCAAGAACATTCAGCGTTTTGGCAATCATAATCGACCCACGTATTGTAGGGTCAAATTCTGTTTTTCCTGATTCACGCAACCCGCGGACTATTTTAACAATTTTTTCAGCATCATCAAGCGACATTCCTGATTTTGCATGAGTGATCATAAGTTCGGTCTCGTAATCGAAATAATCAAGATCCATGGTAACCATTCTGTCACGCAGAGCATCCTGTGTACGGTTTACACCTGCATACTCTTCAGGATTCGAAGTAAAAATGGCCCTGAATTCAGGATGAACCTTCATATAATACTCTTCTTCATTGGATGAAGATGTGCTCAACATCTTTTCTTGAAGAATAGGAAGAAGAATATTATTAGCCTCAGGACGTGAACGGGTAAACTCATCATACACCAAAGTAAACCCTTTCTTGATAGCAATAGTCAAACGATTGTTGACCCACTGCTTTGTCATATCTTCTTCATACTTGTGAACAGAATGAATAAAATTATCGTCAAGCCGACGGTATTTATAACCCTGCTCACTTCCAATAAGATCAGATGTCTTGTATTCTGAATCGCCATGAATAATGACAACAGGCCTACCTATCTTGCTTGCAAGATGCAAAGCAACAGTTGTCTTTCCCGTGCCGGACGGCCCCCTGAAATGAACAGGAAATCCAGCTTTCATATATGTCAGACCTCGATTAGTTATATCCCTGATATAGTCTGTTTCGACAAAATTAGGCATGGGCTTCGGCTCAAGCACTGTATTCATCTCAGTATCATTTCCTTGGCGACTCATAAGTACAGTCTATTTGAATTTTAATAAACCAATTCAATTAATATTATTTCCATCCATAACGCAATCAGGCAAGGGAGGGGATTTTTAAAAAACGCCCTCCCTTGCAAGAATAAAGATATAATTATTTTACGATTTTCTTTGCGGGATAATAAAGATTTTCTACTTTGGTTATTTTACCCGCATCAAACAAACATTTTGCAGCAAAGCCGATTTTCATCCTGGTTTCATGCAAAGGCTCTTCCATATCAGAAACCTTTACACCTTCACGATGATTGTTGATATACTGAAAAATTTTGTTCTCCAATGTAATTTCTTCATTTACGATCGGCAGTTCAAGCGGTGCAACCGGTGGCTTTTCCTCAAAAATTGACAATTCTTTTACTGCAGCAACCATAGGCTCAGCTTTAACTTCAATTTTTTCGGTTGCTTTCTCAACTTTCTTAGGACTTGTCACCTTCTCTCCAGCCTTTATTGCGGCAATCTTTGTCTGCATCTGCTTCCAATGCTCAGCTCCCTGTGACCTGTCTTTGGAATAGCTGCCAAGAAGGCTTGATGTTGATTTTCTCAACTGTTCAACTTCGCTGCTGATTCTGTCGAACAAGGCATTATATTCTTTCAGTCTTTCCGCCTCACCATGGTTCAAATCTTTTCTCAGCTTACGGGCAGCATTACGGTTTTCGTTACTAATCTCTTGAATTCTCCCCTGAATGCCTTGAAGCAACGCATGGGTATAGTCAAATCTCTCTTTTCGTGTCCTGCTCAGTTCGGCATTAAGTTCATCCGTCATCTCCTTATGCTCATTTCCGAACGTTTCAAGCATCTCGTTTGTGTAGTTGAATATGCTTGTTACCTCATCACTGATTTTTCCGATATACAACTCATACTCAGCCATTCTCGATTGCTCATTCTCTGCTCGCGACTTATTTTCATCTGAAAAAAACTTATCCAAATCACTTGCCAGCAATTTTCTTGCCTTTGAGAAATCTTTGATCAAAGCATTTGTTGAAGACTTTGAACTTTTAACATCTTTTTCTATACCCTTAATATCCTTCTGTATTGAGCCTATCAACTGTCCATAATTTTTCATTCTCTCTTTTTCCCCTGCAGCAAGGTTATTTTTCAACTCGACTGCATCTGTATTCAACTTTCTTGCTGTTTTAGCTTGCTCATCACGATACTGTTTAAGTTTATTTTCAACATTGGCAACAAGTGCCTCATTATCTCTTACACGCCCTTTAAAGGAAGAAAGCATCTCTTCACTTAAGCTTTTCATTTCATTAGCCAGTCCCATCTTTCTCTCCGTTTTTGTTAAGAATATTACGAATACAGCTCTTTGCTTATAATATATTTGGCGTTTTTAATATCCCTTATGTTGATATTACCACCTTTTTCAAGTAATGATTCGAGATATGTCATCACTTCTTTATGGATATCTTGAAAATTTGTCAATATCTTTATCACTGTTTCTTTTCTTTTTTCCTGTATCTCTGCAATTTGAACCAGCTCTTCTTTCAGTAAGGCAGTTTTATCTTGAAAATCTGTTGAACTGTAATCAGAAATATTTAATATTATATTTTTTAATGACTGTGTAAACTCTTTCTGATCTTCTATAAAAGCAAAAAAATGATTTTTTGCATTACGTTCTTTCTCATCAAGCAAATTATAGATTTCACTAATAATAATATTATAATCTTTTTTCCTCAACGACTCTTTTTTCGCCAGTGCCTCACATAGTTTAGAGCTCACATCATTCCTTCTCTCCTTAAGATATTCCAGAGAATGCTCAACACTGTTCACCAAAAAATGGCAAGACTCCTTGATATTCTCTGAGCACTGGAAGGCGTTCTGAATTTTTTGTATTCTTACCTCATCAGAGTCACCAATATCTCCAAAAGCAACCTTTTCCATATTAACCTCTTCCTTCACACCCATCTTGACACAATGTTATACGTAGTTAAAACTCAACAATGCCTTGTGGTAAATATTTATCCTCTTTCCTTTTTTTAGCCTTATAAATGAGTTCTTGGTAAATCATGCTCACTGGACATCTTAGCCGGAGGATGTTTTAGCAAGAACAATCATTAAACTGCTCGTTCCCTTACGCTGCTTTTGCAGTCAGGCCGATTGCTTCAGCATATTTCAAGTAGGTCTCTACAGAGGCAACGACTACTCTTGCTTCAATGGCAAGAAGCTCAATACCTACAAGTGATACCCTTACCCATGCGTCAACGACTACACCCTTATCAAGGATACGGTCAATAACCTCTACGAGGCTTGACGAGCCGATTGTTTTCTCTACTGCCATGATGATCTCCAGTTGTTT
>CAILKW010000373.1 GCA_903834845.1 uncultured Bacteroidia bacterium | reverse complement strand
GGCCGGATTTTTGTTTCGCCAAAAGGTTATTTGCCGGGAGCATCGCAGCCCCGGTGCCAATTGCCATTTTTTGTAGAAAACTACGCCGATTTATGGTATTTAGTTTATTCATATTTTTTTTATTCTAATTTTCCAAACATAATGCGTTCCTTGCGACTTACATCTGTGTCCCCTTGAGTCACTGTTAACCAAATATTTCCATTGTATTCGCAAAATGATGGATACTGAAAGGATTTTTCCGACTCGAAGCGATATTTACGTTCCCAGTTTTTACAATCCCTTGAGACATCAATGTTAAAAATACTTCGACCTACTCCATTAATGGTTGTCGCTTCCTGCCAACCGAGGTAATAGAGCCCCTTAAACTTGTCAAAAGTAGGTTTGGAATTCGTACCGTTCGGGACAAAATTACGATAATCTCCTGTTGTCCAAATCTTTCCATCAGTACTGGTAGTGAATATGTAGTTTTTGTTGCCACTTTCTTGCCTGCAGATTGCCATCCATGTTCCATCTGGAAGTCGGTTAACTGCAGACTCCGTGAGCTTCAACTCATCCGGCTTATTGTAATGACCGATTATCTCGAAGGTATTGAGACTGTTGTTCATCACCGAAAGAGCAT
This sequence comes from uncultured Bacteroidia bacterium, assembly GCA_903834845.1. Classification (GTDB taxonomy): domain Bacteria; phylum Bacteroidota; class Bacteroidia; order Bacteroidales; family Prolixibacteraceae; genus JAAFHB01. The sequence continues at coordinate 4,772 of CAILKW010000373.1, read as the reverse complement.
TTTGACCTCCTGGATAGTTATTCAAAACGGCGTAAATTCTGCCATCAACCACTTTGAAATCGAATGGATATAAACCGTAATCAACGGCTTTGCGGGTGAATCCGTTAGCAACAGCATCGATGTGAAAAAACTGTGGTTGCATATTGAAGACTCCGGAAGCTGTTTTTATTTTTGCACGTGTGATCCAGTTATCAAATTCTTTATTATCAAGATTAAAATCCATATACCAAACTTGAGACTCCCGTTTACCAGGTTCTTCACTGGCAAAATAGCAACGAAGCTTTTTATTGTCTTTTCGGATTATACGGGGTACAAAACAGGCTCCTGTTGGCAATGTATCGTTTTTAAAAGCTTGCCCTCCTTTTGCAAAAAGGATAATCTTCTCAATTGCCATTGTCTTCATATTTATCACAGAAAGCGTAAGATAAATAAATGGCCATTCGGGGTTCTCACTGGGTTTGATGTTGTTTACCATCGCAACAATGTAAGCACGATCACCTGTTATGACTAAATTTGCGTCATGCGCACCTTTTACCTCAGGAGCAGTCACTTTGATGAGCCCTGCCAATACTTTGTCTGCAGCTTCTTTGGGATTCCAACCTGGTGGTAGGAGTTTTTGTTTGTCGAGCTTGCTGATCACCTGCTTCAGGCTCACGGCATCGGAAACATTCTTGCCTGCGAGCACGTCTTCTTCTTTGAACTTCGCAAGCAGGATTTCGCCGAGGCCTTGGCGGTCGCGATCATAGGTGACCCAAATGAGGCCATCTTTGGCCTGTACACCGTCAGGATAGGACACGCCGCTGCGTTCATCGAGCAGCAGGCCGTCATTCCATGTCGCGCCGTCGTCGGTGGAAAGCTGCGCGGTGAGATGGCTGCGCCCGGTGAATTTGTAATGATTCACCAGCAGCAGATTGCCCGAGGACAGGCGGCGGATGAAGAAGCGAGAATGTGGCGTGGCGATGGTGGTGAGTTTACCATCTGTCCAGGTTCTGCCTTTGTCCGATGAATAGCTTTCCCAAAGGAAACCCACGGTGCGGATGAGCATCCATAGCCTGCCATCTCGCAGTTCCACAATCATGTTCTCCAGTGCTGCTCCCGGTGTACTGACGGTGCCATGCAGAGTCCACGTTTTGCCCTTATCTGTGGAGATGCCCACGCCCTGAACTTGTTTCGGATCGAATCCCGCCCAACCCGCCACAGGCTCCAACGCGTGAGTGACGGGCATGATCCACTCGCCAGTGGAGAGCGCAATGGGTTTGTTTATGCGGAAGCTGAAGGGCCCGTAGAAACCCACACGGAATTCCGCACCCCAAATTGGGGATGAAGCATTGGGTTTTTTGCAGATGCGGGCATAGATGCCGTGCTGCTTACTGTCCTTGAGGCTGCGATTGAAGAGATACCAGAGCCGCCCTTTCGGATCGATCCACAGGCACGGATCATAGCAGCGCGTACCATCGTTCAGCGGGAAAGCCATCGCTTCGGGCGTTGTGAAGGTCTTGCCGCCATCGTTGCTATAGGAAAGCACCACTGTGTTTTCCGTTGATGGCTCTTTCGGCCCACCGGTGAACCAGCAGGCAAACACGCGCCCCTTTGCTGATCGTTCGATGCCTGGTATACCCTGCCAGGTGCGTTCGGCGAGGTCGATCCCCTGGAACTTAGCTTCGCTCTTCTTGTTAGGTCTGTTCTGAAGATTTTTGCTACTCTGAGCCATACCAGATATGGCAAACATGACCAATAGAATAACTACTAATTTCTTCATAATTAAATATTTAATATAGTCTGCTTGAATTAATTTATTAAATGATTGTTTCAATTTTCACATTTTTAGACCTTTTGATTAAAAACATAATGATCAACCACACTATCAGGTAAGTACAACCGCAGAAAGTAAAAATGATGTTGTACCCTACAGCGATATTTCCGAATGTCTTATAGTAATCCAATAAAAACCCTACTAACATCGGGAATAGTATTCCACCTATGGCTCCTGACATTCCTGCAATTCCAACTACTGAACTTACTATCTGTTTAGGAAACATATCAGACGCAAGTGTAAAAACATTTGTAGCCCATCCCTGATGGACTGCAACTGCCAGACTTAGAATAGCTACTGCAATCCAAACATTGGTAACAAACTGAAGCGTGATAACACAAAGTTCTATTACTGCGAAAATAAGCAGCGCCTTTTGGCGTGCCTTAAGTGTAGCCATTCCTCTCTTGATAAACCATGAAGAAAGGTATCCTCCACCGACACATCCAATGGTGGTTGCCGCATAAATAATCATTAACGGGACACTGGGTTTTGTCAAATCTATATGGAAGCGCGATGTAAAATAGGAAGGCAACCAAAAAAGGAAAAACCAATATATCGGGTCAATCATGAATTTACCGATAACAACAGCCCAGGTTTGAGGGAAAGAAAAAAGTTTTATCCACTTTACTTTTATCTCCTTTTCTTTGCCATTATCATCAAATTCCTGGCCCCGGTTAATTAATAACAATTCTTCTTCGCTTAACCTTTTTTGACGGGAGGGAATTTCATACAAAACAATCCAGAATGCAAGCCAAATAAATCCAAGTGCACCTGTAATCCAGAAAACTTCTCTCCAGCCGTATGTACTTAAAATATATGGACAAAGGACTAAAGCCAAAACAACCCCTACGCTTGTGCCTGCATTGAAAATTCCGGTAGCAAGGGCCCGTTCTTCTTTTGGGAACCATTCAGAGACCGTTTTCATGGCAGCCGGAAAATTCCCTGCTTCACCTATTCCCAGTCCAATACGGGCTAATGAAAATCCAAAAACACTCTTTGCCAGGGCATGCAGCATTCCTGCAACACTCCAAATAACTACCGAGACAGCGTATCCAATCTTTGTCCCTACCCAGTCAATAAAACTACCGAATAACAATAATCCAAGAGCATAGGCTGCAGTAAAGGCCATCACTATATGGGCAAAATCAGTTTCAGTCCAGTTAAATTCAGTCTCAAGAGTGGGTTTCAGCAATCCTATAATCTGCCGGTCTATATAGTTTATGGTTGTGGCAAAAAAGAGCAATGCGACAACAATCCATCGGTAATTATGTATTTTCATTGCTTTGAACTTCTGAATTTTTCAATCATCCTTACAAAGTCTGCAAAATGGGTTTCTAGCCCATTCCAATCTTTGGCTTCGACTAAACTTTTATCGAACAAAGGACTTCCAATACCAAATCCATCTACGCCAACCTCTAAAAAACTCTGCATGTTGTTGAGACTTATCCCTCCTGTTGGCATCATCCTCACCTTATCCAAAGGAGCTTTAACATCTTTAATATAGCTTGCACCAAAATTGCCGGCGGGATAGATTTTCACGATCGAGGCTCCCAGCGTCCAGGCCTTGTAAATTTCAGAGGGAGTTAACGCTCCCGGAAATATGGGTATTTTTATTTTCACACAACGCGCAATCACCTCCTCGTTGATGAGAGGAGTGACGATAAACTGCGCTCCATATTTTAATGCACTATCCAAATCTGAAAGGCTACAGACAGTACCTGCCCCAACATTTAAAATACCTGAATACTCCCTGAGCGCATAACCGATCAAAGATTCAACATCAGGGGTGTTCATCGTGACTTCTATGGTTGTTAATCCGGCTTTCACATAAACGGGTAGAATTTGTTTAAAATCTTCCATATTAATCCCGCGTACTATGCCTACAATGGGTATTTTCTCAAATTTATCCCATGAAAAAACAGCTTTTACTTCTAAGGTTCTCATAATGATTTTGTTTTAATTTTTCACCTGTTAACCCGTCCACTCCCATCACCCTTCATCAGATTTTCCACCTCAGATACAGTAGAAAGGTTAAAATCCCCATAAATGGTGTGTTTGAGGCATGATGAAGCTGTCGCGAAATTCAGGGCCTTTTGGTCATCATTGGGATAACTTAGCAATCCATAAATCAGTCCTCCCATAAAAGAATCGCCGCCTCCAACTCTGTCAACGATATGGGTGATGTTATAAGTAGGTGATTTAAATAGCTGGCTGCCATCATATAATACCCCTGCCCATGTATTGTGGTTGGCGTTAATAGATCCCCGCAAAGTAATGACTACCTTTTTTGCATTTGGAAATTTCCTCTTTAATTGCTCACAAACAGATTGAAACTGCGCACTATCAACATTCCCTGAGGTTTTAGTTACATCAAAACCTTCGGGCTTGATGCCAAATACGGTTTCTGCATCCTCTTCGTTTCCAAGGATAATATCACTTTTCGCCACTAATTCCGGCATAACCTCGGAGGCCGTTTTGCCGTATTTCCATAAATTTTTCCGATAATTTAAATCGACAGAAACTGTTACGCTAAGTTTGTTTGCAACTTCAACCGCTTCGAGGCAAGCCGCCGCGGCACCCTGAGATAAAGCAGGGGTAATACCTGTCCAATGAAACCAATCTGCATTTTTTAGTATCTCTTCCCAGTTAATCATGCCGGGTTTTATTTCAGCAATTGATGAGTGAGCCCTGTCGTAGATCACTTTACCGGGTCGCGCTACTGCTCCGGTTTCCAGATAGTAAATACCCAACCGCTCTCCACCGTAGATGACATTGCCGGTTTTCACACCATACTTATGTAGGCTTTTCAGACATGCCTCTGCTATATCATTTTGTGGAAGGCGTGTTACAAATTCGGCATCCATTCCAAAATTGGCCAATGAAACGGCTACGTTGGCTTCCCCGCCACAATAGGTCGCCACAAACTCGTTTGCCTGGCTAAACCTTAAATAGCCTGGCG
>CAILKW010000372.1 GCA_903834845.1 uncultured Bacteroidia bacterium | reverse complement strand
TCGAAAGAAAAAGTAGCAAAGGTTGAGGATCAAATGAATAAACTGATTAAAGCTAAAGAGCGTGAGAGGGATAAGAAAACGGAAGCAGAGGAGGAAAATGTAAAACAAAGGTTGATAAAGATTGAATCTGAAATTGAACTTGAAAATGAGGCTTGCCAGAAAAGAAAGAAAGAGATTTATACTCAAAAGGAGCAAGAATTAACAAGCAAAGGTGTAGATACTAAACGCCTCGATGAAATTGAAGCAAAACTAATCGAGATAAAAACAGAGCTTAAATTTATTGAAGCGAACAGAGATACAGTTGCTGAGTACAATAAAGATAAGCGGGAATATTTTGATAAAATACCCGAATTTAAGAGCCAAAAGCTACTACTTGATAAGCAATTAGAACAGGAGGAACATAAATACTATCACCAAAAAGAAATTTTCGATAAAGAACTTGAGGTAGTTCAGGCAATTATAAACTCCTTAACAGAGGCAATAAGGTTAATTGGTGAAGATTTTGAAGCTTATGAAAATTTCACTGCCTCAGAGTGTTATCATACTATTCAGGAATATTTCTCAGCTCAGGCCGAAGAGCATAGAACTGAAAAACGGGTTAAGGCACTAATTGATGAAATAAAGGAAATTCATTACGATAAGTTGAATAGCAGAATTGATGAAATCCGCAAAACAATTACCGATTTCCTTGGCAAATTCAGTGAGGACAACCTGTTCAAATTCAAGAAGCAACTCACAGATACCAAATCCTTTCTTGATTTTGCAGAAATGCTATCAGACTTCGTTGAAGAAAACAAAATAGAACGAATTGAAAAAGAAGTTAATGAACGTTTTGCTCTGATCATTACAACGATTGGAAAACAAACAACCGATTTGGTTTCAGAATCGGGGAAAATCCAAAGTGTGGTAAATAAAATCAATGAAGATTTTGTTAAAAGGAATTTTGTTGGAGTGATAAAAAAGATTGAATTAAAGATAGACACAAGCAAAAACGAAGTTGTACAATTGCTTATTCTGATTAAAAAGTTCAATGATGAAAACAACTTTAACCTGGGCACGGCAAACCTGTTTTCATCCGACAGTCAGGAGAAAAAAAACAAGGAAGCTATTGATTTACTAAAGCAGTTTGTGAAGAAAATCGGCGAAATGAAAAGAGATTATATTTCACTTTCCGATTCTTTTGAATTGAAATTCAGGATCGAAGAGAATCAAAATGATACCGGCTGGGTTGAAAAGCTTTCCAATGTGGGGTCAGATGGAACAGATGTGCTGGTAAAGGCTATGGTCAATATTATGCTGCTCAATGTGTTTAAAGAAGGTGCTTCCAAACGGTTCAAAGACTTTAAACTGCATTGCATGATGGATGAGATAGGAAAACTCCATCCCAACAATGTGCGGGGAATCCTGAAATTTGCCAATGATCGTAACATTCTGTTGATTAACAGTTCCCCAATTGAAAATGATGCACTTGCGTTTAAGCACATTTATAAGCTCAAAAAAGATGACAAGAGTATTACCAGAGTAAACCGTATTTTATCTCAATACCCTGCCGAATGAAATTGCCCGTTTCAATCGCCGAAAAGCTGAATTCTTTATTGAATGGAGAGAAGATTTCATTCAGTAAAATGAAACATGATATTATTGATTTAATGATTGATAATGGTATTCTGAATGTTCAGATTCAGGGACGAAGCAAAAAACAAGTCTATCTCTCGAGCAAAGATTTGCTCGCTCCATTTTTGATTAATCATTTCGGTATTGACGATTTGGCAAAATATATCAGCAGTTATCAAAAATCCGATTTGAGCCGTTCCGAAGCAATTGAAATCTCTTCAAACTCTAAATTAAAGTCAATCCGAACTTTTAAAGGTTTCCTTGTGAATTGTTATCAACCCGTTGAATGTGTGTTGAATAATCAGCCATTCACAATCAGTTCTCAGGAAGGTACTTTTACTTTTGTTTACGACTTTGAATCATTTACTCCGTCACCTGATACTACAATCGTTGGAATAGAGAATCCTGAAAACTTCAGATACATACAAAAACAAAAGAAATTGTTTGAGAATATCCAGCCCCTTTTTGTTTCAAGGTATCCGCAAACCAAGGATTTGGTACGATGGTTAACAATAATCCCAAATGATTACCTTCACTTTGGAGACTTCGACTTTGCCGGACTGAACATTTATATGAATGAGTTTAAGAAGCACCTTGAAGATAAATCGAGTTTCTTTTTACCGGCAAACATCGAAAAGCTATTTTTATCAAAAGGAAACAGGGACAATTATACAAAACAGAGTATTCAGTTTGATATTCAGTTGGTTGATGAAGAGAATGTATTGATTCTATTGCGATTGATCGAAAAATACCGGAAAGGGCTGGAGCAGGAGATACTTATTCGACAGATTCAGATTTCCTGACATAGAAGGAGAACCTATGACACACATAATCCATAATGTCAATGATATATGAATTATTCATTTCCTCTTATCAGATACCAATACGATTTTAAGTCCCTACTTGATAAAGACCGGATTAAAGGACTTGATTAAACTTACAAACCCTTGCTAAAGTTGCACTTAATTGATGGGAATATATAGAATCTAACCATATCCCTTAATTCTGAAAACCACAGTAAAAATGTTTATAATTGTATCGTATTCTTCATTTTTAAATATTTAAAATCCATTTTTCATGAAGCTTAGAGTTGTTATAATATTCGCAATTATAGGATTATGCTGCTGCCAAAGCGATGATAGTAATGATTATAAATCTGTTGGTGAGATTATTGGGCCTGACGCAGGTATGTGTATTTGTTGTGGTGGCTGGCATATT
>CAILKW010000371.1 GCA_903834845.1 uncultured Bacteroidia bacterium | reverse complement strand
GGCTTTCAATGCTATACCAACTACGGCACACACTATTTGGGGAGTGATTGCAGGAATGATATTGATGAATGATTGGAAACCACAGAAAAAAATTCAGACCATGGCTATTGCAGGTTTGATTGGTATAATTATCGGTTATTCTATGAACCCATTTATTCCGATTATCAAACATATATGCACGAGCTCATTTGTGATTGTAAGCGGTGGATGGTGTTTTATTGCACTTGCTTTTTCGTATTGGCTGATTGATGTTATGAATTACAAAAAATTTGCTCTGTTTTTCGTAATTGTCGGTATGAATCCTCTGTTTATTTATCTTTTTGCCCATATTGGCGGCAACAATTTGCTCGAAGACACTGTCAAGCCTTTTATCAATTTAATTTTCGGCGTTTTCGGAAAATTGACGAATGAAATGGCTTTGTCATTTACGGTTTGGGCAATGTTGTGGGGCATCTGTTATTTCCTTTACAATCGCAAAATATTTATCAAGATATAGAATTTTATAATACTTCAATAAGATATATCGTTATAGAATCAAATAAATCAGTAATTTACTTGTATTCGCTGTATTTTTCGAGACCATTTTGCAAGTACACAATAATGGATACTTTTGCCTTTGGAATTTAATGGTTAAGGAGAGCATTATTTAAAATCGTTGCAATTCAGTGGTATCGTTTAAAATTATTGAATTTACGTGAAAAGGAGAATTAAAAAAATAGGCATAAACCTTCTGAAATTAGGTTTTTCGGTAGCTGCAATCTGGTGGGTGATGTCAAAAATCTCTTTCAAGGAGGTTTTGGTTGTCTTTTCTACTGCAAATGGTTATTATCTTCTTGGGGCATCTTTCTTTTTAGTTTTGTCGTTTGTTTTTTCTGCTTTCAGACAGAATCTTTCTTTCCGCAATACTGGAGCTGATCTGTCACAGAGCCTTAATATTAAGCTTTTCTGGCTTGGGCTGTTTTATAATTTGTTTTTACCTGGCGGTATCGGCGGCGATGGAATTAAAGTTTACCTCGTAAACAAATATAGAAAAAACGGACTCAAAAAGAATATCGGTACTATGCTCGTAAACCGTATTTCAGGACTTGTTGCGGTAGGGATGATTACCATAGGATTGTATTATTTATCTGGATTGCATGTGCCTTATGGAAATGCAACATGGATTGGAATTCCGTTAGGTTATGCCTTCTATATTTTTGTTCTTAAATTCTTTTTCAAAAGTTTTTTTAAAATCCATGCGGGGTTATTCTATTGGTCATTTGCACTGCAAATCATGCAATTTATTTCTGCTTTGTTAATCCTACTTTCTTTTCATCAAACAACTGCTTTGTTTGACTATCTTTTTCTCTTTTTTCTATCTGCAATAGCAACCGCTCTGCCAATCACAATAGGCGGAATTGGCGCACGCGAAATGGTTTTTTTGATTGGAGCAAAAACTTTGGGACTTGACAATGAATTATGTATTGCATTAAGTATTATGTTCTTCCTTATTTGTGCATTAATCTCATTTGGCGGCTTATATTGGGTTTTCTTCCCACCATTCAGACGTGAACTGGTTCCTGTCAAATCAGCGGAAGAGATTGATGAACAATCAGATTGATCATAAATATTTGTGATAAAATACTTATTTATAATACTTTACGTAGTTCTAATGATTTTGATCGGAATAATTTCCTCAAGAAAAATCCGGTCAGAAGGTGATTATTTTGTTGCTGGTAAACGTGGAAATTTCTGGCAGATTACCGGATCTCTTCTGGCAACAATTTTGGGTAGTTCTGCCATTCTTGGCACGGCCGATCTGGCAATTACTCAAGGTTGGGCCGCTTCATGGCTTTTGCTTAGCGCATCTGCCGGTCTTTTTTTATTAATTCCGGTTTCGATGATGGTACGCCGTCAGGGGAAATACACCCTTCCACAAATGATTGGTGATTTTTATGGAATTGAAGCTAAAATGATCTCCTCCTTTATTATTTCTTTTGCTTGGATTGGGATTATAGCTGCTCAAATTATTGGAGCTGCCAAAATCCTGACTGGTTTTACTGGTTTAGAATACTCAATCGGGGTATGGGGTTCAGGGGCTGTCTTTATTTTTTATACTGTAATTGGAGGACAAATATCTGTTCTTAAAACTGATCTCTATCAAACAGTTATCATTCTAACCGGAATTTTGGTAACCACTCTTTTTGTTCTTTTTTCAGAACAAACCTCTATAAGTGAAATGACTTCTCTCAAATTTCCTTTTAACAAAGGATTTCAACCTTTTGATCTGATAGTATTACTTTTAACCTACTCCACTACTTTTGTTGTTGGCCCTGATATATATTCGCGGATTTTTTGTGCCGAAAACGCGAGGATTGCCAGAAAAAGTGTCATAGTGAGTGCAATTGTTTTAATCCCATTTTCACTATGTATTACTTTTCTTGGTGTTTTTGCAGCTTATAAGTTCCCTGAGCTTCATCTGCAAAAAAGTTCGGCACTAATACCCGTTATGACTAATTTTTTACCTGATTGGGGTGTTGGACTTCTCATTGCTGCACTGCTTTCTGCAGTAATGTCATCTGGTTCAACAGCTTTACTCACATCAGCCACTATTGTAAGCGATCCGATTTCCAGAGGCCTTGATCAGAAAAACTCAATGCGAAATACTAAAGTCATCATGATAATTATTGGATTATTAAGTATTCTATTATCAATGTATGTTCATTCCATAATCCAAGCACTTTTAATTGCATTGACAGTTTTCTCAGGAGCATTCATTATTCCTACTATAGCCGGACTTTTTGGTTTTAAAGCAAGTAAAATGGGAAGCAGTACGGCTATGATAGTTGGTGGTGCAATAGCTTTATTAGGGAAAATCGTTTCCATATATGGTGAAATTGTAATTGGCAATTCATTAATTATCACAGGTTTTATTATTAATGCTTTAATTCTATTTTTTTTGTATTTTTGGAAAAAAGGAAATTTACTGAAATGAATGAAGTTCAGAATACAAATAACTATTCATGGACATATCAAAATGTTCACCGAAAAACAACAAAGTCAAGAAAATGAATTTTCTACGATTAATTATCACAATTGCTATTGTATTACTTTTATTTGCGTGTAAAGAGCCACAACCTCGACCTGTTGTACGAATTATTCCATTGCCATCAGTAGTTACAGATCAGGAAGGTCTATTTAAGATAACACCCTATACCAGAATTGTATTAAATCACGAAAGTGAACAAATGCGCCGAATTGCCGGATTTTTAACCAGCCATACTGAAAAATACTACGGAATCGTAAATTCAGTGGTGTCTTTAGCAGCTGAGGATAAAGAATCTCTTTTCCTGAAACTTGATGAAAATCTTATCCTTGGAAAAGAGGATTATCATCTGCTTGTTACCTCTAAAAGCGTAATAATTGAAGCTTCGACTCCAAATGGACTATTTTACGGGATCCAAACTTTAATTCAGTTAATGCCTCCATCACCTAAACAACTTGAAGAGATTATATTACCTGCTGTTGAAATAAAAGATGGTCCGCGCTTTTCGTGGCGAGGTCTTCATCTTGATGTTAGCCGCCATTTTATGCCTAAGGAGTTTATAATGAAGTATCTCGATTATATGGCAATGCACAAATTTAACACTTTTCATTGGCATCTTGCTGATGATCAGGGCTGGCGTATAGAGGTAAAAAAATATCCTCGTTTGACAGAAGTCGGTTCTGTTCGAAAAAAAACTATGGAGGGTCATATTATCAAATACTCAGGTAATGACACTATTCCAATAGGAGGTTTATATTCTCAAAACGATGTACGCGAAATTATCGCTTATGCCTCTGATCGTTATATCACTGTTGTTCCCGGAATCGAAATGCCAGGACATGCTCTGGCAGCATTAGCCTCTTATCCGGAATTGGGATGTACTGGTGTTCCATATCAAGTTGGCACCAGATGGGGTAGCTTCAGCGATGTTTATTGCCCCGGTAAGGAAGTAACTTATACCTTTTTGAGGGATGTTATTGTCGAAATGTCTTCATTGTTTCCTGGCCCGTATTTTCATATAGGCGGAGCTGATTGTTCGGAAAAAAACTGGGAAAAATGTCCATTCTGCAAGCTCAAGATGAAAACCGACAGTATGAGTTCAACAAATGATCTTCACAAGTATTTTGTCCGTAGAATCAGTAATGTAATTGATTCTCTTGGTAAAAATGTAATAGCATGGGACGATAATCTCGCAGACTCGCTGATAACAAAAGGAATTGTGATGTCGTGGCGTGGTGAGTCAGGTGGAATTGAGTCCACTCAAAGAAAACTTCAAACAGTAATGTCTCCGGCAAAGTACTGCAATTTTGACCAATATCAGACCGACCCTAAAGGTGAACCTCTTGCAGTTGGTGGGCTTTTAACCCTCGAACAAGTTTATAATTTTGAACCAATTCCTGCTGACCTATCCAGAGAAGAGGCCAAATACATTATAGGAGCTCAGGCAAATGTCTGGACACAATATATGAAAACTACTGAATACGTTGAATACATGATATTTCCGCGTGCTGCTGCCTTGTCCGAAGTTTTATGGTCTCCCAAAGCAAGCCGGAACTTCCCCTGGTTTAAAAAACGATTAATAGAACAGGTTAAAAGGTATGAAGCTGAAGGGATTAAATATTGTAAGGCGGAATTTAAATCATCAACGAATTAATATTTTGAAAGTTGAGTCCACTCCGAAAAGCATTATTTTGCCACCAAGACACAAAAACACAAAGGCTTCACTAAGGTTATAGTGCAGTTATTTAGCTCTTTGTGAAACCTTGGTGTCTTAGAGCCTTAGTGGCATTTCATGTTTTTATCTTTTCGGAGTGTACTCAAAGTTATCATACACTGTTAATCATAGCGAAGTAATTTTTTACCGGTACAAATTCAGGAATACTGTTTCCTGACCCCAGCGCATACCCTTTTAATCTGGTTAATTTCAGTAATTCAATAGATCTTTGGTGAATTTCTTCAGGAGAAGACCTGATTAAAAAATCCATATCTATGCCTCCAAGTATGGCAATCCTGTTCCCCCACCTTTGCCATCCTTTCTCAACTGGACATATTGCATCTTCCCATGAGTGTTTCGCATCGTATTTGAGTTCCTCTATCAGAAAATCCATCACAGCCTCAAGATTACCGCAAGAGTGGAGAATAGCCGGTTTTCTGTTCAAATGAATGGCATTAACGATCGTTTGATGCCAGGGAAATAGATAACGGTGCATTGAATCGGGGTCAAGCATAGTCTGGGTTTTAAACCCCCAATCATCGTTAACAATCAAAGCTCCAACTGTATCTATGCCGGAGACTATCTCATAAAACCGTAAAAGTCTTGAACCCACAGCATCAAAAATATCCTGAACCAGTGTTTCATCTTCAAACAAAAGGTAGCATAACCGCTCGAATCCAACCAGATCAATCACATTTTCAAGCACTCCTCCGGGACCAGATGCAATAAACTTCAT
>CAILKW010000370.1 GCA_903834845.1 uncultured Bacteroidia bacterium | reverse complement strand
TGTTACATAAGCATTGTATTCCCGATAAGGCCGGGCATCAACTTTTAAAAAATGCTATGGAAAAGCTTGGACTCTCGGCCAGAGCTTATGACCGTATCCTTAAAGTATCTCGAACTATTGCTGACCTCGAAGGTATCGAATCAATTCAGGCTGACCATCTTGGAGAAGCAATTCAATACCGCAGTCTTGACCGCGAAGGATGGGGAGCATAATGATATAAATAATACTTTGGAAAACAATTATCAATTAAATTCCAACTGTAAGGATGGAATTATATTAAAAAATGGCAATGTGTTCAAAACAAAACCACTTTCATATTGTTTAGTTTGAAAACTCAATTCACATGTCAGATAAATTCTCAGATCCTATTGGTCGGCTTATGGGTTTGCGTTATAAATCGCATCCCTGGCACGGCGTTCATATCGGCGATTTTGTACCCGAAAAAGTAACCGCTTTTATAGAGGTTGTTCCAACAGATACCGTTAAGTATGAAGTTGATAAAGATACGGGGTACTTAAAGATTGACCGCCCTCAACAATACTCCAACGTAGTTCCTGCTCTTTATGGATTCATTCCCCAGACTTATTGCGGCAAAAAGGTAGGTAAGTTTTGTATGGATAAAACCGGTTTAAAAGGTGTAAAAGGCGATGGTGACCCGCTTGATATCGTAGTTCTTACAGAAAAATCAATTCACCACGGCGACATATTGGTAACAGCACGTCCTATAGGTGGATTCAGGATGATTGATGGTAATGAAGCCGATGATAAAATTATTGCCGTAATGAACAAAGACTTTGTTTATGGACATTTTAACGATTTGGCCGATGTTCCGGAAACCATTATCACCCGACTTCGGCATTACTTTCTTACTTATAAAGACTTACCAGGCGAAGAGAAAAATTCTGTCATCACCCATGTTTACGACCGAAATGAGGCATACGAAGTCATACAATGTGCAGTAGATGACTATCACTCACGATTTGAAAATTTGGGGAAATTATTGATTCAGGATGATTGAAAAAAAAATATTACTTTTCGAGGCTTTTTAGAGTTTGAATCCATCAACCTAAAAAGCCTGTTTTTTTTTAATCAAATCCAATTAAAATAAAGGATATGGGAATCAAGTATCGTCTTACTTTAATGAATTTTCTTCAGTTTTTTATCTGGGGATCATGGCTTATCTCTCTTGGCAGTTATATGGGTAATACTCTAAGTTTTACAGGAGGCCAGATTGGAAGTATTTTTGCGACAATGGGAATTGCTTCATTATTTATGCCCGGTTTACTTGGTATTGTTGCCGATCGTTGGGTAAATGCAGAACGTGTACTTGGAATGTGCCATTTAATTGGAGCGGCACTTCTTTTTTGGGCCTCAACAATCTCGGATCCCAAACTTATGTATCTGATTATGCTTTTTAACGCAATGGCATACATGCCAACTATTGCATTGAATAATACCGTTTCTTACAGTGTTCTTGAACAAAAAGGTTTTAATGTAGTGAAAGATTTCCCCCCCATCAGGGTTTGGGGAACTGTTGGTTTTATCTGTGCAATGTGGGTAGTTGATTTATGCGGATGGAGTTTAAGCCCGCTGCAATTATACATAGGATCAGCATCTTCGTTATTTTTAGGATTATATGCTTTTACTATGCCAAGCTGTCCTCCGGCAAAATCAAAAGGAAAAAGATCGCTGCTTTCCGCTCTCGGTTTCGATGCCTTCGTCCTGTTTAAAAGAACAAAAATGGCTGTGTTTTTTATCTTTGCCATGTTATTAGGTGCTGCACTTCAGATTACCAATACTTTTGGTCAATCATTCCTGCACGATTTCAGCAATTCATACTCCGATTCCTTTGCTGTTACCCATCCGGGGCTATTAATGTCAGTGTCGCAAATTTCTGAAACATTGTTTATACTTTCTATTCCATTCTTTCTGCATCGCTTTGGAATTAAAAAAGTAATGATAATCAGTATGTTTGCCTGGGCTTTGCGTTTCGGTTTGTTTGGGTTGGGCAATCCCGGCGAAGGTCTGGTTCTGTTGATTCTCTCCATGATTATTTATGGTATGGCTTTCGATTTCTTCAATATTTCAGGTTCTCTTTTTGTTGAAATGGAAACCGAACCAGGCATCAGGGCAAGCGCACAAGGTTTGTTTATGATTATGACAAACGGTTTCGGTGCGTTTATTGGAGGAGTTACAAGTGGCTGGGTTGTTGATCTCTACACAGCAGCGAATGGAGTAAAAGACTGGCGCAGCATCTGGTTTGTATTTGCAACTTATGCTCTGGTTTTAGGGATCATATTCCCATTGGTATTCAGGTATAAGCACGAACGCAGAATTATTAAAACATCTCAGGCAGAAGAGGCTTGCGATGAAGCAACTTTTCGACCTTAAACAATATTCAATCTCTTAATTCAGAATATTTCCTATTCTGCATTTCTAAATATTAAAGATTATCTCCTGCCTAGAAAAGAGGTAAACGGAGGAACCCTTTTGTCTCCTTCCGTGCTGCTTTTCTTTAGCGGATTAAGCAAATATTCGAGACCGTTCAGCCTAATTTCATAAATTGTCTGTAATTGAATTCCCAGCTTTCCATCCGGAAAACCTTTCTGTTCGAACCACTCAAGGTACGAAATGGGAAGGTCGCACAAAAGAGTTCCTTTGTATCTTCCAAAAGGCATCTGAATTTGGATAAGCTGCATTAACAAGTTTGGATCGGGATTCATACGAAGCGTTTGATTTTAGAGTGTGCAAATGTGTTAATAAACTTAACTGAGCCATACGTCAGAACTTATTGCTTCAGTATGTATCTCTCCTTTAAATAAATAGCCCGATTCTTCAACCGATTCCTTCACCTTCTGAATGTTGATTTCATTACCCGAAACCTTAACATTACCATTGGCAACATCGGCAATTACATCATCAACTCCGGCGATGCCTTTTATGCCTCTCTCAACATGTGACTTGCAGTTCTTACAAGTCATCCCCTCTACCAAAAAAGTCTTGACTATCATATTATTTGTATTTAATTGTCTGTTTTTCTCTTCCTTATTTTGTTTCCATTTTAGAATTATGCCATTAACCAGTAACAAAGCAAGAACAATTGATGCCGTAATTTGAATCAAGTTTCCTCCTTTGTGGATGTGATTGGTATGATCCATCAACCCCATGAACCAGTGGGCAGGGAAAAAAGTATCAATTACCACTCCTGCAATCAAAGCACCGAACGTAATAGTAAGAAGATAAATAAGTGTAGCTCGTTTTCCAAGAGTTTTTGCCAATACCGAGATTGTTGCAATATTCGTTGCTGGCCCGGCCATAAGAAAAACCAACGCTGCACCTGGTGATAATCCCTTCATCATTAAAACTGCAGCTATTGGTACAGAACCTGTTGCACAAACATACAATGGAACCGAAACAGCAAGTACCAAAAGCATATTCAACCATTTATATGCGATATAGGTTGTAAAAAAATCCGCCGGAATCACAAGCGTAAGCAAAGCAGCTACTGCCAAACCTATTATTAACCATTTCGAAATATCCTGTAAAAAATCAACAAAACCATATCGCAGCAGTTCCTTTACTTTGCCAAAAAAAGAATTTGATACGAAATCAATGCTTTTATTCACTATCACATCCTCTTTTTTGCCCTTTTGCAACATATTGGTAATGAGCCCCCCTGTAACACCGGTAATAAACGCAACAATGGGCCGGATTACAGCCAATGGCCAGCCAAGCATCGAGTATGTTACCATAATTGAGTCAACACCAGTTTGTGGTGTGGAAATCAGGAACGAAACAGTTGCACCTTTTGAAGCACCATTCTTCAAAAAAGATAATCCTGCAGGAATCACTCCGCACGAGCACAACGGCAGTGGAACACCAAATAACGAAGCATTTACTGACGATCTTAAGTCATTTTCACCAAGATATTTACCAATTCTTTCTTTGCGGATAAAAACATGAAGAAATCCTGCAAAGAAAAAACCGATCATCAGATATAAAGCCATTTCGTTAAAAAGTCCCAAAAATGCTTTCAAATATTCAACACTTAAATGAATCATTTGGATTAATTCTAAATAGTGGTCAAATATAATGCTATTATAATACCAGACTATTTTTTTTTCAAAAAATAATAAAAGAAAAATGATTGACGAAAAAGGAAAGTGATTTGAAACATTTTTTTACTTTTACAAACACTTTTAAACTGTTTATGGAAATCGTATTCTATAAGCTATTCCTGTATTAAATTTTAATAAAATGATTGATTTATCTACTGTTTATTTAGGGCTTCAACTTAAAAATCCGATTGTTGTGGGAAGTAGCGGACTCACTGACTCTGTCGAAAAGATTAAAAACATCGAAGCTGCGGGTGCCGGAGCTGTGGTTTTAAAATCTCTTTTTGAGGAGGAAATTATAATTGAAATGGAGGAAAACATTCATAACATGACGAATCGTCATTTCTTGTTTCCTGAAACTATGGATTATATGGAAACAGTTATTAAAGAATCTATTCTGTCTAACTATCTTGAATTGATAACTGATGCGAAAAAATCGGTCGGAATTCCGGTAATAGCCAGCATCAATTGTGTGAGCTCACAAAAATGGACATCATTTGCCAAGGAGATAGAAAAGGCAGGAGCCGATGCTCTTGAACTGAACCTGTTTTTCCTTCCTTCTGATATCCAACGCGGTGAGAAGGAAATTATGGAGGCTACCTACGAAATAATCTCAAAAGTAAAAGGAAGTATTCGGATTCCGGTTTCCCTTAAAATAAGTTCTTTTCAATCGAATCTTATTCGTTATGTGGAGCATATAGACCAGTCTGGGGCTGAAGGTATAGTTCTTTTCAACCGATCATGGTTTCCGGATATTGACGTTAATCATTTAGTAGTTTCATCAGGGTTTGTACTTAGCTCGCCTTCTGATTTGGGGAATACTCTTCGCTGGGTATCGTTGATATCAGGTCGTGTTAATTGTGATGTAGCAGCATCATCGGGTATTCATGACGGTTCAGGTCTAATCAAACAATTACTGTCAGGTGCAGATGTATGCCAGATTGTTTCTACCCTGTATATTAACGATTTATCTCAAATAAGCAAAATGACTGACGAGCTTTCGGCATGGATGACTGCTCACGAGTTCAAGTCAATCGGAGAATTCAGAGGGCTTTTAAGCCAGATGAACAGCGGCAACCCTGCCGCCTGGGAACGTGTCCAATTTATGAAACACTTCCGTAATTTTGTTTAGGCTCATAAACAGATTTCAATCCAGATTAATTTGGAATAGAGGACAATTACACTACTGTGCAACAAACCGGTAGGTAATTGTCCCTTTTTGTTTTTCTGATGCAGAGGCATCTTCATTAAACCATGTTTTCTCAGCAGCCTGTTTAGCATAAGCAAGAATAGTCAAATCAGCAATATTAGGATTTGGTCGAGGATCCGCACTAAGGACACGTCCGTCTCGCCCTACAACGATATCAACAACCACCTCTCCCCCACCCTCAGCAAGATAAACCGGAATAGGCAGTCGCACATGAAAACGGTTCGTAAGAAAATAATGAATATTTGATTTCCCTTTGAAATTGGATTGTTTTACCTCTTCACGTGTTTTCCCCTCAGTGTTATCCTCTGGCATTTTTATATCACCAATTTCAGGAATTTTTTTCGCGAGCGTTTTATTCACATCGCTAACTATTTGTTTGGCAGCAGCAATCTCACTATTGTACGCCTTATCAAAAAACGGGTCATTCGATGGTACATAAGGTTTTGCATTTTCTTTATTTGCATCATTAACGCCTTGGTTCGATACCGATTGAGATGAACCCGGCATTTGCTGAGTTAAGAAAGCTATTTTTTGTTGCTCTTTTTCAATATCAGGAAGTTTTATATTTTCAATTTTGAAATCCAAAATAATCTCTTCTTTATGTGACTGCAGGCCATATTCCAGATTGGAAGTAAGCAATACTATCAATACAATGATATGAAACGACAAGGTGGAAATAACCCCGTAGATATTGTGCCTGTATATTTCGTTAACTTTTCCCATTTTCTGCGGGCAAAAATAAGCAATTTAAACCGTCGTGTTATTGAATAGTAACAGTTTTTCCAGCTTCACCACCTTTTGGCAGAAGGATTGATATTATTGTTACTTTTTTTGTCTGATCATAAGAAACCTGTCCTCCTTCTTTAAATTTTGACTTTCCGGATAAGGTGAGTTTAATATTTGATTGCAAATGAGTTGGATCTGAAATATTCAGGGCTTCCTTTCCACCTTTTGACGTATAATAAATGATACATGGTGTATCAGTAGCTATAGATTGTTCAGGCGATATTTTGAATTTGCCGCTTTTATAAAAAACAATTCCGTACATAGATGCATCTCTGGTACCGACTGCTTGAATATCAACTGTATTAGAGAGTATTTTTAGCTCACTTCCCCGCCTTTTAATATTTTCGTTAGTAGCATTAGGCAGAACGACATAAGAATAACTTCCTTGCTGTGGCCTGCTCCCATGATTACTCCAAAGCTGGAAAATATCGGCATTTAAAATCTTATCCGACATGGGTGCTACTACCCGATTCCATGCCCCAGTGCGCGATCC
>CAILKW010000369.1 GCA_903834845.1 uncultured Bacteroidia bacterium | reverse complement strand
TTAGTTTTTTACAAGTTTAAGGAAATATGTCTTATTATTCGCAATAATCTTCAATATATATATTCCCGATGGAAAGCGATTTAAATCAATCATTTCTTTTGAATCGGTAGTCTTTCTGTTCACCATCAAATTACCGGACGAGTTATAAACGTTAATTAAAAACTCACCATTTATATTCAATCTCAGGTTAAACAGACCACAAGAAGGATTCGGATATACAACAGCAATATTATCAATGTTTTCAGGTGTTATTATAGCAGTAGGATTGTCATTTCCGTCTTCGATAAGGAAATCATCGAAATATGCAGTATAAGAACCTAAACCTGAATGATCGTATGCAATTACAATTCCGGTTATTGTATCACCCAAAAGAATTCCGTTACCAAACTGACAGGTAAATTGTTCCCATCCTGCCCCTGTTGTTCCATGTGCTATTGATGGATTCATGCCCTTTCCATTTTGGTCTATGTAACCATTGTCACGCAGGTTTTTACCGTTTTTGGTTATTAAATCAACAAAGACATACCGACCCAAATCAGTCTCAGTTTTTTTCCAGAATGAAAGTTTCATATTTTGCTTAACTGCGATTTTCACATCAGCCATTTTGTAACTATAAGTTGCTGATAAATTGTTGTTTATATTCCCTGATGCTTTTACCGAATATAGTCCACTTCTGACATTGGTTTGTTGAATCTCGCAAACCGGTGTAACTACATTTGAATTTGTCAAAACCGCAGGGTTATAAAAACAAGGGTCAAGGTTAAACGTTCCTGAATTTTGGGCCATGCCTTCAACGTAATTGTAAGGTGTAGTACGTTTTTCGAAACTATTGCGATAGTAAACCGGACCTAATGAATAATGAACCGGAACATTTGTTGTTACATTTCTTGTTTTTTTCAGCATTTCAATGGCTGCACCAGCAACCCGGAGTTGAAAATCAGACGAACACCAGATTCCATCGGCACTTGAAGTCAGAAAATATTGGTCAGTGGGGATCATGCTCCAATCCGTTGCATTTTTCATAATGGCTGTACCTTCGTCATACTCATCGAACATGGCAAAATACATGGAATTAACACCCAGACTTTTGATGTTTATGGCCTGACGCCACATAAATTCACCCGCATTTCGTGGGAAAGCATTTGGGCTTCCGGGATTCCACTGCGACCAGGCGAATCCAGGAAAAATAACCGGCAGGTACTTAATATTCCGGGTGTCGCAATATGTTTTATCCGCCACTAATGTACTAAGCTGATTGTCTGCACCAGAGTTTTCTTTAAACCTCCCGACCAACCAAGGTGAAATCATATCGTATTCGTTATAAACTTTTTCAAAACTTTCCTGATCGGCAGGAAGCGGTTGAGAGGGACCTTTTGCATCTCTGTCGTTTGTTCTCCAATATGTTGGAGTCCCTCCAATTACATAACACCCACGTGATTTCAGGAAATTGATTAAAGATATCGTTTCGACTACCGTTCCGGGCTTGCCGGTAAATCCTGGTCCCCAAATCTGAACGACAGGTTTATTTCCAACTTTCGCGTAAGCCGGTGATGAGGTTAATTTGTTGTTTTGCTCCACATTGTAAACCCAGTCGAATTTAATAATATCGTCCCAGGTTGATTCCATTCCACTGGAAGAAATGTCGTAGCAAATATAAAATATCCGACCGGTGGCTTCGGCAGCCTGCTTAATTTTAAGAGGAGCAGCATTGGGTGAATTTAAGATAGTACCACCAATATTTCCAATGAATCGCTGAACTGCAACTCCATCAATTCCATACTCTTTCATCCATTGAAAATGTTTTTCGATTACGGGTTGGTTTGACGAGTTAAATAATACGGAAGGGTTATCGTTTCCTAAATTAGCCAAAGCTGTGGGTGACAAATCAGTTTCAGCATATTCGGTAACATCTGGATATACTTCAAAATGACATTTATTTGGAGCAGGAGGCGTAGTGCCATGCCAGTGAAACCAACCTGAAGTAGCATTACCTGTTGCAAACCAAACCTGATAACCAGCAACCGATTTTCCTGTAAATTCAGAATATGTACTTGCCGACACAGTTGGGACAGGCTCATCAGCAGGATTTAAAGCACCTAAAGCAATAGCAATTTCTTTGATGTAATTACTGCCGGTCCCACTAATTCGGAAATCGCATTTGTTGTTTTGAGCATTTCGGAATGAAGCGTTTGTAATAGCAACTGTGGCTGTAATCCATGCATTAGTGCCTGTTTTAGCAATAGAATTTGCCTTGTAATTGTTGCCATCATTCGCATTGTATTGCAAACTTATATTGCTGGTTCCTTCGTCGAAAAAAGTGATGTAAAAAATCAGATTGCTTTGTGTTGAAAGGATAGTTGCATCATCAACATTGAAATAGGCATATTTTTTATCCGGTATTTGTCTGCATTGAACTCCATCTTTTGTTGTTTGAATAGTATAAGGCTCATTAGTTGGATCTGTTACGGTGAAATGAGTCATTTTATTTGACACAAAAGGGTCCGACAACACAATAGATGCCACAGGTGTCGTTGCGTGTAATAACTTGATGAAGCATAAAAACAATACAAGAAAATAAATCTTGAGATTCATCGTTCCGTATCCTCTAATTGTCAGTTGGGTGAACTTTCTCATATCAATTTGCGTGTTTTAACACCCTCATAATGTTTTGATTTGTTTTTCTTAAGCCACATTAGCAGATCTTTGCGCAATTCCTCTGCCTTCTCATTGTATTTGTCCTTTTCGGGATTGTTTCCCAGAAGGTTATTCATTTCGTGAGGATCATTCTTCAGGTTGAAAAGGGTGTTGATGACTTTGGACTCTGCTGAATATGGGATGAACATTTTCCAGTTGTCTTTTACAATCATGTAAGCAGGTTGGCGGTCCTCATTGTACAACCATTCGGTTACAACATATTTACCTAAACTTTTGTCGGTTCTTTCAATTAATCCACGCAGACTTTTTGAATCTGAAGGATGTTCAGGTAATTGCAGATAATCGAAGATTGTTGCAAACAGGTTCATGTTCGACAGATAGCCCTTCACAATTGTTTCAGACTTGATTTTTCCCGGGAATCTAATCATCAATGGAATGTGCGCAGATTCTTCGTAGAATACATTTTTCTCGCGCATACCATGTGAGCCAAGCATTTCTCCATGGTCACTGGTAAAAATCACCAGGGTATTGTCCGATAAGCCAAGTTCATCCAACTTGTCCATCATCTTCCCGACCCAGTCGTCAATTTCCTTAACAAGGGCGTAATAATCAGAAATCATGTATTTTATCTTTTCCGGATCGGCATATTCGGGATTCTCCAGCCTTCCATTCTGACTTCGATAGGGCGAATTTAACATTGGATCTGCAATACTTGCCGGAACAGGCATCTCCTTAACAGGATACATTTCTGAATAGGGTTTAACCGGTAGCATTGGCGCATGTGGAAAATGGAGGGAACAGGTGATGCTGAAGGGGTTATTTTTGTTCCGTTCAAGTGCCTCAATGGTTTGTTTGGCGTGAAAAGCGGTAAAAGAATGTTCTGCCGGTGTTTTCGACTCGCCATGAAGATCGGGCTGTATAGATTTCTTATTCAACTGAAGTACTTCCTCGTTTGTCATGCCATAACGCTTATCTAATGGGTTCGGGGTATATGGCCTGCCGGTAAAAGTGTCGTACAACTCTCCTGGTTTGAGACTCTCTTTTGGGAATTTGACATTTAGATAGTCCGTGTAAAGGGCTGCAAGTCCGCCAGGGGCAAAAATCGATTTACCGTTTTTTGCATTTAATTCAGGGTTCTGATATACTTCGGCATGAAATTCAGGACTATGCCATTTCCCATAATATTCACATCGATATCCATTTTGGCTCAATATTTCGTCAAAGGTTGGCATCGCCATCCGACCTGTTTCCTTTTTGGAACCTGCTAATTCATTGGTTAGTATCTGATGGTTTTCAACAGTACAGCCAGTCAGGATCGATGCTCTTGTAGGTGCGCAAACCGCACATTGGGTATAGGCATTTTTAAACCAGGCTCCCTGTTTTGCCAAACGGTCGAGATTTGGGGTTTTGAGTACTGTATTTCCAGCAATACTCAGCGCATCAAACCGCTGTTGATCGGTCATGATAAGCAACAGGTTCGACTTTTTTTGTGCATTTGTATTGAATGAAAAAAACAAACTTAAAAGTAAGCCGGGGACAGATTTCAAGACGGTTTTAAACGATGTATTCATTATTGGGTCAACTATTTAGTTCATTATATTTACTTTTTTTCTGACATATTCAGTACTTCCTGTTTGCCAATGTCTGGTATTCTGGAAGTAAAATCATGATAATATGCTCTAAGCTTATCAATTTCTGTTTTATAAGCCTCGTTACTGATTTGATTTTTAATTTCCAGAGAATCTGATTTTCGGATAAAGAACTGGTCGCCAAACGACCTGAAGTCAAATTTTCTTTGGTAATCAGTAGGATCAATCATAATTCCCAATTTCTTATCTTTTGTAATCACCGTTGCCTGGGACCAACTTTCAGAAACAAAATAGTTCCTCTTCATGGGCGTTCCGGAAAGTAGGGTCTGCACCAGGGATTCTCCCTGTAAAGGATGTTTCAATTTTGGCATCTTTAAATCGAGCAGTTCGACCAGGGTCGGATAAATATCAACCAGACTTACTAATTCACCAATATGTTTACCATTTTTCTTATTCCCCGGATATCGGATGATCAACGGGATATTTAGAATCTCCTCATAAACATTTTGACCAGCCGCTGCCTTTTCAACCATTCCGTGGTTACCAACAAAATCGCCGTGATCGGAGGTGTATATTACAATTGTTTCATTTGTCTGGCCTGTCTCATCCAATGTATTCAGTATTTCACCAACCTGATGATCGACTTCGGTCACCAAGGCATAGTATGCTCCAATATAATTCCGCCACAGTTGTTCATCCTGGTATGCTTTGTCAACATTCCAAACTTTATTGCTTCCGTCGCGGATCGAATGCATCATTGGAGGAATATTCTCTTTGGGTTCATAAAGGCTGCTAGGTTTCCTGATTGAACTACCATTTATGCGGCCATTTCCCCATGATGAAATATCGTACATATCCATGTATTTCTTCTGCGGCGTATAAGGTTGATGTGGACGATAAAATGTTGCCCAGCAAAAAAATGGTTTTTCACTTTTGACGTGGTCTTTGATCATCTGAACAGTTAATTGGGATGTAAAGGCTTCCATGGTAATGTTCTCTGGGAGCGCCGAGATCCTGGTTCCCAGGTCAGCAGTTGGAAGTTTCTCTTTTACATAAGATGAGCAAGGTGAACCTTTCCCAAATTCGGCTGACCAATCTTGTGCAAATTCTTTCCCATAACCCAATTTCTCAACCCACTCCGTATAACTGTTTCCGGGTGTTTCATTGCACAAATGGCTTCGCTGAACATCCCATCCTGCATCTACTGCTTCCGAGGTATGCCGTTTCCCAAAAGCATAGGTATTGTAGTTGTTTTGCTTAAAAATAGTTGCCAGCGAAATTACCTCATTCATAACTTCCGATTTTTCACTATTTGAAAGTAATCCGAGGGTACGTGAATACAACCCAGACATTAACGATGACCTTGAAGGAGCACAAATACCTGTTGTGCAATAAGCCCTGTCAAATACAACCGCTTCTTTTGCCAGTTTGTCCAGATTAGGCGTGATCACATCAGGGTGTCCTTCGAAACCCATCATTTTTTTATTGTGCTGGTCGGAAAACAGGATGAGTACATTGGGTTTCTTTTTTGCCAATTCTGATTTGCTTTTTTGTGCAATTGAAAATCCGGCAGTCGTCAGAACCAGTGCCTCTATTAGAATTATTTTATTCAGTGATGCATGTAAAATCATATCTTCATAAATTATGGTTAACAAAAAATATCTGGCTTTAGGGCCTCAACAATTTTGTCAAATCAATCCTGTCATACGGTTTTTTTGCAAAAGCTGCATAGTATTCAAGTTGTATGTCCTCATTTTTTTCATCGATATTAATAACTGCGTATCCCGGCAAATCGGTTTGTTTGTAAAAAGTCACATATTTTGCTTCTTCGGCTAACATTGCTTTCCTGACGTCGAGGGTTTCAGGTTGCCAATCAGGAACATTAACGGCTAAGGAAGGGCCATATTCTGTAATTATTTTTATTGGCTTTTGGTATTTTCGATCCTTGATAACACTGATAACCATAACCTGAACAATAGTTCCCCATTTTGTTTCGCGCCTTACGACCGAGTACCGGTGAAGGTGACCGCACAATACAATCGCTTTATTCCTGGCAATTACTTCAAGAAGTTTTTCCCTTTTTAAGGGATCGTTTCGTAAAGTGTGCCAGCACCTTTCAGTGACAGGAATAACCGGCTCGTGAATGGCGACAAATTTATATTTGGCATCCGACCCCGAAAGTTCACGATCAAGAAAAGCGATCATATCAGATTCTTTGTCCCAGGGATCAACGCAGGTTATCTGAATATTTTGGCAACGATAAGAGTAGTTCGCACTTTTGATTTCAGGATGACCTGTTTGTTTTCGCAACATGGGAATGTAAAATTCCTGAAACGCTTTTGCAGCTCCGGGGCCTGTAATATCGTGATTTCCTTTGGCAATTATCCAGGGAACATTAAGGTTTGCAGCCTCAACAGCTCTTATCGCATTCGCCGCCATTTGTTCGGCCTTCTCAGCCGATCCTGCCAATCCTTCCGACAAATCGCCCAATTGAATAACCGCCGTAACAGCAGGTTTAACAGTTAGAACTTTCTGCCGCAAAATTTCCATAAAATCACTCCAGTTTCTTTCAGTATAGACAGTGTATTCTTTGGTAACCTGCCGAAGATCGTCTGGCTTTGTACCAAGCCAATTCATGTCGTGATCTGCCAACAGATCATAATGCAAATCACCCAAAATCAGGAAACTGCTTTTTTGGGCAAAGTTTTGCAATGATAAAATAATCAAAAGGTAAATAATTGAAAATGTTCTCTTTATGAATGTTCCATTTTTCATATCACTTGCTTTACTTGTTTTCATGTTTAACTGCTTTTTATTCCTGCTTCAATTATTTCTACAACAGTTATGGCAATTCTCATGGTTTTGCTGTATAAAAAGTTTATTCAAATTGAACAGAGTCAGGAAGCTCTTCCAAGCCAAAAAACGCGTGTTCAATTTTGTCTCTATATATCTTTACAATCCGCATACCTGAGGGTGGCAGGCCAAGGGGTTTTCCGACAGCACTCGTTGTAATGTACTGCATTTGGCCATCCCTCAGTAGTTTATTATTGTGCAAATGACCTGAAAACAAAATATTTACTTTTGTTTCCTTGAATAAGGTGAGGTATTTTTCTCGGTAGTCTTGGTCAATGTTTGAGTATCCTGTTGGTTCATCAACAGTTTTATTAAAAAAAGGATAATGGCAAAACAAAATTATATGATTTGCATCCTTGCTTTCCTTGAGTTTTTTTGTAAGCCATTGGAATTGTTTTTGTTCTGGCTTATCTAATTTGGCCTTGATCAAACTGGTGTTAAATCCAATAATTGATGACCCTTTGTGTTCGAATGAAAATTTGTCTTCTCCGTAATTCTTCTTATACTTTTTTAAACTATTCTTATCAGGAGTTTGCCCTAAATCGTGATTCCCCGGTGTAAAATATACAGGAATTTCGGTATTAATTTTTGCCGTAATCCTTTTGAATTCATTTATCTGGGAATCAGAATTCGATTCATGAACAAAATCACCCGTAATTACTACAAAATCAGGATTCAATTTATTTATCTTATTTACAGCAGCTTCATATAGTTTAGTCTCCTTTTCGAAACTCGCATTGTTATCAAACATGCCAAACTGAGGATCTGTAATCTGTATGAAAAACCAGGGACTATTTGGACTCGTGTTTTGTGCAAATGAAGATCCTGCAATAAAAAAAATCATTTCCAGGCAGATGATTGCAATTTTTCTTTGTTCTTGTAAAGACATGTTTTTCAATTTATTGACGAATTGGCATCTTAAAACTCAACGGTTTTTCATTTCGCAGCATTTTGCCTGCTTCTCCTGTCAACCACAGATAATGATCGGTAGGCATTCCCTCAATGCCGATAAACTTTGCCACATCGCTGACCGGCGGATTATCGCTGCATTTGAAAATGGCAGTTCCTTCGTTCACTTCATCGAACATGGCAATATAGAGCATTTCGGCTCCTGCAAGCAAAGCAGTTGAAATTTGCTGCCAGTAAAACCGGCCTCCCTGCCTGGGGATTGAACCAACAGGTTTTACATCATCCGGGAATTCAGAACGGCTCAAATTGTGCCAGCTAAAACCAGGGCACACGCATGGTACATAGCCTATGTGGTTTTCCTTGCACCATTTAATATCATCCAGAATAATATCGCGATAGCGATCCATGTCGTTATGCAAAAGTGGAGAGAAACGTTGCACCATCCATGGCAAAACAATATCGCACTGTTTGATCAATTCATGCAAATATGGATCGTTGAGGCAATCTGCGTTTAATTCGCGCCAGAAAGTCGGGACTCCAAGCATAACGGAACAACCACCATACACAGAATCGTTTTTCAGAAAATTTATCAATCGCTGCAAACCAATATTCCTGATGTTATAAGGACGGTCGGGGAAACCAACCCCCCAAATTGTTACTAACGGTTTTCCATTGTGATGAAGATATGTTTTTGCACCTTCCTGATTAGTCACCTTGAGCGAATCAACCAGATATTTCCAATCCTCAATTACGGAAGAACAATCTTCTCCCGAACTTTTCAGACCGGAGAGATCGTACATTACTGCAATTGCCCTCTGGTATTTTGAAGCTGCAATGAAAGCATTCTTCAAAACTACAGTGGTTGTACTTCGTGGGCCTCTTGGTTTTGTCATATTAAAAAAACGCTGCATAAAAACGCCGTCCACACCATACTGCTTCATCCATTTAAAATGGAGATCTACTGTGCTTTTATCCTCTGAACTAAAGAAACGGGCAGTATTACCGTCTGCCAGCTTTAAGCCGGTAGGATAAGTTTTTTCGTACTCTGTTACATCGGGCCACATATCAATGCGAACCTTGTTTTCGTCAGGATACATAATACCCTCTTTAGGAGCTCGAAACCAGCCCTGATAACCGCACATAACCAGCCCGTTATATGAATGAAATTGCGTGGTTTTACTGTGTTTGTTACCGGCAGAAACAGTATTGAAAATCAAGAATAAAACAACTGGAAGGATGGGTTTTAATCGGTTCATTTGTCTGATTTTAAATTTGGTTTGTAAAATGAATTTTGAAATTCTTTGTATTTTCTGATCATGTCCTCCTTTATCTGAGGATATTTTCCTGACAAGTCGGTACTTTCTGTCGGATCTTTATCAAGATCAAACAATAACATATCTCCGTCCATCTTTTCCGGTCTTATTCCCGGATAATCATCAGGAGTTGCCTGAGCCATAGGAGCTATTATTGTTGTACCATCAGGAGCTCTTTTGTCTATCCAGGTTTTCATGTTAACTTCTTTGTAAAAATCAGGTTTAGTCACGAAAAGTTTCCATTTTCCGTCTCTTATGGTTCTAATCATGGTATCCTTCATCGTAAAAATGGGTGAGTGATCGCTTGATTTGCCTTCAATTATTGCCGAAATATCTTGTCCATCCAGATTTATCTTTGGATCAGTTTTGATGCCCGCTAATTTCATAATGGTTGGCAGGATATCAGGTGACCAGCAAGGAGTAGTAACAGTAGTATATTTAGGATATTGGTGTGGATATCTGATAATGAATGGAACACGAACACCACCTTCCCAATTGTTGGCTTTCATACCCTTTAATCCTCCGGTGTCACCACCATACCAAGGTCCATTATCCGACATGAAAACTACAATCGTATTTTCCAGAATTGCAAGATCTTTTAATTTGTTAATCACTTCGCCTACCGACCAGTCTAATTCGCTAATAACACTGTTATACAAATCTTTGTGATCTCCTTTGGTATAGAAATCAGCCGATGCAGCCAATGGTTTGTGAGGCATGGCGTGGGCAAGGTGGAGAAAAAATGGGGAATGTTGATTCCGCTGAATAAAATCCAAAGCTTTAGAAGTATATTTTTTCGTAAGCAAACGTTGATCGACAGGATACTCAACCGTATCCATGTTTTCGATGATTTGAACCGGACGCATGTCGTTTGAATATAGAATTCCGTAGTACTCATCGAAGCCATGTTTAACAGGGAAGTACTCTGGTTTATGCCCCAGATGCCATTTACCAATGCACTTGGTGCGATAACCTGCACCCTGAAAAAGTTCGCCCATTGTTACTTCACCGGAATTTAGTCCGATGTCATTTATTCCTGCATCGGGAGCCGGATTTTGTACCAAGCGATGCCTAAGGGGAAAACGACCGGTCAGCAAAGTAGCCCTCGATGGTGCGCAATAAGGAGTGGGAACATAAAAATCGGTAAAACGAACACCTTCGGCAGCAAGACGGTCGATATTTGGTGTTTTAACCTGCATTTTATTGTAGCATGAAATATCCCCATATCCCATGTCATCAGTTAGAATGATCACCACATTTGGCCTTTTTTCAGAAGATATAGGACTACAACCTAATAAGGGCAAACCTAATCCTGCAATAGATGATGTCAGCAGAAAACAGCTGGAGATGTCTTTCATATTTTCTATTGTTTTGATGTATAAACAGGTATTGTTGATTGGAGCGGAATTTCTTTTTTTAGCATTTTAGCTGCTTTACCGGTAAGCCAAAGGTAGTAGTCGGAGGGCAAACCTTCGTAAGTAACAAAAGGGCTTGCGCCAACCGGAGGATGGTTGGTCACTTTATAAATTGCGGTTCCTTCATCAATTTCGTCGAACATAGCAATATATAGCATTTCAGCACCTCCTTCACCAGCATTAACTACCTGTTTCCAGAGGAAAAATCCTTTGTTGCGGGGTATTTGAGTTCCTTTCGGCCCATTCATATTTCGCCATGAAAATCCTGGGAAAACCAATGGTGCATAATCAACTTTATTTGTCTTACACCACTCAATGTTTTTAGGAACCAGCGATTTAAATGTCTCAAACGAAGTTTCATTGTATTTAAAATCTGTTTTATAGGTTTTTTTATATTCCGAAACATCCGGCCACAAATCAATATTACAATTGCCGGGAGCAAACACCCCACGTTTACCCAAGTGAGTCCAGCCACGTTCTGACCCATCAGTAGGTGTATTATGCCAGCCTTGGTATCCACACATAACCAGTCCTTTATAAGTGGGATACCTGAACTCAGACTTTTCTTTCTTCTGTCCGAAAAGAGAGAAGGA
>CAILKW010000368.1 GCA_903834845.1 uncultured Bacteroidia bacterium | reverse complement strand
GGGCGCAGAAAAATCATCGAACGCAGAAAATCTGCCAGAAAAGTTCCCGGATATTCAGCCGATTTTTTCTCCCAATAAGTCTCCATCTCATTGTTCAAAGCGTCCATATCAGCGGTAATAATCTTGACAGAATCAGGATTGTTTTTGTGCGATTCATAATCTTTCTGCAAATTTTGTTGTTTGGTTCGCTGACCGGTAAGAAATTCCTGGTACTGTTGGAACACCTCAGTTTCTTCGGCTCCTTTAAAAATACGTTTTGCATTCGGTTCGAAAGAGCTGTGAATAGAAAAATCCTGATCGGCTCCCAAAAGGAAATCGAAGTATTTGTCTTTGTTTAAATATATTAAATATATTCCTTTGAGTCTTTCTTCTTTGTATTTAAATGTCCCGGTGCCTGTTTTATCAAGATGCACCGAATCCATTCGAAGTATTTTACTTCCGTAATAATGAGCAAGATAGATATTTGTATCTTTCAATCCATCAAGCGTAACTTTGATTTGAAATGTCTGTGCTTGCGTTGTAAAAGAAAACGTTACCAATCCAAGTATCAGAAATACAACAAGTTTAATAATATTCTTCATAGCGTTCATTTTTTATGCAAATTTAAAAACTACTGGTTAAATAGCAATTTTTTCTTACTTTTATTCTTCACTAATCAATAAAAAAATGAAGACACAAATTTATTTATTTGTCCTTATAATGATGTCATTAGCTGGTTGCAATGACAAGTATTATTCTAAAAAAGATTATCAGTCTGTTTTGAAAGTTGATGCTCATGTTCATTTGAACAGTGATAAGGGCTACTTTGAAGATCGGGCAATTGAAGACAATTTCATGTTGGTCACGCTTTGTGTTGATCATTCTGATTCTGTTTCGGTTAAAAAACAGTTAGAATCTGCACTTTTATCGAAGAATAAATATCCGGGTAAAGTATTTTACGGAGCTACTTTTTATTTCGATACAACTGGATGGAATACCGATAGTTGGGCAAACAAAGTGATTTCACATCTGGATAGCGATATTTCGGGAGGTGCAATTTCTGTCAAGTTTTGGAAAAATATCGGAATGACCGTTACAGACCAAAATGGAAAATTTATTATGGTTGATGATCCTGCAATAAAGCCTGTAATTGATTTTATTATCGGAAAGAATCTCCCGATTACGGGACATCTTGGCGAGCCGAAAAATTGCTGGCTTCCGCTTAATGAAATGACTGTCAGTGGTGATAGCAATTACTTTGCACAAAATCCGCAATACCACATGTTCCTTCATCCTGAATATCCATCTTATGAAGATCAGATAAATGCACGTGATCATCTGCTCGAGATACATCCTGATCTGAAGTTTATAGGGAGTCATCTTGGAAGTCTCGAATGGAATGTTGATGAACTTGCCAAGAGACTTGATAAATATCCGAACATGGCTGTTGACCTTGCTGCGCGGATTTGCCACCTGCAATATCAATCGGCAAAGGATCGTAATAGAGTTCGTGATTTTTGTATAAAATATCAGGACAGGCTGTTATATGGTACAGATCAATCAGATAACGGAACAAATGATAGGGAGAAACTTTCGAAAAGAATACACGAAATATGGCTCGATGACTGGAATTACTTCACTTCAAAAGATGAAATGACTTCCAAAAAATTCAAAGGAAAATTCGAAGGTTTGCAGCTTCCAAAAAGTGTGGTAAGAAAGATTTTCGGCGAGAATTCAATAAAATGGTATAAACTTCCTGTAGGAAAATAAAACAGGCCGGATTATCTCCGGCCTTTTCAATTGTGTAACAATAGTATTTGGGAAATATGGGCTCAAATTTATTTTAACTATCAGGGAATCAATTTTACAGCTCCATAACTGCTGTTGATAACAACTGAAGATTTTGGATTTTCAGAACTTCCGATAGTTCCGTTTACCTCGTAGCTTTGGTCTTCGCGCATCTTGTTTAGTTTACCTTCGGGATGTTTAATGTCGCTGTAGCGTGCTTTACCATTCAGTTTATAGGTTGCATCGGCAGCAATTCCGAGTTTTATTCCGGCATATTTATTATCAATATTTATACTCTCGAATCCTGCAGGAATTTGTTTAACAGTAAAACCTCCGTATCCGTTAATAAGACTCAGTTTGGTATTAAGTTTCTCAATGCTTGTACCTGTGTACATTGAATTAATAATTAGCGTATTGATGCTGGTGATGTTAAAATTATCATATTTTGAATCAACACTAATTTGATTTACATCTCCAATATTCATTCCCGAATAGCGCGTTTCTACCTTTAAGTCATTCCCTTTGTCGAGCTGGAGTTTCGAATAGTGAAGTATTAAAGACAGATCCTTGATTTCCTCAATTTTTACTTTGCTGTAAGCAATATTCATTGTAAGATCGGGTGAAAGTAATTTTTGTCCGTTTAGCTCACCATATTTTATATCGAAAGTTCCTTTGGCAGTAAGATCTTTCATATTAACATTGCCATATTTTTGTAAAATAGTTAGTTCCCGATCGGCAGGAACCGAAATATGGTAGTCTATGCTGAATTCGGTGTTTCCGTTATTGATATTTTCGATATCAGTTACCGCCTTCACAGTGCTTCCATTAAGATTTACGGTGACATTGATGTTGTTAAGCAGGCGTTTAGCTTTCTCTGTGTTTCCTTCAACCCAAATTTCTGCTGAAACAATCACCGAATCAGTACGGTTGTTTTCGATATATACGTTACCGTATTTATTGCTTAGGTCGAGTTTCTGAACTTCATTGACCGGATAGTTTCTATAAACCTGTTTTGAGATTCTTACTGCGTTGACATTCAGTGCCAACAATAATACTAAAGCTGTTAAAAAATTAAATTTCAGTGTTTTCATGGTATTTTCCTTTTAATTGTTTTACGTTTTCCAAATCTGTTTTTATTGTGTTTACGATATCGAGCTTTGTTTGGTAATATTCAATCATCGCATTGATAACTCTTTCATCGTTTGGGTTTGCGTCATATTCCTTCTTTAAGTTTACGAACAAACTATCCATTTCCGATAGTTCTTGTTTTATTTGTATGACTTCCTGTGGTGATCCAATTCCTTCTGTGGCCATCTTTTCGAGGTCGCGAATTCCCTTATTGATCTTGGCTGTATAATAGAACGATGCTTCGCCGAGATCATTATTAATCACTTTGGCTTGTTTGAGATCCGATTTATTATTTCGGATACTAACATATAAATTAGCTGATAACAAAATGATTACAAGAACTGCTGCTACTTTCAGGAAAGGAGAAAAAAGAGGTTTTTTCCGTTTTGATTCCGATATTCTTAATCGCTCGGCAAACCGTTCAAAGTGGCCATTATTTGGTTCCTGCTCAAATTCATCGCAATTTTCGATTAATATTTTATCTAATTCATCCATATATTCTCTCCTTTATTTGTTTTTTTCTGTTATCAGTAAGAATCTCTTTTAATCGTTGTCGTGCCCGCGAAAACTGCGTTCTGGAGGTGACATTTTTTATTCCCAATATTTCGCCAACCTCTTCGTGATCGTAACCTTCAAGCAGAATAAGCGATAGAATTGTTCGGTAACCATCGGGTAATGAGTTTATTGCTACTTTAACTTCTTCTACGGTTATTGGATCAACTTCGGGTTCAGGTTCGTTTACTACCGGCAGTTCAGCGTGTAACTCCTCAAAAATCACCTTTCTTTTTCTCAACCCATCCAACGAACGATTGATTACAATTTTTTTCAGCCATGAGCCAAAACTTACATCACCTTTAAAGGTCTTTAGTTTTTGGAATGCCGTAAGAAACGATTCCTGCATTATGTCTTCAGCTTCTTCGGGTACTCCAACTATCCGAAGGCTTGAATTATACATTGACTTGTAATAAAGTTTGTATATCTCAAATTGTGCTTTTTGGTCGCCAATCATGCAACGGTCGAGCAAGTCCTGATGAATATTGATGTACTTGTTTTCCAATTATTCTTATTTTTGAGTAAAGGACGAAGTTATATTTTCTTTGTTGCATTTAAATTTATATTTTTATCCAAAATCAAAATAGGAAATGAAAAGTTACGATCCCCTGATGCACACTGCAGAACATATTCTAAATCAGACGATGGTGAGAATGTTTGGCTGCAAAAGATCTTTTTCGAGCCATATTGAAAAGAAAAAATCAAAATGCGATTACCATTTTGAGCGTTCCCTAACCTCTGACGAAGAGTTTGAACTCATCGAACAAATTAACAGAGTGATAAGCAGTAATCTTGATGTGAAGGAGCAGTTCATGAAATTAGAGGAGGCTTCCAGAATATTTAATCTTAGTCGTTTGCCTGAAGGTACAGGTGATGAGGTACGAATAATTACTGTTGGCGATTACGATGCTTGTCCGTGTATTGGTCTTCATGTAAAAAACACTTCGGAAATAGGTGTTTTTCAATTGATTTCCACATCTTTTGAAAACGATATACTGCGAATCCGGTTTAAATTGGCCCAATAATTATCAATTTGGAAATCATGAGTACACTCTGAAACGATAAAAACAAGAAATGCCATTAAGGCTATAAGTCCCTAAGGTTTCACAAAGATTTAAATATCTGCATTATAGCCTTAATGAAGCCTTTGTGTTTTTGTGTCTTTCCCGAAAAGTCGGGACAAGGTGTGGCAAAAGAAGGCTTTTCGGAGTGGACTCATTCCTTAATTTTTAATTTTTAATTTTTAATTTTTAATTCCTCCCACAATGTCTTCACTCGAAGTTTATAAAGCATCGGCAGGTTCCGGAAAAACATTCCGGATTGTGCGTGAATATCTTAGGATGGTTTTTCAACGTCCGGGAGCCTATAAAAATATCCTGGCGGTAACATTTACCAACAAAGCAACTGCCGAAATGAAAGATCGGATTTTGAAAGATCTTTCATCGCTTGCTTCAGGAAAACCTTCTGGACACCTTGACTATCTGAAAGATGAATTTCATAAAAGTGAAGAAGAAATTCGCAAAACAGCTGTCGAAATTTTGAAATTGATATTACACGATTATTCACGGTTTTCGGTAAGTACAATTGACAGTTTTTTTCAGCGGGTGATAAGAGCCTTTTCACGTGAGATGAGGCTCAATGCATCGTATCGTACAGAGCTTGATGTGCAATTAGTTCTAGAAGAGGCTGTTGACAGACTCTTTCTGGATATTGATAATAATCTTGATTTGAAAAACTGGATGCTCGAATATGCCGATAAAAACCTTCGTGACGGGAAGAGCTGGAATTTCAGAGAAGAACTTACAGGTCGAGGTAAAGAGCTGTTTAATGAGGAGTTTAAGCTATTTAGTGAGCCTCTGTTACAGAAGCTTGCCGACAAAAGTTACCTTACCAAATACAACCAGGAACTTAGGGTGGTGCTCGATAATTATGAACTTAAACTGAAAGAAATCGGCAAAAAAGGTCTTGAATTAATTGCGGCTCAGGGTTTAGCATTTGATAGTTTCAAATATGGCAAATCATCGTTTGCAAACCATTTTAATAAACTTGTTGCCGGAGCCTTAGAACTTCCCGGTTCGCGCACTCTCTCTGCCTGCGATAACCTCGATGACTGGTCGAAAGCTACTGATAAACCGGTATTAAAGGATAAAATTGCTGCTGTTTATGATTCAGGTTTAAACGAATTGCTTGTCAACTCTATTGAATATATGAAAACGGAAGGGGTTCAGGCAAATACTTCAAAGGCAATTCTAGCGAATCTTTTCTCTTTCGGTCTGCTTACCGATATTGCTATTAAAGTTCAGGAAATTTCTAAAGAGAAAAACCTTGTTTTACTGAACGATTCAAGTCAGTTGTTAAGGAAAGTGATTGCAGGAAGTGATTCCCCATTTGTTTACGAGAAAATGGGATCGGTTTACCGTAATTTTATGCTTGATGAGTTTCAGGATACTTCACGACTTCAATGGCACAATTTTAAGCCTTTGATAGAGAATTCATTAGCTGAAGGAAACAGGAATATCATTGTTGGCGATGTAAAACAATCAATTTATCGCTGGCGCAATGGGGACTGGAATTTACTTGCAAATCAGGTTGAAGACGATTTGTCGCACTTTGGTACTTCCGTAATTTCGTTAGATACCAATTGGCGGAGCACAAAAAAAGTGATAGATTTTAATAATATTCTGTTTCGTGAAACTTCACGGTTGTTAAACAACGATTTTGAATCAACATTTATTGAATCGGGTCATACTTTCGACGAGCTACCCGGTATGCAAGGAATTATTGAGAAGGCATACAGTGATCATTTTCAGAAATTTTCTGGAAAATCATTGATGGATGGATATGTAAGAGTGCAATTTATTGAAAATGAAGATAGCCGAAGGAAAAGTGATTATCGTGATCTTGCAATTGCCGCTATGATTACTCAGATTGAATTCGTGCAGTCAAACGGTGTATTGCCCGGAGATATTGCCATATTGGTTCGTAGCAAAAGTGAAGGTTCGATGATTGCCAAAGCACTACTTGATAGGAAGAACGCAAATACCGATAATTCTTTTTGTTATGATGTGATCTCAAACGATACACTTATTATCGGACAGTCGCCTGTTGTTCAGTTTATTCTCAATTTCTTCACTCTTTTTGCCGGTTCTGATGACGATATTGTTAAAGCCAATATTATTTACGGTTATTATAATTATCTGGCTCCATTGGCCGAACGTATTGAACAACCCACATCTGAAAATTATCATTCCTGGTTTAGTTTTAATCGTGCAAT
>CAILKW010000367.1 GCA_903834845.1 uncultured Bacteroidia bacterium | reverse complement strand
CTGTAAACGTATTACAACTGCCATCTTTAGCCTCGCGGCGATACCAGGTGGTTACCTTCAGACCTGTTGGCGGATTGTAGGTTTTTGCATTACTGTCACTGATGGTTGTAGAAAATGTAGAACCGTTCAAACTGCTTAACCATTGATAAGTAATAGAAGAATTACCTCCGCTGGCATCGGTAGTACTTCCTATTTCAACAGGATCACCGTTGTAACAAATAGTTTCTCCTGTACCGGAAATTGTGCCTGCTGAAAAACTATCATAAACTGTTACTTTCCAGTCATTGGTAGAAGCTGTAAACGTATTACAACTGCCATCTTTAGCCTCGCGGCGATACCAGGTGGTTACCTTCAGACCTGTTGGCGGATTGTAGGTTTTTGCATTACTGTCACTGATGGTTGTAGAAAATGTATTACCGTTCAAACTGCTTAACCATTGATAAGTAATCGAAGAATTACCTCCGCTGGCATCGGTAGTACTTCCTATTTCTATAGGATCACCGTTGTAACAAATAGTTTCTCCTGTACCCGAAATTGTACCTGCGGTAAAATTGTCATAAACGGTTACTTTCCAGTCATTGGTAGAAGCTGTAAACGCATTACAACTGCCATCTTTTGCCTCGCGGCGATACCAGGTGGTTGTAGTCAGACCTGTTGGCGGATTGTAGGTTTTTGCATTACTGTCACTGATGGTTGTAGAAAATGTAGAACCGTTCAAACTGCTTAACCATTGATAAGTAATCGAAGAATTACCTCCGCTGGCATCGGTAGTACTTCCTATTTCAATAGGATCACCGTTATAACAAATAGTTTCCCCTGTACCCGAAATTGTGCCTGCTGAAAAACTATCATAAACTGTTACTTTAACTGGTGTTGCCACATCAGTGCAACCACCTGAGGTTAATGTTCTTCGGAAGTAAACCTGAGTACTTGCTGTTAGTAAAGTTGCTGTAGTGTAGTTCGCTTCATTACTTGTACCCGTTGCTGTTGCATAAGTTACGGCTATTGCATCGCTGCTTTCCCATAAATAGGTATATGTGCCTGTACCGGCACCACCTGTTGCAGTACCACCTGTCAAAGTTGCAGTTGTGTTGTTGCAGATTGAGACTGCCACACCACTGGTGTTTCCTGCAATAACCGAATTAACTGTTGTTGCTGTTGATGTAGCAGGAAAAGCTGAAGTGCAGCCATCAGTATTTGTATAATTAACTGTCACTGTTTTTGTGCCTGCCGTCAAATATTTTAAACTAACCGTACAGTCAGTACTTGTTCCTCCTGATGTTATGGTATAGTCAGCATTCAAAGTACCCGGGAATCCCCATACATAACTAATCATTCCCGATTGGGTAGTATAAGTTACATCGGTATCGGCACAAACCGGATCTGCTCCAGGCTGAACCGTGAAAGTAACTGTCGGAACAACGCATGCAGGATCGGTTCCAAATTGATACTCGTATGCACCCATATCAATAGTACCGGCTAAACTTGCATTGGTTTTGAGCACTTTTCTGGTGTATCCTTTTCCACGAATATCAAAACTCTGGCTGTTTTTGGTATCATCGCCCAGGTCGAGGCAGGGCGAATTGCCATAAAGACGGAAATCGCCGGTTGCTGAATCCACAAATTTGGGGTCGGAAGTAATACAGTTTGAAGGGATGAAGCTTCCTGTGGCATCAATCACCATATCGTTTGTACCATTGGAGTAACAGCAGTTGTTTAACGTGTTTGTAGGGCTATCACTGTAACTGCCATCAATGAAAATCTGGTTTCCGTTGTTAGCAGCGATATTCCCCCATAGAATGCAGTTGTTCAGCACAGGGGAGGAATGATTTTCACTGCTCATACCTCCTCCTTTAAATGAGGCATAATTGTTTGCAATGGTAACATTGGTAAGCATTGGAGATGAATAATTTGCATTATAAATCCCGGCGCCCCTATTTCCACTGTTTGAGGTAATAACAACATTGAGAAGTGAGGGTGAAGATTGTTGGTTATAGATACCTCCACCATCATAGCCGGATTTATTTTTCGAAATGAGCATGTTTTTCAAAGAGGGCGATGACTGAATATTATAAATACCGGAACCTTTAGATGATGCACCGTTTTTTGTTACGGTTACATTATTTAATGTTACGGATGAATTATCGTTATAGATACCACCTCCATAGTAATGAGGGTAATCACCATCAGCATTACCCCCCGTAATGGTAACACCATCAAGTGCTGCCGTAGAGTTTAGGCTTAATGCCAGGGGATGGTAAAACACATGGTAACAATTTTCCGATGTATTGGTAAAAGTTAGTGTTGCACCTTCACCGGTCACAATGTCATCGCCGTTCAGGTCGCCGCTAAGTATGGTTTCGTTGGTAGCGAAATTGCGGAGGCTGAGGTCGTAGGACGAGGCTTCGTTACCGGCAAAGCCACCGTAAATAGCCACCCCGTTTTTCATCTGGAAAGTCCGGAAACGTGAACCCGTTCCGCCCACCTCGACGGTTGGCAGGTAGGTTCCGGCGGCTACCCAAATCTGGTCGCCGCTGGATGCTATGGTAACAGCAGGTTGCAGTCCGGTGAAAGCATTTGCCCACGAACTGCCGTTGTTGGCACCGGTGGCATCGTGTTTTACGTACAAAATGGCGTTGGCGGGATCGGTTCCGCTTGTCCATTCGTAAGCACCCATATCTATGGTAACGTTCTGAATTCGCGCCTTGCCACGGATGTCAGTGGGCAGGGTATTGTAGCTGTTATTTCCGCTATTCACGCAGGGCGAATTGCCATAAAGACGGAAATCGCCGGTGGCTGCATCCACAAATTTGGGGTCGGAAGTTATACAGTTTGAGGTGGCGAAATTTCCTCTGTAAGCTATTACCATATCGTTGGCTCCGTTGGCATAGCAACAATTATTCAGGGTGGTTGTGGTAGCACCGGAATAAGAGCCATCTATAAAGTATTGGTTACCCTTATTTGCAGCCGAATTACCCCACATAATACAATTATTCAGCACAGGAAAACAATTATCTTCAACTGAAATTCCACCTCCGTTAAACGACGCATAATTGTTGGAAATGGTAACATTGGTCAGTGTTGGAGATGATGATGAACTACAATAGAAACCTGACCCTTTAAACCCATTATTTTGTGTAATCAGTACATTCGTAAGGTAGTATGATGACTGATAGTTGTATATCCCTGCCCCATTATCTCCACCTCGATTTTTTGATAATACAGCATTGTTCAACGTTATTGATGACTGAAAATTATAAACACCACCCCCACGAGAAGATGAATTATTACTCGTAATTGTAAGATTTCTTAAAAGTGGGGATGAATTATCAAAAAACATGCCCCCGCCATTGATTGTTGCATTGTCTGTTCCATTGGCATTTCCACCCATTATTGTAAAACCATCTAAAATGGCCGAATTCGTAAGAGCTAATCCATAAGGGTGGTAAAAAACATGGTAACAATTTTCCGATGTATTGGTAAAAGTTAGTGTTACACCTTCACCGGTTACAATGTCATCGCCGTTCAGGTCGCCGCTAAGTATGGTTTCGTTGGTAGCAAAATTGCGGAGGCTGAGATCGTAGGTTGAGGCTTCGTTACCGGCAAAGCCACCGTAAATGGCCACCCCGTTTTTCATCTGGAAAGTCCGGAATCGTGAACCAGTTCCGCCTACTTCAACAACAGGCAGATAAGTGCCTTTGGCAACCCATACCTCGTTCACGCACTGTTCGTTGATGGCGGTTTGAAGTTGAGTGTTATCGTAGGCATTGGCCCAATCAAGTCCGGTTTTGCTACCTGCTCCGGCAACTGTAACATAACGTCTGGAATATGACGTAACCGTTATCTTTACCACATTCGAACTCACTGCACCTGTCCAATCGCTCATACAGCCTACGCGGGCAAGTCGTTTGTACCAGGTATCAGCAGTAAGGGTACCAGGGTCGTAAGTTGTTGATGTGAAAGTACCTGACGCAAGATTTGTAAATGAAATATTATCAGTTGAACTTTGCCACTGATATTCTAATGTACCGGTTTGACCTGTTGGTAAAGTTTTGTTGGTCAGCAGAGCAGGATCACCGTTGTAACAGATTGTTTGTTCTGCTTCTATTGCACCTCCGTTGGTTGGATTGGCACATGCCTCTGTTGTGGTCTGGCTCTTTGGATTATTGGTTGCTGCGGCTGTATAATATTTTTCAAAAGTTGCATCTCCGTTATATTCAAAAACCTGAGCAATATAATCAGTACCTGATGTTAACTCCGTAACAGTTACACTTGACCCGGTTCCATTATAAACACAAAACCAACCGGTAGCAATCTCTGTTCCATCACTAAAAACAGTGTTAGCCGTATAGGTTGCATTATCCGTTGGTGTTGCAGTTCCTGTGCTGGCTTGTTTTACAAATACTACCCGTTTTGCACCATTTCCGTTTGTCCAGTCAATAGTCATTTGATTTTCTTGAACATCAGAAAAGGTTATTGACGATGCCTGAGTTGTAGGTGCGCAAACAATCCCGCTTCCGGTTGTCGTGACATTGGTTGATGTAGCTCCTCCTCCACCGACAGCAATATTTCCATTGTACGACTGAACAGCAGTCGGAGTAAGTTTTACATAAATAGTCTGGGAATAAGTACCACCCGATTGCGTTAGTGATAACGTGCTGCTGTAAGTACCTCCTAATGTTGTAGCGTAAGTGTAATCTGTTAAAGCTCCGACAGTTACATTGGCAGAGGTTAAACCAGTACCGGTAATGGTAAATGAATAAGGGCCACCTGTGGAATTGGTGCATACGTTGCCAAAGTCGGTAAGAGCGGATGTGGAAAGGGTAGGGGATAGTGTTGCCGTATAATTTTGTGATGACTGGTCAATGATTACATTGGTATAAGTCTTGTTTGAAGGTGTAAATGAATATCCGGTTTTCGATGGCGTAACGGTTCCGCTCCACAAATAAGGAAGTTTTATCGAGTACATTTTGCTTGCATCGGCTGTTGCAGTTTGTGCCGTGCCGTTGGAGTAACTTAGTGTAGCATTGGCTATTCCGGCATCTCCAGAAATGGTGATGTAATATTCGTAAGCGCCAATGTCCACCAAAGCATCGCGTGGCGTGAGTTCTATATCTGTGGCTGGTGCGCCGGTATTTGTGCCTGTGTTGATGAGTGGCGAGGTTTGCAACAAATGAAAATCGCCTAATGCTGTGGGTGGGGTTACAACGGTTAAGTCCACAGGTGTAACAAATTGAGGGTAATTGGCATTGGCAGCATGGGTTATGCCGTCCAAGTTGCCATCGCTGCCGGTGGTTATGCCTTGTATTAAACAGTTAGTGGCTGTATAAGTGCCTGGACCATTGTTGAAAATTGAGGTGCGAGGAGTACCTATTTCTGTGCTACCGCCATCAATATCTATACGGTTGTTCCACATCACACAGTTTTTCAGAATAACAGTGCCTTCATTGAAAATAGTAGCCGATGCAGCCGCACCGAAATCAAATGCGTAATTAGCGCTAAACGTGCAATTAGTAAAGGTTACATTATATTTTGATGAAATATTTATGCACCCACCCATCATAGTACCGTCATTCCCTGTAAAAACACAATTGCTGACATTTTCATACAATTGAGTTTTTGCAAAATCAACTTGAAAGTTAATAGCAAATTGCTTATTATTATTGAAGGTACAACCTGAAATGATTGAATTTCTTTCAGCTGAAATTCCGGTATTGTTATTCGTAAAAATACAATTTTTTATTGTCATTGTTGAACCGTTTAATTCAATTCCGGTGTTGCCGTTTTGAATTGTAAAACCATTCACTTCGGTATCTATATTGGTAGATTGATACATCATTCCATTTACAAAAACAGTTGCCGTAATGCCATTATCATTATTAAAAATAGTTGGATATGCAGTCCAATTTCGTTGCGAAAGTTGGGTTTCGTTTCCGGCAAATCCACCATACATTTTCACGCCAAATCCGGGTTCGTAACTACCGTCAAAATTAGTACTCAAAATTTTATTTTCAACAGGTGAATAAATCCCTTGTGCTATCCAAAGCTGTGAATTTACAGGTGCGTTTATAACTGCAATGTTCAATTGACGACCATCGTAGGCATTGCTCCACGATGAGCCGCTACCATTACCGGCTCCGTTTGGCGTTACATAAAGTATATTGTCTGTTAATTCAATCGCTTTACCTG
Organism: uncultured Bacteroidia bacterium; assembly: GCA_903834845.1. Taxonomy (GTDB): domain Bacteria; phylum Bacteroidota; class Bacteroidia; order Bacteroidales; family Prolixibacteraceae; genus JAAFHB01. The sequence goes on along the minus strand of CAILKW010000367.1, from coordinate 4,577 downwards.
CCAAAAAGTTAAGAGGATGAATAGTTTGAGGTGCTATATCCCAAATATCAAATCGGATAGAGTTTGGATAAAAGGCATAGCCGGGCTTTGAGGGTGTGAACGTACCTCTGAAAGTATAATCGAGTGTAATGCTGTAATCGCCATTGGCATCGGAAACTGCGGTAACTGCGCCGGCAGTAATAGTAACGCCGGGTACAACGGTATTTCCGGTAATAACAAGCGGGTCGCCGGTGGCGGTAAAGTTCTGATTGATTTGATTGGAAGTAACATTGGTGTAAGAAATACTTGCAGGCGAAAAAGTAACACTAATTCGAGAAGGAGTTACCGTTCCACTCCAACCGCCTGGCACAAAAAATGAATAATTTCCTGTTGCATCAGAAACAATGCCAGTTAACATAACAACATTTCCAGTACCTGCATTTCCCGAAATACTATAAAAAGGCAGAACCGCTCCGGTAGTTTCGTAGGTTTGCGAACCGCTGCAATTGTTATACGCAAATACTTTGAAATGATATTCCGATAAACCGCTTAATCCGGTAACTATAATTTCGGTGGGTTTTCCAAGTCCTGCATACACCACTTGTTCACCGGAGTTTGCCCAAGCGGTGGTTGCCGTTGGTAAAGAGCCGTTTGTGGGTGTAGTAAATGTATTTACCGAATTTATTTTTACCACATACCCATCGGCACAATCTTGGTCTGTCCAGCCGGTTAATTTTAAAGTAGTGCTTGCAACAATTTGTGATGTAATGTTCGACACAGGCAAAGAAGGCGCAGTACATGCCGAAGTTTTTTCGTAAATCCCCATAGTGGGCGTTGCAGCGCGTGTAATTGCAGCATAATCGGTTGCGTATCCGCTAATGGTAACACCTTTCATGCACATCGAATTTATTTTATAATCTGTGGCGGTAGTACTTCCAGCATTTACAAATTGTGGATTAAATGTTTTGCTATTGGCATCAAAACCTGCAACTATTGGAAGTGAAGTAACATCGGTAAAATTGTAATAACCCAAAACTCCACCTGTACCGGTAACATAATAATCGTTGTAATCGAGTGTTAAATTTGTACTTGCACCGTAAAAAAGATATACAGCATAGTGCAAATTAGAGCCTCCGGTAGTGGAACGTGCATTTACAAAAATATTGTTTCGGAAATCACGATTATTGTTTGCTACATTGCTAAACAAACAATACGATTTATTTGTGCCGGAAGCCGCAGTCCCATTCAAATATAAAGTATTAAAATACAAAGTATTGTTATTGTTTGCTGCACCGTTTTCATAAATACCGTAAATGGTAGTTAATGTATTTCCGCCAAGCGAAATGACATTGTTATAGTAAGTTGCAGTGCCTTTGTTAATTTTTATACCTGCAATATTTCCTGCAGAAGAACTTGCACTAAGCGATAAACTGTGAATAAAGTTATTGCCAATCGTGCTTGCCGTAGTTGGACCATCGTAGTAAATTCCGGCTACATATCCGGTAAACGAAGTATTGGCGTTTGAAAGATCCGAAATCGTATTACCCGAAATTGTATGGGCACTCGCGAAGGGATTATAAAAAACGATACCGCCAACCGATAACATATATGACGTACTGTTACTGGCGTTGTTATTTTTAAGGGTTTTTATACTGTTATTGTTGGTAGTATTTGTGCCATCATAAATATAAATACCACGGCAGTAACCGTTGGTTCCTGTATTGGCATTGGTTGTGCCGTTGGTAAGATTGGTTATTGTATTGTCTGACACATTATTCGTGCCTGTGCCGCGAACATCTATTCCAACCACATTCTGTGCATTTCCGGTCGAGGCTGATGAGGCATAGCAACTATTGGGAATGGAGGCGCTTCCTATTGTATTGTATTGACAAGTAAACGAACCTGACCACGATTTGTATATTCCTGTAAAGTGTGTTGAATTTGCCAGACCAGTGTTGCTTGTGGTAATTCCGGCAATTGTATTGTTTTTTACCACCGCAGTTGCTCCAGCAACATTTATTCCGAAAAAATTACTACTTGATGCAGCATTTGTTAAAATGATAGAACCATTAACATCGGCTTTGCCTATCAGATTTCCTGTAGTAGTACCCATATTTACCTTACCCGCATTTACATAAATTCCGTAAAAATGGTTATTTGAACTGTTTTGCCAATCAATATTTTGAATTGTATTTCCCTGTATTTCGGTGGCAGCCGAAGTGCCTACACTCACATAAATACCATAGAATATACAAGAACTTGTGTTCGATTTAATTAAAGCCGAACCACCGCAATTGGCGGCAGTTCCGCCTAAAAAGTTGTTGCTGATAACCGAACCATTTTCCGAATTGTTAAATTGAATGAAATAATATGACCCACCATTGAACAAATCAACTGCCGCCGTTTCGTAAAAGCTATTATAGCTCACCGTGTTGTACGACGAATACGTACTCCAGAAAATGCAGGCGCTACTCATGGTCTTGCTCCAGACATTGTAGAAATTATTGTAGCGGATCAAATTGTCGCTGTTATTTCTGTCCACAGTTCCATACGAATATAGCGCATAAGTGGGGCGATTGGTGGCATCTACACCTGTAAAATTGTTGTATTCAATGGTCATCCTGTCGCTGCCTTGGTCTAAATTTCCATCCGCAAAGTAGAGAATTCCGCCGGTTGTGGCGGTGGTGGCGCCTTTCAGGTTGCAATACTTGATGGTATTGTCGCAGGCATCAACTTTAAATCTGATGGTTGAAGTTGCTGCAACGTTTGAAGTGCTTATGTTCTGGATCGTTAAATCGGGCGTAGTTCCCGTTTGATCGACCCGCCCATCAATTGTAACCTTATCTGCACCGTTCAAATCAATCAATGGTGCGGCAAGGTTTCCGCTGATAGTTAGACCTGTGGCGGCAGGATAAATATTTACAGAGGTGTAACTTGCACTTCCGCTTCCACTTGCATTAAGTACAGCACTTGCGGTTTCGGTTGTACTTGCATTTATGGTAACAGTAATAGTTCCTCCGTGTGTACCTGCATTAAGGGCATCAAAGGCACCCTTTAATGTGCCATAGTTTGTAGGGCCAAAAGTTGCTGCTGAAGCAGTTACTGTAACATTGCAGGCAACCCCACTTCCGGTTGTCGTTACATTGGTTGAGGTAGCTCCTCCTCCGCCGACAGCAATATTACCATTATAGGACTGAACGGCAGTCGGAGTTAGTTTTACATAAATTATCTGTGTATACGCTCCTCCTGTTTGTGTAAGACTTAGCGAACTTGTATAAGTCCCTCCTGATGTTGTGCAATATGTGTAACCGGTTAAAGATCCAACTGTTACATTGGCGGTTGTTAGGGCTGTACCGGTAATGGTAAATGAATTGGGTCCGCCGGCAGTGTTTGTGCATATACTGCTAAAACCGGAAAGAGCTGTTGCAGATAAGGTACTTGAAGGTGCTGCTGAACCTTCAACTTTCATCATTACCGGATTTCCCACAGAAGAGGTATTCCAACTATTGTTAGAGCCACCTTTTTGCCAGTAAATAGTTTGCGATTCAGAACAGCCGGTACAAACAATTGAATTAGCATATTCCAAATAACAAGAATTCCCGACTGTATCTACATATCTTGAAACGATAAAATACACTGTATTAATACTTACCGGTATAGTTAAACTGCTAAAAACCTTTAGTTCAAAAGTAGAGTTTGAGACTGTTGATAAGTCAACAGAACCAATGGCTGAAATTTGCGCATTTGGTTCTGCTGATGTTACCGTGTTTGAGGTTGAAGAATATAGGTACAGGTATAGTGTTCCTGCACATGAGCCAGATCGTTTTAAATTATAAGTTAGTTTGGTAATTTGTATGGTAGTTGCGCTTGTTGTAAAACTTTGAGCGTTCCACTCTGTGGCATCACCAGATGTTGCACCAAACTCACCACCAAAGGCTGCGGTTGATGCGTCCAAGAGCACTTGTTGCCCGCTTAATTTTGCAGCGAAAGAAAAAAGAATCACAAAAATCGTTAGTAAAAGTTGCTTATTCATAATATTTATGTTTTTGTTGCTTTTTAGTTTAAAATAGTCTTTATTATACATATCATTGTTACAAAAATTACAGTTTGTAGTAGGGGAATTTACCCTATTCATCTCGTAACAAAAAAAAGTAAGTGGCAGAAACTGATTTCGTAGTTTTGCAAAGGTTTAGACTTGACAAACCAATTGCATTAAGCAAGTATTCAAAGTCAAACAATGGTAGAGGAATAATTACTTTTTTCATGTTATTTTAATTTTGAAGCATGGAAATTCCGTTTTTTGTAGAAGCCAACCAAAACCATCTTCTCTGTTTGACAGGTTTTGTAAGTGATTGTACACACAGTTGGAAGCAATATTACAGACAGTTGCAGCGAAAAACTACAATCAAACAAAGCTAAAAATGTTGTAAATACTTCCATCCGTAAAATTTAAAAATGTTTTTGTAAATGTAAAAATAAGCACATAAAAATTAACAAAATTTTGTATTTTTTTCATTATTTTCTGTCAATTTGAATGATTACTATTAATTTTTTGATTTTCAGTTTTTTACATAGTATGCCTTTAGTGGTATCCCTTT
>CAILKW010000366.1 GCA_903834845.1 uncultured Bacteroidia bacterium | reverse complement strand
ATTATCGACTTCCCAAATGGCAGGAAATCCCAGTAATTGCTGGTAATGCTCAGTTAGTTTTTGCATCTTGGAGGTTAGGGTTGAAATACTGCAATCTACGATTTTATCCCCTCATTCCACTAAAATGTGCGGAGGGCCATTAAAAGAAGTTGCAACTATTACTGCCGGTCAGAGTGCACCTAAGCCAGAATTATTCTCAAATGAAGGGTTGCCATTTGTTCGTGCAGGATGTTTAGAGGAGCTTATTGCCGGAAAAAAAGAGTCAGATCTTGAGATGATTTCAAATGATGTCGCAAGAGAATTGAGGATGAATCTTTATCCTGAAGGTTCGATACTCTTTGCCAAAAGCGGAATGTCAGCAACAAAAAACCGTTTTTACCAATTAAAGACCCCTGCGTATGTGGTCAGTCATCTTGCAGTGTTGATTCCAAAAGATCGTTTTTTTTCTGACTATCTTAGACACGTTTTAATACAATACCCACCATCATCATTAATAAAAGATATCGCTTATCCAGCTATTAGTTTGGGTGACATACAGGACTTCAAAGTCCCCATTCCAGAAACTTATGACGACCAAATTCGCATCGCAACCCTTCTTTCCAAGGTAGAGAACTTGATCTCCTGCCGTCGCGAGCAACTCAAACAGCTTGACGAACTGCTCAAAAGCATTTTTCTGGAGATGTTTGGTTTACACAATGGCGACGTCAAGAAATGGATAATCGAGCCTTTAAGCGCCTGTACTGAAATTGTGTCTGGTGTTACAAAGGGGAAAAAATACAATGGGAATAAACTGAGAGATGTTCCATACATGAGAGTGGCAAATGTTAAGGATGGCTATCTCAATCTGTCGGAGATAAAAACAATAGAAGTAACAGAGGCAGAAATTTATAAATATAAATTGATTTCAGGCGATCTTTTGCTTACAGAAGGTGGCGATCCTGACAAATTAGGCCGTGGAGCAGTTTGGAACTGTGAAATTGAAGAATGTATACATCAAAATCACATTTTTAGAGTCAGAGCTATTGGGAATAGTGTGAATCCTGTTTTCCTAAGCGCACTTATGGCAAGTAAGTATGGTAAATCCTACTTTTTTAAAGCAGCAAAACAAACAACAGGAATTGCTTCTATTAACTCTACCCAGCTTAAAGCATTTCCTCTAATAAAGCCTCCTGTTGATCTTCAAAATCAATTTGCGGCTATAGTCGAAAAAGTTGAATCCGTAAGATCCCAGTACACTAAATCTTTGAAAAATCTTAAGTCCCTTTATGGAACTCTTAGCCAAAAGGCGTTAACAGGTGAACTGGATTTGTTGCGGGTGCAGATTTGTGAAGAGTGTGAGATGGCGAACAGGACAGCATCAAGAATAAGCGCTTCACAAGAATTGACTCCGTAGTAAAAAAAGGCTATACATCAAGGAATCAGGCTTGGATGAATTGAGATTTTACGGAGCGACTTGTTGTTGACCGCTTATAATTATATTTCCTAAACAATAAATCGAAACTCAATCATTTGAGGCATCTATGGATCAAAATGTAAGTTGTGTCGTTTATAGAAACGAAAATTATCTTGGGATGGTCGATATTGATATAGTTTTTATCCATGGGATTGATTCAAGTAATAAAGATACTTGGTGTAATGAAAATAAAGAAATATGGCCAAGCTGGTTAGTTTATATATTTCCTAATTGCAGGATTTTATTGATAGAATATCCTTCGGCAAAGTTTATTGGAAGCATATCTGATAGGATGTCAATAATAGAAAGATCAACGAATATAGCTAATATACTATTTGCAAAAGGTGTCGGTTCGAAACCTACGATATATGTATGCCATAGCTTGGGAGGTATTTTAATTAAAGAGATGTTTCGGATCTCTTCTCGGCATGAAAAGTATAATGTTTTATTTGAAGAGGTAATTGGTATTGTTTTTCTTGCAACTCCTCACAAAGGATCGCCGCTTGCGACATTAGCTAAAGTATTTAGAGTTTCTTCTAAAATAGCCTCCGATTTAATAAGTGATTCTAATTACTTAATTGAATTGAAAGACTGGTTTAGTGAAATTGCTGAAAATAAATCAATTGCCGTATCAAGTTATTGTGAAAAAAAACGTTATAAAAATCTTATTGTTGTTGATCAAGAATCAGCAGACCCTAATTGTATTTCATGTATTACAGTGCCTTTGGATTATAATCATATAACAATAACAAAGCCACGTAATTTAAGTAGCGATTTGTTTACACGTATTTTTTCAGATATTCAAACTATTATAAAGCAAAATAAAGGTTTAATTATGAATAATGGACTTACTAACTACAAAGGACATCTTTGTGATTTACTGAGATTGCCAGTATTAACAAATAGTAGATTTTCAGAAATATGCCATTGTTTGCAAATGATATTAAGTGAAGATAGATTGGATGCTGAGGCAATGATATTTTGTTTACCTGTTTCTCAGAAATGTACAATTATTACAAAGAATTCAAAGACCATAAAATTATTTAAACCTGTAGAGGAAAGATGGCCTAATCATTTCTCCCTTCAAAATGCTATACCGGGCGAATTTGTGACAGAACACGGAAAAAATCTTGAAAGACAAGAAAATAGTGAAAATATACACGATAGGGCGCAGTTAGTTAGATTTATTGCCGAGTTGATAGTGCATTCGTTTGATATCGTTATTGATTTAAATGTAAGTTGTTATTGGGGCTCTAGTTGTGATTTAAAGATTTTATCTGTTGCTCATGATTTTTATTCAAAAATCAATAAAGGTCTTGATGAATCTTTAAGTGATGACGTAAGGAAAAAGTTGGCTGTCGATAATATGCAAAAATTTATAGATAAAGAGTCGTTTTTATCTTCTTCATGGATTGATAGAGGCTTTATGATTAAATATAAGGATAAATATAATGCTACTGGTAATGCTATTTATACGTTGCTTAATAAGACCTGTGAAAAGTATAAGATTAAGGCAGGGGTTGAGATCGACAGAAAGATTAAGGAGAAAAATAACGCTTTAAAAATATTTATGGCGCTATATGACGATACTGTTTTTCGAAAAGACTTGATTGGGGAAATGTTTGATGCGTACATTTGTAAAAATGAAATAAATGCCAGATTACATTGTCATGGGTCAGAAACAAAACCAATCCAATTGATTTTTAAAATAAAAGATGCAAATTATTCAAGGGATATTATTATCTTTTCGCCAAAGATAAATGAAGAAAAGAACGAAAAGTTAACAAAGTGGCTGTGTGATAACAAAGATATAGAGATTAATAAAAACTCGTTGAGGACCAAGCCATTAAAAAAAGGTGAACTGTGCACTTGCACAGCAACGTTGGGAAAATATTTAACTATTGATAACATAGATGAGGCTGGTGTATTTCCTTTTGGTAATAAGTTTATTACTATGTCATCATTGTTTGTTTTGTCTGGTTCAGAAATTCAATATGGAGATTCTGGGAGTCCTATTAAGGATAGTAATGGTAAAATAGTAGGTGTGATTATTGGGAAAACAGCAAATGAGATAAAAAACCGTATATTCGCGGCTTCAACTATTTATATACACCAAATGTTAGTTGACAAAATGAATAAAAAAGAGAAGGCAATTAAAAGAAAAAATATTGTTAACAAAATAGAATTAAATTATTCAGATCCCTCTGATGATAATGATAAATAATTCAAAAAAAATATCAGGTTTGGTTATAATCGCTTTCTGGACTTGGTGTTCAGAGAGCAGGGCTGCAGATCGAGTATAAAAATTTCTCCCTTATAAGCGTTCGGTGAAAAATTGTTGCATAATCATTTCGAAGGATTTTGATATTAATGAAGGGATGACGGCTCTGGATGTCGGATGTGGACTGGGCTTTTTCACCATCGAGATGGCTCGGATGGTTGGCAAAACAGGCCGGGTTATTGCTGCTGATATGCAGGAGGGGATGCTTCAGAAAGTAAAAGAGAAGATTAAAGGGACAGTGCTTGAGGATCGAATTCACTAGCAAAAATGCGGAGAGGATAAGATAGGAGCCTCGGAGCCTGTTGATTTTGTTCTATTGCTCTACATGGTTCACAAAGTCCCGAACAAGGAATATTTCTTCAAGGAGATACGATCAATATTGAAACCGCAAGGACAAGTTCTGATCGTTGAGCCGCCATTTCATGTTTCAAAATCAGCGCTTGAAGAAAAAATCAGAATAGTTCAGGAAGCTGGGTTTGCTATTATTGAAAAACCAAAAGTTTTTTTCAGCGGGGCATTGCTATTGAAAAAATCATGAGGTCAGGTGTATACCTTTCGGGTATACAAAGGAGGAATAAACAGTCTCGTTATTCGCTATATTCTTTTATAAAAAGTTGTTAAAAGGTTTCTTCTATAATTTTGAAAGTTTTATGTGGAAAGAAATAATCTGCTTTTTTGCGAATCAGGCAGATCAGTCTAAGCAATGTTATGCGTCTCCAGGAGGGAAGTTAAGTGAGTTATCTGGGAAAAGTATTTAACGTAATGATTGCATCACCTGGTGATGTTGCATCGGAGCGAGCGATAATCAGGGATGTGATATATGAATGGAATGCGGTTCATTCTTTATCGAGAAATATCGTGTTGCTACCGATTGGTTGGGAATCTCACTCATCCCCTGAAATGGGCGCTAGTCCGCAGGCAATAATTAATGATCAAATTCTTGATAAATGCGATTTACTTGTTGGTGTTTTTTGGACAAGAATCGGCACGCCAACAAACGAACATCCCAGCGGCACAGTCGAAGAAATCGAAAAGCATATTAAATATAGCAAGCCAGCGATGCTTTACTTCTCAGGTCAACCGGTTGTCATGGAAAGTGTGGATTTGAACCAATTCAAAGAACTACAGGTGTTTAAGAAGTCATGTCAAAGCCGAGGGCTATATGAGAGTTATGACAGTCACGCTGACTTCAAGGTTAAGTTTTATAGGCATTTACAGCTAAAAGTTAATCAGCACGAAATGTTTTTAGGTGTCAATGCCAGTGAGATAGATGTAGAACCCGTTCCATCAAAAACAAAGCTCCCCTCACTAACCAATGACGCACGCATCCTCTTAAAAGAGGCTAGTTTAGATCCGCATGGTCACGTTCTTTACCTGCGCGTGCTAGCTGGCACTCATGTTCAAGTGAATGGCAAAGACTTGGTTTTCTCGAATGAGCGTAGAGAAGTTGCAAAATGGGATGCGGCAATTCAGGAGCTCATAAATCTCCAACTCCTAGTGACCGTTGGTCAAAAAGGTGAAATTTTTGAGCTTACGAATTTTGGCTACCAAATAGCTGACATGATAGAGCTATAAACATAATACTGCGCTGTTGTAGATACCTTCCGGCAGTAATCATAATGGGTGGTTAATCAAAAATGGATATTGGTAAACATACGTTAATCATGATATACATTTATGAGTGGCGGTCATTTCGATTTTAAAGATAGTTTTCTTGTCTATATCGCCGAACAACTTGAGCGTGATATAGAAAACAGTGAGACTGCAATCAACAATCCGCTGAAGCTCACGCCGCCAACCTATCTCTCGGTTGATATTGTCGAGCTTGATGGGAAATCCTTGCTGCGTATCTATGTGCCGGAAAGCTCGCAGGTGCATCGCTGCAATGGGCGCATCTACGACCGCAATGAAGATGGTGATTTGGATATTACCGATCACACGATACTTGTGGCGCATCTCTACCAGCGAAAACTCGCAACGTCCAGTGAAAAAAAGGTATACTCATGGATTCAGGTTGGAAATCTTCGTGCGGAATTGATCGAAAAGTGCCGTCGATATGTTCGGATTAACAAGAGCAATCATCCCTTGGCGGATATGGATGAACTTGATCGGTGCGTTTTTCAGGGAGATAGACCGCGCTGACGAACTGGGTTCTGGTATGCGCAAGATGATGATGTACGGTAAAAAGTACGGCGGAGCGGACCCTCAGCTCATCGAAGGTGATGTTTTTCGCATGATCATCAGCGTGCCTGAATTTGGAGATAAACCGTCAAACACTCTTGGACGTGAGCCAGCGGCAGTTTCTTCAGGGCCAGAGTCAGGGCCAGAGTCGGGGCCAGAGTCGATTTTTAAAAGAGTTATCAGGGAGTTGCTCATCGGTGCCTGTTCAAAATCTGAACTGGCGATTGCGCTTGGTCACAGGACGGTATCAGGGAAACTGAATTAACGAATCCGTGAAATGCTTGCTGGTGGTTTGATTGCAGATCGCACTCCTCGAAATCTGAAAATCTTACAGTATTACAATCTTGCAATCTGCCATAACCACAATACAACAAGTCGCCGGGCAAGAGGAGAGATGGATGTTTGATGAATTTGCAGTATATACCCGATTAGGGAATATGCTATTTCGCTCGACGGTTGAAATGCAACTTTCATTTTTAAAATAAGTTGCAATTGCGTCCGCACTGCGGACGCAATTGCACTGTTCGCGGTTCGGCCTGGTGATATTTCAATAATCGGCCTGTGACGAAAACGGTATTCAACAATTCAAAAATCATAAGGAGGATGCGGATCATGAATGAAGAACAAACGCTTATTGTCTTTGAAAATACGCCAATTCGCCGTCACTTCGATGAGGCTACTGAAACCTGGTACTTCTCGATTGTTGATGTAATCGCAGTTTTGAGCGAAAGCGTCAACCCGCGTGATTATTGGTTCAGGATGAAGGTCAGGGTAAAAAGTGACGATGGACTTGAACTGTCGACAATTTGTCGGCAGTTGAAAATGAAGGCTCCTGATGGGAAAATGAGAGCAACAGATTGCGCAAATGTGGAAGGACTGCTGAGAATTATTCAACCCATACCCTCGCCCAAAGCAGAGCCATTCAAGCAATGGATGGCAAAAGTAGGCTATGAACGCATTCAGGATACGGCTGATCCAGCGCTATCAGTTGATCGCGCCCGCGAGTACTTGCTACAACATGAGTGAGGCTGATCTGGTTCACTTCAACGACAACTATGGAAAGGTGCCCTTCTTGTCAGTGATGACAGTGGTCGGGTGCGGTATGGCATGAGTGGGATTATCTGGAATTGAGCTACATTGTGATTGATTTGTACGCTATAGTGATACTTAAAGAGGAACAACTATGATAGCAATAAGCACAACGGAGTTGAGGCGTAACCTTCGAAAATACCTCAATACCGCAAACAAGGAACGGGTCATTATCCAGTGCGGAAAGAGTGAAACCTATGAAATTATTCCTGCCCGGAAAATGAGT
>CAILKW010000365.1 GCA_903834845.1 uncultured Bacteroidia bacterium | reverse complement strand
GGAATTTGAGCTACTAAAGCACCCGTCCCATTTGGAGCTATTACTAAAGCAGCATTTGTGGTAGTTGATTGAATTACAGAACTAATTTGCGTTGTTACGCTAGAATCTGTTAAGATTCCAATACGTCTGCTATTTATTTGCAATACACTTACATTGTTTAAATAATCAGTTACTGTTTGCAATGTAGTAGAGATAGCACTTGCAATTCTTAATAATCCATTTGGAGCTGAAAATGTAGGTAAATTTGTAAGTTGTGAACCATCTACTGCTGGTAGTTTTGCAGTACCATCTAGCTGAACCAATTTACTAGCTGCGTTAAATGTATTACCTTGTACTGTTACATTTGCAGATAACCTAGCATCATCCAAAGTACCACTTGAAATATTTGTTGCATTTGCAGTATCTACATTTGTAACATTACTAAGACCTATGCTTGTTTTATCAATTACTAAATTGCCACTATCTAAAAGAGTAGTTGAATTAATAGTTTTTATATTTGTCGCACTTACTAAGGTATCTTGCTTACTTGCAGCCAACCCACTATATTGTGAATTAGTTGCATTATCACCCGTGTTTGTTCCACTTGTGTTACCGATTACCGTTGCTTGTGCATCCGTTACATATCGCTTATTTAATGAATCTGCAATATCGGCTGTTGTTGCATCTGCTCCTGCAGTTACAAGTCCTTTTGAATCGTAAGTGATTTTTGTCTTGGTTGCACCCGTAATGGCTGTATTTTCATCAACCTTCCCATCTAATGCCGTTTGAGTAGCACTTGAAATAGGCTTTGAAGCATCCGAAGTATTGTCTACGTTATTTAACGCTAATGCTGTTTTTAACGCAGTAGGTGTAATCTTTTTAGTTTCCGTTGCAGAAGTGTCAACAATAGGGATTAAATCTGCAGCGTTATCGACCGCTCCGATACTTGATAACTGACTAATTTTACTATCTGCCATAATTCAAAATTAAAACAACCGCTTGTTTAAATTGTTACAATTTATATTTTACCCAATAAACCGAACCGTCCGAAACAATAACGACACCCGAATTAACACCGCTCATTGAGTAACTCGGTCCGCCGTCAATAGTTCCGTTAATCAAAACCGTGTTCGCGCTTACCGTTTTCTTAAACCAAAACTCTACTCCTTTTGAAGTGTTTGCGGCGGGTAAATTCAAAATGATATTCCCGTCGGTTGTATCGCAAAGTATCGAAGGACTTGCAACGCTTGCCGAATGAGTGCCAGTTGTTGCCGTTACAAAAGCTCCTTTTTCGGATAGTGAAAAAAATATTTCCCCTAAAGATTGATTAAATTTTAAATCGACATTATACAACGTATCTATTGAAGGGGTTGCCGTAATTGGAACCTCAGCAATTTGCATCATTCGATAAGGCATTGCAGGGAATATATTTTGACTTGAAACTTTTTGTTCGGTAACTTGTTGTAATATTCTAATCAATGTCGAACCTTCTGAATTGGTATTGTAATCTGAATCTTCTGTATCAATTGGATTATCAATATCATCAGGGTAATTTGACATTCTCAACCATTCTCCATCCCATTGCCCAGCCATGGCGTCTAATTTACCGCCATTAAAAATCCATATTCCATCGTCAAAAATTAGTGATTTCGTAGGTGTATAATTGCCAGCATCAATCCAATTACCTTGCGCAACGCATACGGCTCGAGCGTACAATGCCATAAAGTCCGAACTCGAAGCGGTCACAAATGGCTCGTATTTACCTGTTAAATTTTTCCATCCATCAGGAAGGGAATTTGAATTTAAATCATAAATCGCACCTGAATCAAAAATGCTTTGATAGTTTTGATAGTACCTAGTTGAAAATTCAACAACTTTTGAAGCGTTATTTTTGTTACCTACTGAATTTAATTTTTCATTTTTATCAATTTGGCAAATATTGACATCTCCCCACATATCAATATTTGTTAAAGTTCCTGACCCGATAGCGGTATTTGTGAATCCTATTATTTGAAAATCAACTCTTACTCCGTCAATGCCAGTTGAAGCCGAAAAGTTTCTAAAAAAATCAGTTGTTACAATTGCATTCGTGGGCCCTGCTTGTTCAACGGAAAGTATATTGCATTCGATAGTTTCATAATCAGGAAGTACGCTTGCGGTAATCCAAGTTCTTGTATTATAATCGTACCATTTTACGCCTGCGCTAGATGTATAGGAGTAAATTCTAAAAGCAATATAAACCTTTGAACTTGCTGGAATTGTAGCCCCTGACCAGAAAGCAACTCCAAACTTTAAAGTAGATTTAACCGAAATTTCATTGCCTTGATTTGCTACAAAATTACCCACCGAAAATAAAGAACTTGATTTATCTCGGAAGGCTCTCACGTTACTAATTAAGGAGCTTCGCTTATATTTTGTATTAAAAGTTCTTACGGCCGCTTGGTGGGTAATTGTTGGATATGCTTCAAATCTACTTCGTGCAATCGCCGTATTTTCAAAAATACGATGTCCATAATTTAAACTATTTGTTTTCGCTCCTGCAGTTGAGTAAACCCTATATTCAAATGTAACTGGATAGGCTCCGTTTCCGTATCCAATAGGCTGAGTTATCCAGTATTGCCCTTTGTAAAGCGTAATTCTTGCGCCGTATTTTGTCAATATATTTTCAATTGCATTAAAGCAATTTACATAAATATTTGCAAGGTCAGGAGTTTCGGTTTGTTCGGTGAAAATTTTAAAATCATCAACTACACTTGATAAGTTTACTTCCCATTTTTTAAGAAATTGAATAGGTCGTGAACCATTCAAAGGATAAGTTTGTATGCAATCATTTATATAATTATTGCCAAAACCTAAGTAATCCCAATATTGATATAGGTTAACTTTTGATAAACACAATCGAATAAGGTCAAGCATATTCAATCTATTTGCAGTACTAAACCAAGTTGGATCAACTTTATAATTTGTAAGCAAACTCATTCCATCAATTGAACTAACTTTATAAAATACTTTGCCTTCTAAACTTGAACGAATCCAACTGACTTGGTCAGGAATTACCCTACCAATCCAAATTAAATCAGATTCTTTATAAGCAACCATAACGTATTTTTGTTCGTCAGAAACTGCCAGCGCTTGAAAAAAAGTTTCGTCCGTACTATTATCAATTGCTACGGTTAAAATGGCTTTGCCTTTACGAATTGGATTATCCCAAATCATATCGCCGTCGCCTTGATATTCAATTGTAAAGCCGCCTTTTATCGCTCGTACTTCGGTGCCTCCAGAACTTGAGCCGCTTGGATTATCCCAAAGTTCGACACGCCAATTAGCGTTGTTTATATCCTTAAATTGCGAATAATAAATCCTAGCCACGTGATAACGCCCTTTCTTCTCTATTCATTAATATAACTAAATCTCGGCCGCTTATTCGCGTTTCTAGGTTACCAATATTTGTACTCGATTGAGGCATCAACATTCCTTTCAATTTGTCAAGTGGGGCAATTACCTCTGGATTACTTGAAGCGCCTGGATATTCGCCAACTAAGCCCAATGTCGGGCCGCTAACTATACCACCATCCGCAAATGCTGTCGGGCCTTTTTGCGCTACTGAGCGAACAACCGCCCCCGCCGCGACTAATGCAATACCCGCACCAATGGCAAGCACTGGATTTGATATAAGTAATTTAGTGAATGCCTCAGAAGCCACAGCCGCAGTGATTAAAGCCTTACCGTATGCGTCTGCAAATGATGCAACTGAATTTAATATAATTGAAAATACACTTTCGAGTACATTCCCGCCGTTCATTAAAGCATCTCCAATAGTTTGACCTATTTGAGTTAAAGCATCTGTTTGAATATTTGCAAATACTTTATTGAAATCTTCTACAAATTTTTCGTTATCTGCAATATATTTATCCTGTACTTCCTTATCCCTTTCACGTTGTTTAATACGAGCATTTGTTATTTCTTGATTTGCTGCTAAAACTTTTCTAAGATTTGCAACAGCTTTCATGTCAACTGTATATTTTTTATCGTTAAAATCTTGATCTTTTGTGATTACTTGATTTGCAAAATCTTCATTGAATTTTAAAAATTGAAGCTTTCTTGTTGTTTCATTTTCCCATCCTTTATACTCAGGTTTATTATCTTCCGCAACTTTTTTCTTATCTCGAATTATTGTTTCTTTGCTTAGTAATTTTTCAACTTCTTGTTTTGCTTTTATAAATTCTTTTTCGTCCTTAATTGATTGTTCATATGCCTTTTTTCTTGCATCGTTTGCCGCAATCTGAATATCCAATTCAAGTCCGTATCTTTGAGCCTCCAAGTCATTATACTCTTTATACAATGCCCCTTTTATAGATTGATTTGTTTTAGCATCTAAGTATTGAGCCATTGTCAATTCTTTTTGTTTCTTAACAAATTCAAGT
Source organism: uncultured Bacteroidia bacterium (assembly GCA_903834845.1). GTDB lineage: Bacteria > Bacteroidota > Bacteroidia > Bacteroidales > Prolixibacteraceae > JAAFHB01. The sequence goes on along the minus strand of CAILKW010000365.1, from coordinate 26,394 downwards.
TGTGCCTTTAATATTTGATCATTGGATTTGCCTTGCGCTTGCAATTCTTTTCCTAATTCACCAAGTCTTTTATCTGCGTAACTCTTTTGTGAATCGAATCCCGCTTTTGCGGCGTCCTCAGCTTCCTTATTTGCTTTTTTAATAGATTCCCCTAGCAATTTACTTTTATCAGCTGCATCACTCATAGCGCTTCCAAATTGTGCAATCAACACAATAGCAATTCCAATTCCGGTTGCTAACATTGCAACTTTTAAAGCATTCATAGCGCTTGCACTGGCATAGGTTTTAATTGCCAATACTTGCTGCGCGGCTGCATTCAATCCAGTCATGGCAGCGCTTTCTTGTTGCAGCACATTTTGCACAGCTTGTATTCCATTCATTAAGGCAATAGCGCCTTGAACTTTTGCAATTGTTTTTTGAAGTTCCTCATTCTTAGATCCAAATAAAGCGGCTGCCCCTTCTGCAATTCCAAAAGCACCAGCAACACCTTGAGCCGCACCAACGACAGCGTCAATTCTGCGCGTATCACTTGAGAAATATTGTATTTGAGCACTGACATCGCCTACCTTGTCTTTAATTTGACCTGCAGATTTGACAATCTTATTGGCCATATCTTCGAACTCGGGTCCGAGCGCCTGAACTTTAAGCGCTAAGTTTTGTAATTGCGCGACGGTTCTTTTGGTATTCGGTGAATTGGCAATCCGCTCAAAATCGCTTTCAATGGATTTCACAACGGCCTCCATCTGGCTGTCAATAGTTTTACCGGAAGCGCCTATAATTTTAACGACATCTTTAAAGCCTTTTTCGAGCTTATTGATATCCGCTCCGATTACTATATTAATTTGTTTATCTGCCATCTTATAAAATTATTTTGTAGCCATTTTCTAACAATAAGAAATTTCCACTTTCTAAAAGTAAATAATAATCCTGAATTGCCATATCAACATTGAAGCAAATCGAATAATCTTGCATAATCCTAAATGTACCTTCTTCACTTTCTGTTGAATCGGTAAACGGGATTTGATCCAACAACTCCACGCCTAAAACCATCGAGCCGTTAACTATCACGGGCGCCGTTATCGTAAGCATAGCAAAACGAACCAACTTTGCAATAGAAGCGGCTTCAGTGTAAGTTTTAGCGACTATATCAATTTGAACACGCGCATAGTTGGTTTTACTATGCCCGCTTTTTGTGTTGTTCTGAGGTTCGCTAATTTGGCGAAAACAAATTGCAGGGAATACCGACGTTTGAGCGATTTCCATTGGCGTGATTCTATCCCCAACAACCGCAATCAAATTCGCGTTGTCGGTCAATATCTTATATGTTATTTCAGGCGCTTGCATTACGGCACTAATTTAGCATATAAATCTTTTCTTTTCGCTACAAATTCGGCAATCCCCTCTTCTTGGTTTGATTCCCATGGAAAAATAATCAAATTTTGAGGTGTCATTTTAGCGTTCTTTTTTATGTGAGGAGTAAGCATACTAAACGCGAGCCACCTTGTTTGTTCCCATTCTTGACGATAAATATTCGTTTGAGAATTGCGTAATCCAGAAAGGCGAAACATGAAATATTCAGGGCTCAGTAACTCCCAATCATTCGGCATTATTCCCATTTCGCCAAATGCTGCCTCTTTGATTTCCCTCCAAGTTAGGGATTTTGTTTGGCCGCTTTGCTTACCTTTTGAGGCTTGGTTTCCCCCGTTGTTTTGAAAAAACCGCCGAAAACCTCCCAAAAATACGCAACAACTGGAGTAAGTTGTTCAAATGAATCAATTGAGTTTCCGAAATCTTCTGAGTCTTTAAACGGGAATGCGACTCCTTCCTTTTTGCAACCCGCTAAAATTCCATTATAAGCGACTTCGCGGTGTAATTGAAACATTCCTAAGTTGGTTTTTAACTTATCGCCCATGGTTTCAAAACTTTCACAATTCAAACTAATCATGGTTTTTTCAATGGCAGTCATGCCGAAAAAAACAGGGTATTCAATTTCGTTTATTAAAATTTTCATGTTACAAATATAAAACAAAAAAGGCTACTTAATAGCAGCCTTCCTTGTATGAAAAAAACTAAACTAAATTATACGAATTTACCGACAGTAACAGCGCCTGTAACTTGAAGTTTTACAGAAAATGTAGAAACGTCGTTATTTGGTGAACTCAAAGAAAAAGAACTAAACAACGCCTGCATAGAAAGTTTTAGATCACCCACAATGCCAGAACCCAAAACAACCGTTACGGGAGTATTTGCAATTGCGCGAGCTAGTAAATCTTCTGCGCTTTCTGAACCTGACCCAACTGACCCGTCCTCTTCCATGATTCCGTCACATGTCATAGTTGCTGCGTGCAATCCTGCAATAAATTCTTTCCAACCAGCGCTATCTTTATTAGAAGCGTCGATCATGTCTGAGGTCATTTCAAAATCGTTTGTTCTCGCGTTTGCGAATTTTGTCTTTGTAGTTGTGCCGCCGCTGGTTGTTTCAATGAACATTCCTATTAGCGTGCCGTTTGTGTAACCAGTTGAAGCTGCCATTTTTTTATATATTATTTATTTTCAGTTACAATTTTAGTGATTTTTTCACCGATTTGTGTTACAATTTGCGCTTTGTATTTGTCAAATGCTGGTCGAATATACGGGGTTGCTTTTATGAATCCCCTATCTTCGCCTTCTTTTGTTTTTCTGACAGCCGTTCCATATTCAAAAATATGCGATAATTGGCCGCCACCGTCCACGCCGTAATTGGGACCTATTAAAACCGTGTTTGGATATTTGTCATCTTTGCGCGTAATAAAGCCGTAAGCATTGCGGAGTGTTTCATTTGGGGCGTTTGCGCGAACTTCCGCAACCATGGGAGCCGAAATTGATTTGATTATTTTACTAACCGCCCCATTCCTAAGCAACTTAGGTCGACGTTCCAAATCTTTAATAACCGCGTCAATTCCCTCAACACTCATTGCGTCAATTGGGTTGTAACAAATAAATACATATCACGCTGAATATTTGAAATTGTAATTACGTTATAATTTTGACCGTCAAAAACAATCCTATCTGAAACCTTTAAATCGCAATAACGAATTTTGAACAATACTTGTTGTTTGTTTTCGCGCTGGCTACCAAATACGCCCTCTGAACCGCTTTCAATAGCGTCGTATTTCGCCCATTCATCAGATAATTTTGTCCAAGTTTTTACCTTTTCTCCCGTCGTTGCATTCTGAGTAAACGCAAAACGATAAATTTCAATAGGTGTATCAAATCTGCCAGCATCCATTTACGCGAAATTAATTGAGCGATATTGATCTAAAATATATTCGGTGCCTTTTGGAATGTCGTTAACCGTTACACCTACCACAATATTACTTCGATTGTCCATGAATTGCGCAATAATTAATAAGCACGCCAATTTCACATCCGCAGGGAATTCGCTCGGAGCGAATCCTTCTAAAATTTCAATTACAAATTTTTCGCGCGCATCAGTTAAACTAGAAGGGTACGATTTGACCGTAAGGCAATAATTAAACTGGCTTTGACTATTCGCTGAGTTATTGACAACGTCCAATGTCTGAGCCGTTTGATTTTTGTCAATATATTTTGCCGTTACAATACTAATTACCCTTGAAGGAATATTCAACATTGTACCGACTGGAATCATATTACCCAAAATTGGCGAAATCATCGCATCTGCGCCCTGTAAGTAATCAAATGAGTACTTCGAATTAGCTTTTACAACTGAGTAGCCTAGATAGTTCGAAACTTGTAAAATTGCATTCGAAATCAACATCGAAATCAAATCGTCTTCACGCGTGTGAGTAACGCGGAGCCATGCTTTCGCTTCTGCAAGTGAAAGGTAATCCGTGTCGGGGAAAGATTTCGATATTGTTTTTCGTCCGATTAACATTTTTTAAAGTGCCTCAGCGCCTTCAGGTGAGGCTAAATCTGCGTTTACATACTCAGCGTGTCCATTTGCGACAATTTTATCCGCTAATTCGGATTCGATTGCAGCGATATCTCCAATAAAATAGCCAAGTCCATAAGCGCCGATAGGTGCAAATGTAAATTTAATCAATTTAGTGTTAGCAACCTCGGCCGCTTTTTCACTAGTTTTAATTTCTTTTGTCATATTAGTGGATGGGTAAGCGGCGAAGCTATCCCACCCTATTGAATTACGTTGTAAGTAAGTCAACAATTGCACCAAAGGCCGCAGGTTGTTTCACCGCGATACCAATGTGCTGATTTAAAACTACACGAGTTTTGTTTCCAATAGCTTGGCTATATGGATCAACAACCAATTCAACTCCACCGAATTGACCGATTACAAGGTTTTCCCAATCACCGTAGATCATTGCTGAACATACCGCGCTCGCGCTTCCTTTTGTCAAGTTGCTTGGAACGTTGGTTGTGCTAAACACTGGCTTGCCGTCGATTTGGTCTGACATACCGTTAAAGTATGCCATATAAGACATAATCATTGCGCCTGAGCCTGAGCTGATTTCAGTTTGCTTCAACTTAGCAACTAATTTAGGATTGATTAAGAATTTGCCATTAAGACCAGCGTTTGCGTTTTCAACCGCAGCAACCAATTCAAGAACTTTCGCCAAACTTGGCACAGCTCCGTTAGTTCCCATTGCAACTGAATTGATTCCAGAAGTTTGCAATAAACCTGTTGGTTGATTACTAGAGCCTGAACCATTAATCGCAGCTCTTTCGATTTCAACACTTAAAGCGCGAACAAAAGAATTGATAATTTCTTGCTCAATTGATTGATTGTTTTGCAACAACAATTGTTTAGAAATATCACTATAAGCGCTCAAACGAGAAGGGCGTAATTGGCGCGCTGCAGTCGTAGGGTCACCACTTGCCGCATCCGCTGTTTCAGCTGCCCAAGCAACCGTTGCCGCTGCGCTAAATCCAGTTAAATCAACATTTGCAGAAAGTCCAGTCAATTTGGTAACTCCCAATTGATCTAAAACCGTTTTTGCGTATAACGCGTCAAAGAATCCAACTTTTTCCAATGGAATGAAGTTACCGCCACTTGTAGCCGTTCCCGCGCTCATTGTTCTCAATTCACGTGTCTTAACATTCATGATGTCATTAGACAAATAAATACCTTGTGGAGTGATTCCCATTGCACGAGCCTCTTTTGCGGACTCTTCAACAAGTTCTTTTTCTAATCCGCTAATGCTGTTTGAACCAGCCTCACGAATTAATTTTGAAAAAGAAAATTCTCTTTTTTCTTTCTCTTCAGATTTTGAACTTTCAGTGCCATAGTTAAAAGAACCGTTTGCACGTTTCTCTAAAACTGCTAATGCTGCGATGTCGCCATTGATAGCGCTTAATCTTGCTTCGATTTCAACAACGCGAGCTCGCTCGGTGTCGCTAAATCCACGCTTTTCTGTGGTTAAAGAGGCTTGAATTGTATCAAGCTCAGTAACTAAACCAGAGCGCTCTTCCATTAATTGAACCTTATTCATTTTTTTAATTGTATTAATTTGCACAAATCTAAACTATTTCGCATTTCTTGTTGTTGCAATTCTGTTACATTTATTTCAGGTGTAACAAATTTGCTTCTCTCTTCGCGTATTGAAGCGCTGCGACTATCTGCCTCAGTATCTTCATAAGCGGGAAAAGTAACGGGCGAAACGTCGTATAATGTTTTTATTTTGGTAATTGTTCTCAATCCCATTTCACCATATTTCGCGCTGTACGTCCAAGTAACCTCTTCGATAGTAAACGCAAAAGAACTTTGAGTTATATCCTTACGAATGATTGCACTTGCAACGGTTTTATGTAACGGCGAATTAGCGTCAAAATCGTAATCATACGCTAAATTTCCATTGTCATCAACAAAAACACGGCCAGTGCCTGACAATGTACGACCCAAAACTTGGCACTCTTCGTGATTGTATAACACGCGAATATCCAAATCACTAGCGGCCAATGCTGAATCAAACGCGCCTCTTGCTATTTTTTCTTCGTACCAACCCATGTCGGTAACAATATCAACAACAGCAGCAACGCCCCCGAACTTGTCAGGGAACTCCACGCCGTCGACCATGGCACGTTGTTCAATTGAACCGAGTTTGCGCCTTTCTATATTTGTATTTTTCATATTCTTAATTATTACCGTTTGGATTATTATTGACCATTGCGGCGCTATTCAATTGATTAATTTTGCCCGTTATCCATTCGCTCATTAATTCAGTTGGAATCAAATTTGCGTTAACAAATTTTTGGTCGCCTCCCTCGTATGCGTTTTGATCTTCAAATCCCCTCGCCTCATTCGGTGACATCCATCCGTTGTTAATTCCTTTGTTGTAAAATTCCGCACGATCTAAAGCGGTTGCCCTCAATAGTGAATTAAAATTAAATTTAAAATAGTAAACCCCTTTTTCGGCTGGCTTGGTTATCAATTTACGGCGCAACTCCTCTTCGTTTTTAATTGCGTAATTCGCTAGGGTATTACTATAAAATTCTTGATATTCCTGCTCAACCGTTGCTTTTCCGCTTACACCTGAAACAACCATAGAAATAGGCACCCCGAAAATATTGGCAATCTCTTCGGCGCTCATTTTTTTACTTAAAATGTATTGCGCTTCCTCGGGTGTCATTTGGATTCGTTCAACTCCGACACCACCTGGCACAGCCAAAGAATTTGATTTGTTATCAATAACGTTGTTCAAAGAGGTTTTTAAATCGCCTAATTGAGTAACATTCAAATTGCCAGAAGTCTTAATAAAAAATTTTAATACCCCGTTTTTGTACGAGCTTGATTGCCCTGCGGTTGCAGCCAGCGACACGCCCATAGTTTCACGGTGATATACAATCGGACTATAACCAAATAAAGGCGTTTCTAAACACTTGCCTTTAAAATGGATTATGTCATAGGATTCAACAAAACTGCTTTGATCGTTATTCGTAATTTGATAGCGCAAAATTCCATCTTGAATAACTGGCTTTACGTTTTCAGTGATCAACGGCATTAATGCAATTGGTTGAAAATTATTATCCCTAATTATTTGAGAATACCCGTTACCTTTTAAAACTTGGCACATAACCATCCATTCAATCCATTGTGATTTTGTTTGAAAAGTATTGGGTTCGTCGATTAAAATAGCAATTGCGTGTTTTGGTTCGGCTTTTTTTACGCCGTCAATATCTGAGTAAACTTTAACATTTAAATTTACAATACCATTCGAAATAATATCAACGCACTTTTTAACCGCTGCGATTGATATAGCTGTTTTCTGGGTTACTGATTGGCCGCTTTGTGAAGTCGTTCCAAAAATATTGCCCAATGAATCCAAAAACCATTGATAGGAATTAGGCACCTGAGTGCTCATTCTTTTCTCTCTTTTAAAAAAATCTACCAATGCCATTATATGCAAAATTATAAACTTACTTACTTTGAGGTGTTACAAATTTAATTTTTTGCCATAAAACGGCTAATAGTCGCACGAAATACGGTCGCGTCTTTAAACTTTCTTTTACCAAATTTTTCAATATGTATGCGCTCAACTTCCTCATAGGCCAAATAATAAAATTTGAACTTGGGCAAATTGTCGTAATACAATTCAAAAAATTCTTCGTGGGTCATAAATCGTAAACAAAAAATTCTTGTGGCACTTCCTTATCCATATTTTCTTCGATCCAAGTTCCTATTGCCATTGCTTTTGAAACTGGTCCATCAACTTTGTCGTTGCTGCTTTGTTTATCAATTTTGATATTTCCCGCAGCATCCTGAACGATTAAAATGTTTGACATCATCCAACGGCACACGGGGTTGTTATCGTGCTTAAATTCTTTACCGGTAATAAGTCGCTCAAGTTCTTTTGTACCCTTTGACATTGAAATAAAACCCTGTCTGTATTTGTACATTTTAAAACCATCGTCTTGCAATTGAATAACCAACTGACTTGAGTTGTAAGGGTCAAATGCGATATCTTCAGGGCGTCCATATAACAACGCTAGCTCATTAATTTTTGAGCGTATGTAATCGTAATCGGTCACGTTGCCAGGCGTTGCAATAATATTACCACGCAAAACCCATTCGCGAATTGATTCCCCAGACTGGTCATTGCGTTTGTTCAAAGAATCTTCAGGGATAAAATAAAATGTTTTGCAAAATTTTGTTTGAGGGAAAAATAACGAGTATGCGCAAAAATCTGATACCGTTGCCAAATCCAAACCGCCGTAACTTTCGCCAATTGCCAAATTATCAGACGTTCCACAGGCATTCCACAAATCATCGCTTATCCAGGTAGTTGCTGAATCAGTCCAAACATTTAACAACTTGGTTTTAAATTCAACTTCCTTATGTGGCATCTCTTTTGCCTCGCTTAAACCCTCTTCGAGTATTCGCGGATTAACTGAAACGCCCCAATTTGGATTTGCTTTTTTCCAGTTCTTAGGATCCTGCCAATTGTCATCTTTGTCAAGTGTGTAAATTATCGCAAAAAGCGCATCGTCTTTAATCGACGTTCCCAAAACTTTTGTGCAATATTTTCTATGCTTATAACAGGGACTTTCTTTATTGAATCCCGCCGTTGTGATTGTAAACAAAAGGGGCTGCGCTCTCGCGCCCATTGAGTTTCGCATAACGTTATACATTTCGTCTGACAAATGCGCATGGTACTCATCTATGCAGCAAAAGTGCGCGTTTAATCCGTCCTGTTTTTTTGGATTCCACTCGAGTGGTTTGAAGATTGAATTTTCTTTTGATACGTAACGGTTATGAATTGAATTTGCGGATTTTAAATGCCCAGCAAAGATTTTGTTTTTTGTAACCATCCTGTAAGCTTCGCCAAAAACCATCATGGCTTGATCTAATTTTGTAGCAGCCGAATAAATCTGAGCACCCTCTTCGCCGTCCGCAATAAGCCCAAACAACATAAGCGCCGCCGCAAAAGTTGACTTCCCGTTTTTTCTAGGGAGTTCAACATAGGCACGTGTGAAGCGTCTCGTTCCGTTTAATTTTAAAAATCCGAAAATATTAGCAACAATAAAATGCTGCCAAGGTTCCAGGATAAAATTTTCGCCCGCTTTTTCGCCGACGGTATGCGTTAAATTCTCAATCAACTTAGCACAATACAAATAATGCTGCTCAGAAAATGAAATATCTTCACGCTCCAAATCCGAATTGAATCGGATACAGGCATTTTTTACGAACTCGCAAGCCAATATTCGACCAGTGAGCACGTCGGAAATATATTTTTTTACTATTTCCAAAATGGATTAAATTAATTTTTTGAGATAAAATAATCCTTTGCGATATTCGCCTTTGCTGAGTTCATGTAGAATCTTGGCGTTTCGCTCGGTTTCCCATTTTCGTCGCAAGCAATTCCATCCAATTTAACAGCATAAGCCAAGCCAACTTGTTCAACTACATACGGCAAAGAATTACGTTCAATTGATTCAACAGCCTTTTCGATATTTTTACTTTTCATAATTCAAAGATAAATTATTTATCCTAACTTTTCGCGATTAGTCAATAAATCAAACATTGGCGTTTCGATTTCTTTATTAGCTCCCAATGATTTTCGAACTATTGGAGTAAACCCGAACAACTTTGCTATGTCCATAGCGGATTTCAAAGACTGCTTTCTGATTGTGTACCATGGATTAATCATTAAGTAACCTGACGGGGCGGGAATACACTCGCTTTGTGCGTTACAATTCTCACTGGCCTCTTCGTATGTGGCCATTTCAACTGCATAACTTTGAATTAATTTTTCGTCAATGTCATGATATTGTTTTAGTTTTTTTAATTGCTTAATCGTATTGGTAAAAATAGATTTTGCGCGTTCGTTCATTACTTCCATAGTGCAAATATAACAAATTACCCCCTATTTGTTTGGCCTCGTGGGTGTACAAAAAGTTTTGACCAACGGTTTACAGCCTTACGTGTGGGGATTTTTACCCTACTACCCCCGTTAAACATTCCATTCGATGTTAAAAGAATTATTAAGATCATTGCTTTCTATAATCTTTTTTATTACGTCGTTTGACACCCCAAAGAACTTAGCGCAATCAGAAACGTTTCTAAACAAACCTGGCACTCCTTTGATTTTTATTTGAAATCTTTTAGACTTATGAAACGATTTGATATAACTCATATTGCACCAAATCAAATTGTCAGCTCGTGAGTTCAATCTATTGCCATCAATATGCGCAACACATTCAAGTTTCTTTGGATTGCTTATAAAGTGCCCAGCAACTAATCTACGAACGTAATGATAAGTTGCTGTCCCACTCGATAAGGTTAGCATTTCAATTCCCACTCTTGTAATCCTAGGTTTTATTATTGCGCCTGTTTTTTTATTCCTGACAGTTCCATAAGAACCAACCTCGTAACGATTATTATGCTTAATATCTACAAATACTTCCATGCCTTCAAACATACCACAATATCTAATAAAATCAACGCGGGTAAGAAGATTTATAAATAAAAAAAGTACCAAAATGTTACCTTCGCTGTAATTAATTGAATGATAAAAAGATAAATCGTAATCGGGTAAGGAGTAAGAAGAAAACGCGTTTTCTTAGGGGGATATATAACATAAAATGTGTAATATGTGATGTACCTTATATCTCATGTAATTATTATAGAATTTACTTACTTTACTTACCCACCAAAGAAAAAATTCAACATTGACGGCACTTTTATACGGGTAGGTAAGATTTTTATTTGGCGTACCTTATCCATACCAACATACCATATATTGACATTACTATGACAAAATTGTCCAATTTATTGGAATGCGTCATATCTATGTCACTAATTAGAATGATTATAAATAATGTGATTATACAATATTATTTGTTAATATGGAATATTTGGCGTTATTTTGTCATATGGTTTTAAAAAGTATTATATTGTTTGCAATTGTGGTAATTAGTTGCAAACAACCTCAAAAAGTATGGCACAAAGTACGTGTACAAGTTACTGAGGCAAGTTTAAAAGATACGCTAAGCGTTATCGTTTCGGGTTCGTTTGGTATTGGTTCGAATGGTTCAATTAGTCAAAACGGGTGCAATGTGTACGAATCTAGGCAGGTTTGTAAGGTGATTTCAGTCCAGCGCTTATGAGCACATCAAAAGCTCCGTGGATAATCCGCAACAGCCCTGAAACGTTATTACGGATTCAGTCAGATTTAGTCTACAATCGACGCTACACAATTGTAAGCGTATTGAACCCAAGCGAACTAGATCAGGCCAATTTTGAGCGAATTGTAAGCTGTGTAAACGCCTTAAAAGGAATTGAAGATGTCGAACAATTTATTGAGGATGCTAAAATCATAATGAATGAAAAAATCTGAGGACCGTTTACAGGAAGATATCGTTCAATACATGTGGAATAATTATCCTGAAACGAGGGGGTTATTTTGCTATAATTTGAACAACTCAAAGAATAAAATTGACGGGTATCGCAATAAATTAAAAGGACTGATTCGGGGCCGTCCTGATTTGGTTTTATACTACTCAGGACGGGCGTATTTTTTCGAGCTGAAAACAACAACTGGAAGGCAAAGCCCTGAGCAAAAAGAATGGGAAACGCTGGTAACTGGTCACGGATTTATGTATTACATTGTGCGAAATTTGGATGAATTTAAAATGATAATTGAAAGGGTATTATGAAAATAGAAAAAATATGCACTGGCTGTGGTCGGTCAAGTTTGAATCTCATAAGTGAGCAATATGCAGCGTGTTGCCCTGATAATAATTACATTGAAATGAGTAACAATAAACAAAGTATGAAACTATACACAGAAGAACAAGTAAGGTTAGCAATGGACTTCGCAAGAGGACATAACAAAATGACAGATTCACAATTTATAGATTTGCTAATCCCCATAGAACTACCAAGTGATGAGGAGATTAAAGAAATTTCAAGAGATAAATCTCGTCTGATATATGACGAGGAAACAAATTTTCAGTTAGGTGCAAAATATGTAATTGATAAAATACAAGGAGGTAACAATGAGTAACTATAAACAAACACCAATAGAAAAAGCAAAGGAATTGATAGACAAATTTGTATTATTAGACAATGATATATTTTGTTCTGTAAATTACCCATATTCAAAGCAATGTGCATTGATTGCAGTTGATGAGATATTAAGGAAATTTGGTAATTTAACAGATGGTAAACAACATTACTGCGCATACTCAACAATCCAATTTTACAAAGAAGTAAAACAAGAAATTGAAAATTTATGAGCAACAATAAACAAAGTAGCGTAGAGTATTTTTTAAAAAGATTAATTGAACTTCGAGTAGACAAAAATGTATTATATGAAAATGTACACGAAGCATATCAGCAAGCCAAAGAAATACACAGGACAGAGATAATTGAATCATACGCAAGTGGTAGTAACGATAGACTAAATAACACGATTAACACAAACTACTACAACGAAACATTTGGAGGTAACAAATGAGCAACAATAAAAGTAGCGTAAGCCAACTAATTGCAGAAATCCAACGAAGGGTTGCAATAATTCAATCAGAGCCACAAACAATGGCAAGGGAATTAATGATAGACAATTTATCTGTTGATTTAGAGCAGTACGAAGCAATGTATAAGGAGGAGATGATAGATGCTTTATTATTTGGAGATGTTCTTTTCCTACCAACTGCGGAAAATTACTACAACGAAACATTTGGAGGTAACAATGAGCAACAATAAACAAGACCATATTGGCGAAGCCAACAAAATGGTCAGTAGCGTAGATATGCTATGGGATATGATTCCAAAAGATACTCAGAACTATATCGCAAAACAATTTGACGGTTACAATTCTGCAAAAAATACGCACCAAACGGAGGTTAGATTTGCATTTAATGAAGGGAAGGTAACTATCTTAAATAAAGTAAATAAATCATCTGAAACCTACTATAGCAACACATTCAAATGAACCGTACTCCTCAAATAACAGAACAAACGACGCTAGGAAGCCATAACGGCTCTTTAAGAGGCAACCGATTCAAACTTAATGGCATTTGGTTTCGATTGGTTCAAACGCGCTTAATTAAAGGCGTTTGGCATGGATGGATTAAAAATGAATCAAACGGGAATGAAAAGCAAATCGAAATGAATAACCTCAGAAAACTTAAAGTTGACGAAGTGGGCAATATTGATGCCGCAGAACAATTTAAAAAACGGTAACTTTGTGACATGCCAAACATGCCAGGATATAAGAAAACAGCTCAAACCGAAAAGAAAAAAGCCTTTTCCGGTAAGCGCGAATTTTATACAACAGAATACAATACGACAGCCTGGCGCAAATTACGAGCTGACCGTTTACGACGTGACCCAATTTGCCACAAATGTAAGCGGGCAATGGCTACGGTTTTGGATCACGTGACGCCTGTTCGATTAGGTGGTGAATTTTGGAACGAGGCAAATCACCAACCATTGTGTGAAAAATGCCATAATAGTAAAAGTGCAAAAGAAAGATTTATGAAGTAACTTTGCAGCGAAGCCATGAGGAACTAAACCACCCTTGTGGCTTTTTTATTTGCTTATACGCAGCAACTCGCCCCGTATAACATTTGCACCAAGTCTTATGATTTTGGGGCTTTTTTATGCCAAAAAATAAAGGCAGCCTATTTCTAGACTGCCCTCACATGGTAAAAAGATACGAGTACAAAATCAATGCAAATATACAATTTTAATCTAAAATGGCAACTCCTCAGATACTTCATTTTCATTTTTGTGTATTCGTTCACGTATTAAATAGCCAAATACCCCGTTTTTCTTTACTCTACTGAATCCGCTCTCACGAAGTGCCATTCCAATACGTTTTATACTTAGATGTTGATTTGTACGGCCTTCTAAATCGTCTTTTATTAAAGTCGTTGTTTTAAAGTTGATAATTGAATCGGTAGTTTCATAAAATTCGTGAATCAATTCAGATTCGATATTCACCTCGGCATATTCTTTTCCAGTGACATCTTCTAAACGGTCAATATCTGCTCCCGTCAATGTTGAATTTTCACCAGCCATGTAAATAGCTTTGATTTGGGCGAATAATTGGCCCTTATCAAGTGAGTTGTATAAATCATAATCAAACCTTCCAGACGCTTCAAAAACAATTATTCTACGATTACCCGTTGGATCGTTTAATATTTCAATTTCGTTACATGTACCGCACAAAGTAGCCAGTCTTTTTAATGTGACATTTTTACGGCCGTATGGTTCTCTCAAAGTGAAATAATCAGTTGAAAGCAACATTTTCATTTTTTTGCTGTCTTGCTTGGATTTTCCCGAATATTCATCGTCGAAAATAATCAACTTTTGGCACATCAAAATTTCATCGTCTTTTCCCTTATCCAACTGACTCAGCGAAAAATAATATTTCAATTCTTTTGGCATCAATTTTTTAAAGAAAACCGTTTTACCCGTGTTTTTTTGACCTGCCAGAACAAGGCAAAGAATATTTGGATTTTCTGAATAGACACTTTCTATGATGCCTATTAGCCACTTTTTAAGCATATTAAACCGAAATTCAAAATTTCCCGTATTAGATGTAATTGACCTGCAAAGGTCGGTTAATCTGTCTTTGCCGTCCCAAGTCAGGCTGTCGAAATATTCCCGTATTGGGTCGCAAGTTGGTGTGAAGTTGCTGAATAGAACCGTATCAAAAATATCCCGTGAAAGTTTCGGGAATATCTTTTTCCCTTTGATAAAAATTGTGTTTAAATCTTCGGTTTCAAGTTCTTTGCCGTCGCACTCGTAAAAGCGTGTTATTAGATTTCTTCTGATATTGTAGTTAGTTTTTAGCCACAATTCAACAGCATTTATATCAAGTTTTTTCGGGTCTGATTGCGGGAGACTGTCCTGAGCTGTGGAGCTTAGCGTCTTGTCGACAATTTCCATATCAATGGCAGCCGTTCCGATTTCCTTATCAAGTATCTCGATTATTTCATCTTTGCTTTTTCCGCTGGCCTTTGACATGTGAACAATCTGCTCAGTTTTTAATTCATTGGGTGAAATATAATCAAATCCTTCACGCTTCAAATAGTAGTAAAAACTTGCAATAGTTATACCGCCGTTGTGCTTTCTTGAAAAAAATCGATAAACTTTTTCTGTCTGATCAGGGTTGTAATTCTCATGAAAACTACTTATGTGGTGAAAATAATGCAACCCGTTTTCTCCGTATTCAGAAGCTATTGCAAAACCAATATTTCGCCACTGCAAATAATCGCCCGTAATATCGCGATCAAGTTGTTGCATTATCCTTTCAAATCTCGAATTGGTGTGAGTAATATTTTCGCGCTTGGGCGCTTCGAGTTGCTTTTTTGCTAGTAGTTTGGTGAATTGGGTCGAATTAGGGTTGTGATATAATTCCTTATCCCAACTGACATAACGGGGTCGTGAAAGGTCTTTGCAACTTGAATCAATAGGCAAACAAAGTAAGCGCCAATAATAGTCCTCGAGTGATAAGAAGCTCTCTGAGTGCTTAGATGGGTCAATTTTTACAATACAACACAACCCACGCTGGCTAATTGAACGGAACAACGCGAAAGTATATTTATCAGTTTTGAGCTTTTGGAATACATCTTCAATATTTGGCAGGTCGTCAAAATCTAAACCAATCAACCCCGAATGTTCTTTAATTCCTTTGTTATTTCGAGTCTCAAAAGTCCCCGAAATCGTAAAATAAGGAGCTGAGCGTTTAAGTTCTGTCCGTTTCTTTTTATCGATTTCGTTTGCAATTTTTAAGGATAAGTCCTGCCATGTCCCGTCGCGAATGTCGGCAAGTATTTTGTCGATTGCCAAATCCGCAGCGCCCGATGTTTTGGTTATGTTGGGGAAAAGTGAGACGTTCATAATAGTTTAGTTTGGAGTTTGTAATCGTTAAATCTTTTTTGACTGGCATTAAAATAATCTTTGTCAAGTTCACAAGCATAAAAATCAAATCCTTCCATATCGGCTGCAATACGTGAACTGCCTGAACCTAAACGAGTATCTAAGATTTTATCGTTTGGCTTTGCGTAATTTTTTAGGAGCCAACGATATAATTTCACTGGCTTTTGAGTTGGATGGATTCTGTTTTCTTTGTCCTTCATATTTTGTTGTAACATTCCATTCCATTCAAATATAAATTTTCTAACAGCCGTTTTAAATGAAGTATAAGCCAATTCGCAATCTGCAAAATCAGTATTACCATTAACTTTATCCCATACAATCCAACAACTACTATTTGAACGTGGTATATTTTCAATAAAATGATTACCACCCCAAATAATTTGATTTTGAGATACTCTTTTTAATTCAATAAAGTATTCATATGAAGGCGGTTCTTTGTCTTGACCACTAAAAGACTTGTAATTCTTTGCAGTTGCTAATTTCCCACGTGTATGATTTTTACTTCCGTCCTCACCAATCCCATAAGGCGGGTCAACAATCGCCAATTCAAAATAATTATCGGGAAACTGCTGCATGTATTCCATGCAATCCATGTTTTTTACTTCTGAAATTTTCATATTAAAATAATCGTTGTTGAATCCTGCTTAATACTTTTTCATTTGCCAACTTAAAAAAGTCCTTTTTAATCTCAAACCCAAAAGCCTTTCTATTCCTTTGTGCTGCGGCTAATAAAGTTGATCCCGAGCCAGCACATGGATCTATAACAACATCGCCTTCGTCGGTAAATATTTCAATTAAATGTTCTAACAATTTCACTGGCTTTTGCGTTGGATGTACTTTTTCGGTTTCATTATCTCGAACCCAATCCATACAATTAAAAATCATTTTACCGTTGTTATTAAATTTTGGCAATTTATCACGGTATAACAAAACAGCGTATTCACAATTGCCGACTACTTTCATATTGGCTTTTAATACCTGAGCGGAAAAGTTTTTGCGAAATACAAGATTAATACTTTTAACTAATCCGTATTTTTTAGCTTTTTCCATTAATTCAAATTGCTGTTCAAATGCACAAAAAACAATCATGCAAGGAGCTGCCCCCGTTTCTTTTGGTTCTGGTCTTAGCATCGTGCTGCAAAAGTGCAAAAATTCTGAGATCCTAAAATCTTTGTCAGTGTCAAAAAATTCTTTATTTGCTAAATTAGATTCACCGTTTTTATTATCCCCATCAACATACCACGAAGGATTTGAAGCATATGCATTATTACCCAAATTATAAGGAATATCCGCAATAATTAATTGAGCTTTTGGCACATTGTATCGCTTGTAGTTTTGAAAGTGATCATTGTACAATTGCGGTTTGTGTATTTTTTGATTTTGTGTTTTCATATCTTTTTAATGGGTTTCAAATGTCATGTATTTTTTGTCTGTAATCGTTATAAATAGTTATTCATAATTTTACCACGTAATCCCGCAGCCCTTTTTCAAATGTACCGAAAAAATCCAAGCGTCTTTTTTGATAGCCATATTTATATTCTTTGTCTCTCCAATACTGCTCCAATTCAATAGTCCGTCCCGCGAAAAATAAAACCATCTCAAAATATACTTTCTTTTGCTTTTTGTACTTTACGAGCTGAGCCAATTCCAAGCAACTGAGTGAGAATAATTTTCGCCCGTTCAACAACTTAATGTCCCTATAATCAACCTCGGTCAATTCGCCTTCTAGAATATCCTTAACACTCACCTGGAAGGTCGCGCCGCAATACTCACAAAAACGCGCTGAGGTTTGAATCCTAGCGCCGCAACCGTCGCACTCTTTCAAACTTTGCATTCCAATTGATTTGCGTACTTTTTCGGGTTCTTGAAAAACTTGGCGCCAATTAATACGCTGCTCCCAATGTCCGAGCCGTGCGATATTATCCCCGTAGTCCCAAATTTCAAACTCGGTTTTCACTAACGGCACAACCCTCGAACCACGTCCGCACATTTGCATCCATAACGGGAGCGATAAAGTTGCACGGTTTACAATCACAATTTTAATATCCGGACAATCAAACCCAGTCGTTGCAATCCCACAATTAATGAGAATGCCATCATGACTACTCAGGAAGGCCGCAATTGATTCGGTCCTATCTTGTTTCGCTTGTTTTGAATGAATGTAATACACGGGGTTTAAAACGTTGTTTTTAAATTCTGCTGCTACATTTTCGGAGTGCTCAATAGAACAACAAAATACAATCGCTTTTCGCCCGCCGCCTTTTTCAATATAATCTTGAACAACACCGCCAAAATTACGAATCTGATTAAATTGCTTGCCTAAACTTTCGGGGGTAAATTCACCCGACTTAATTACCAACGAATCGAAATCAATTCCTTTAATTTTCTTTTGATAGCTTTTTGGCTTTGCTAAGTAACCCGTCGCAATCAACTCAGCAATGTCGATAGGTTCGACAATATCTGAGTAGTATTTATTGAGTGGCGGTTTTGCCAGTGGCGTTGCCGTACAACCGATAATGTGAACTTCACTGGGTGCAACGTCCAAAATCTTTTTGAAATTCCCGATATGGCATTCGTCTATAATAATCAAGTGAACGCCTTTGAGTAAGTCAGGATTTTGTTTAATCCGGTTGTTCAAAGTTTCTACCATGATAACCGTACAATTTGACCCGTAACTTTCTGCTTGCGTTTTTAATTCAATACGGTGTGTTATGATTACAACGTTGTTTCCTTTTGCGGCTGTGAGCGTGGCAATCTGAGAGAATACAAGGGATTTGCCCGCTCCTGTTGGCATGCAAAGAATAACGCGTTTATTTAACTTGGAAAAAGAAAGCGCAATATTTTGTATTGCGCTCTCTTGGTAAGGTCTGAGTGTTTTCATTATTTCAAACTACTCCAAATCGTTGATTTATCACGGCCAAAAGCGTCCGCAATCTGTTGAATAGTCCAACCGTGTTCGCTTAAGAATTTATAGCACCTTTTACGCCAAACATTCATCATATTATTACCGCCCTTTGCCTTAAAGTCTTCAACTTTATACGGCAAATTATTCGTTTCAAGAAACGTTTCTATCATTTTTTTAAAATTTTATCTATGTACATTTCATTTATGTCTGACCAGAATTTAAAACCAAAATCAGGACTACCAACCTCGAGCGCTTCAATAGAATCAAACCAAAGAAATGAATTAATTATTACTTGGTGCTTTTCGGTTTCTTTCAAAACAACCTCAACTGGCTTTATGCAATTAGCTTCAAATCGTTTAAAATTATCTTCACCGATTAGGCTTTTTAGTTCGGTTGCTGTAATCTTTTTTGTTGCTTTTGCGGTAATCTCTTTATGCAAATTTTCTGCCATGCTTTTAAAAACATGGTTTGCAATTATTCTGCTTGCTGGCATCACACTAATTCCCCCCTCATTTTGCCTTTGTACATTTTATTTAATTCGCGATTAGCTTGTTTTGCAACTGGATTCAATTTTTCCCAATTAGGCAAATCATAGACATCAGGCAATGGACGTTGTTCAACTTCTTTCATGTTGTTCCAAGCGTTTAAAACAACCAAGTAACCAACGATAAAAAACGTAACAACACCAAGCGCCGTAAAGAAAAATATTATACTCATTTTTTATTCCCCCTTCCATAATTAGGATTTGCAGCGCGTTTCTTTTTCATAAACTCTGCATTTTTTGCAGCTCGTTTCGCTTTTTCCGCTTCGAACTTTTCTAATTGAGACTTCAAAGTACGGTTCAATTCAAACAACTTTTCGTGCTCAGCGCTCCAAAATTTAGCTTCTTTTAAACTGGCAATATTTTGTTTTACCGCTACCGACTGAGCCGCTTCCGATTTGGTTTTAGTCAGGTTTAATTCAGTTTGCAACTTTACAAGTTCTGCATTTTTCTCTTTTACCATTTTTGCAAATCCTAAATCGTAGGTTTTTTCTAGGTCTTTTAGTCCCCAATTTAAAGTCGCAATTCGGTCTGTCAAATCCATATTCTCCGCTCCCAATCTTTGACAATCCAACTTTGAATCACCCAACGCAGTAGTTAGTTTTTCAATTTCGCTTCGTAAAGCGCAATCAGTTTTCGCCCAATCACGTGAGGCGTTTAATACTGAATCTTCGGAACGGTGCAATCTCGTTTGAAGTTGTTCGATTCTGTCGCGCAATTCCTTGCGGCTTGGTCTGTTTAAAATTTTGTTTAACATATCTTTTTAGTTTTTTAAATTATTCATTAAATAATTGAAACACTCTGATTCTTCATTTTCATTTTTAAAAGAAACATATTGCATTGCCATTTCAATTTTTTCAAGTTTACAACCAAATTGTTTTTTAGCAACTTGCAAAGTGTGATACCATTGTGAACCATTATTTGTTGCACCTGAATGAGCCATTTTTAAAATTTGACTTGTTGACCACTCTTTTGTATTTGTAAATGTTTTATATTTCGTTTCGTTTACCATGATTCAAAAATACAAGCTTATTCCCACAATGCAACACTTTTTAAAACTTTTTACAATTCTATGACATTTGACCACATTGAGG
The DNA here is from genome assembly GCA_903834845.1 of uncultured Bacteroidia bacterium. Lineage (GTDB taxonomy): Bacteria > Bacteroidota > Bacteroidia > Bacteroidales > Prolixibacteraceae > JAAFHB01. The sequence continues at coordinate 5,986 of CAILKW010000365.1, read as the reverse complement.
ACATACGCCCCGAGTTGAGGGATAAATCTCACCGCAATACAAATTGCTACATATTACCATACCCAAGCGAACGGCTTTCATTTTATCCAGTTGCAATGTCAAAGCCTCGACGGCCTTAATTGCAACGGGTGTATTTTTGTCGTACCGCGAAATTAATTCGCGACGAACGCCCACGGATTGACAAAGTTTATTCATTGATATATTTTCGTCCGTGCAGCGTTTTTTTAGATCGTTTATCGTCTTGCTCATAATGTATTATTAAAATGGCAAATCGTCACCAACATTCTCCGCGGCCTGAGTTGGTTCAACTTTCGAACTAGCCCCGCCTTCACCCTTTGACATCAATTCAATTTCACTAACAACACAAATCAAACTGGCTTTGTCTTGATATACTTCACAACCCGCTTCGCCCATAACCAAAACTTTAACGCCCTTTTTAAGATAGTCCGCAATAGCTAACGACCCACCCGAGGCAACCCACTTTGTACATTTTACCCATGTTGTAACGTACTCATCTTTTATTTTTTTAGACGTTCCAACGCTAAATCCAATTGCGCTGCGCCCGTTACCGCCGTCACGAATTACAGCATCCTGACCGACATTCCCTGAAATAATTAATTTTAACATGTCGCAAAAATAACAAAAAATTTGTTAATATCAAATATTTTATTTTATATTTGCTGCATGGAATTAAAAGAAACGTTTTACGATTATCACGCCGACAATACAAGAATCGGCAAATCTGGACTCGACTTGATTAACAAAAGCCCGTTAAAATTTTACTTCGAGCGCATTTGGGAAGGTCGCACACCACTAGACACCAAGGCTTTGAGATTAGGCAAATATTATCACGCTTATTTATTTGAGCCCGAAAGATTGGATTTGGATTTTTACATTTTAAAAGAGCGTGCAAAATTGGCCCAAATTGGCGGAGCAAAACCAAGAGCAACAACCGCGTACAAAGAATGGCTAGCGAATGAAATTGAAGAGTGCGGAATTAAAACAATGGTTCCTGAGGAGTACTCAGATTTAGCGCAACCAATGAAAGATGCTTTGCTTAGAAACCCTAGTATCGCAGCGTTGTTGAATCATTCAGGCGAATGCGAAAAAGCAATTTTGTGGGAATGCAACGGGGTAAAAATGAAATCAAAACTGGATAAGTATATTGCCGAGTTTGGGTCAAATTTGCCCGAGCTTGATGAGTTGGACGGCTACGAAGTTATTATAGATTACAAAACAACTGAGGACGCGACGGATTCAGGCTTTGCAAAATCCGCTTATAAGTATTTTTACGATAAGCAAAATGCAATGTATGTCGACGCGACTGGCGGTAATGCTAAATTTATTTTTATCGTACAAGAAAAATCGTTCCCGTACCTTGCTAAAATTCACCAACTTAGCGAAGAGGATATTGACCGAGGTCGCGAAATTTACCAAGCGGATGTTGAAAAATACAAAACTTGTATGGAAAAATTTGCAACAACTCAGGACGTTTTCGCATCGTTTGAAGGCTACGAAAATGACAAAGAAATTAACACCGTATTTTTACCAAATTACCCAAGATGACACAAACACACTGGAAAAAATTACACAACCCCGACTATTTAGGCGCATATAGTTTAGCCGACAATTCAGGCAAATACACCGAACAAGTCGTAACAGTATCAAAAGTAGAAATGAAGCGCGTAAAAGGGCTTAACAACAAAGAAGAGGACTGTATTACATGTTGGTTTGTCCAGCATCCAAAACCTATGATTCTAAACGCTACGAATTGTAAGCAACTTGTAAAGCTAAGCGGCTCCGAATTTGTGGAAAATTGGACGGGGGTAAGCGTTACTCTTTATGTAAGCAAAGTAAAAGCATTCGGGGACGTTGTAGACGCTTTACGAATCAAAGCGGCTAAGACGCCAAGCAAAGAGGAACTAAATCCAACGCATCAAAAATGGGACGGGGCGCTTGCTGCGATCAAGTCAGGCGCAACCACAATCGAAGCTATTGAATCAAAATATAAATTAACCGAAGAAAATAAAAAACTATTAATATGAGTACCGAAATCACAATTTTACCCGAAGAGATTCGCCCACTTGCCGAACAAGTCGACGAATCAAAAAAGAACGAAATCACCGCATCAATTCAGGCAGTGTTTCAGGATCAAAGCAATTTGTTAGCCGCAATTGAAGATGTAAAAATCACATCTATTGACCAGGTCGAACAAATTAAATACGCAAAAGAAATTCGACTTGAAGCGAAGCGCAAAAGATTAGAAGTTGAAAAAGTCCTGGATCTAAAACGCGCAGAAGTTCAACACAAAATGGCAGGATATAAAACTGAAGATGCCTTGTATTTGAAAACTAAACAAATGGTTCAAATCAAATACAAGCATATTGAGGACCTAGCCGAATACCAAGAAAAGTTTATTGAGCGTTACAATTTAGAACAAGCCGAACTTAAATACCAATTACGGACGGCAAAATTAGAATCGTTTCAAGTTGATACAACTTTTATCAATTTGCGCGACATGTCGGATTCAGATTTTGAGTTGTACTATTTGAACCAACAACAACAACACGAGGCAAAACTAGAAGCGGAACGTATCCAAAAATTCAATGCGGAATTAAAAGCAAAATTAGAAGCTCAAGAAAAAGAACTTGAAATAATAGAAAACGAAAAGCGAATTGAAGCGGAGCGAATTGCAGCCGAAGCCGAACGAGTTGAACGCGAAAAACAACAAGTCGAACGTGAACGACTTGCAGAAATTGAACGAGCCGAAAGAACTGCGCAACTAGAAGCGGAACGAGCTCAGCGCGAGGAGCTAGAAAAGCAACGTGACGCCGAGCGAATTGAACATGAAGCGCAATTAAAAGCAAAGCAAGCCGAAATTGAAAAAGTCCAAGCCGAATCAAAAGCCCTAGAAGCCGAAAAACAAAAGCAAATTGAAGCTGCAAATAGGGAAGCCGAACGACTGGCAAAACTAGATGATAGCGGAAAATTAAAAGAGTTTTTAAACCAGCTTGAAGCCATTGAATATCCTGAATGCAAAACCAAAAAAAATAAGGATATTATTAAACTTGCCAGTGATCGAATAACTAAAATTTGCGAATACTTAAAAACAGAAATTACCCTTTAAATCATAGCCCCTTAATTGGGGCTTTTTTAATTACGCGAAAAAATGGCATAGAAGTCGTTTAAACGTCTCATCCATCCTTTGCCGAATGTTGGGTATTGTCTTAATCTTTTAACCCAATCGACGCGCCAAGAATAGCAACTTTCAAACATCCACTTTTCACCACGGGTCGCAATTAGCTTATTCAGTACGCCCAAAGTTTCACGGCCTATATCGCCGTCAACTTCCAATTTTTCACCCAATGAAACTAACCAGCGTTGCATCTCGGTTTTTGCGTATTTTCCAGAAGCCCAAGCCCAATCCGCAAACAACTCCGCAATACTCTGTGAGTTGATTAGATCGCCTTCAATACTATTCCAATACCAACGATAACACATGAGCCATTTTTCGGGACGCATCTCGTAGAATCCTTTAATATCAGATCCAAATATAAACTTCCAAGCCGTCCACGTTATGCCTTTATTCGTGTGAAATCCGCTACCGTCTGGAACGCAATCCTTCGAAGCTGTATCGGATTTATTTTTACTTAACCCGCCTTCCCATTTGAGAATATACGCCGTGTTTACTTTTTGAAAATTTGCCATAGTGTAATAAAAAACGAATAGATTAATAAATATTTGCGTTGTTCTTTTATTTTCGAGTTAGCGTCCAATAACTCAGCATTTTTAGACAGTTCTTTTTTATAACAAACGCGCAAAGTATCAATATAAATAGAATCGACACTGCGCATTTTTCTGTATAACGCCAAATCTTCACGGGCTTTTGCACCTTTAATGAGATAAATATTTGCTTTCTTGAGAGTCAATGAATCTATGCAAATTGATTGCGCTTTGCAAAAAATCGGTAGAATAAAAAGAATCGCGCAAATTAATTTCAATCGTATCATATTTAGTTTTTAGTTTACCTTGGTAAATGTAGAATGTATTAATTTTGTTTTGATATTCTTGGTGTGGCATTTGCATTGGTTTTGGCTGTGGCTGTGGTAGGTTAATCCTAAAACCAACATACAACCCTGCAAAGAATAACGCTAAAAGAAATATCAACTCAGCTATTACTCTTGCCATCGGTAAAGAAATTAGTTATAAATTTTCCAACTGCACCAACTACCCCCGAAATAATCATCAATTTGGGATTGTCCAAATTTTGTGAAGCAATAAAAAGCGAAGCGGCTGCAATGCTATCTCCTAGAATTCTGAAACGTTTTGGCGTTGGTTGAAAATATCCTTTGAGTTTCATTTTTTTGATTTTAAATAGTAATAACGGATTGCAAATAACCCTGAAATAATAGCAATCAAACCAGCAGTAAATGAAACAAGTGGTTGCAATAAAGTTGCATAATGAGTAAATACACTAATCATTGTAGTGGTCATTATTGCTTCTGCTGTTGTATCGTTAAAGTGTTTCATCCTTTGGATTTAGCTCTTTCAATATTTATTATCCTGTAATAATTTCTACAGTACCAGCACCAGTAATAGCTTCAATAGCATCTACGCATTTATTGGTAATTGTCATTGCTAAACTAGTTCCCCAAAATTCAGCGTTTGTTAATTCTGTTTGAACTTGAGAAGGAATAGTGTTAATATTCAAAGGTGATTTACCAACTACAAAATCTTCCTCAGATTTATAATAGTTTAAATTAACCCAATTTGAATTAGGTGTTAAAATGTAAATGTTAAGATAACCAAAAGCGTTATCTACTACAAAACCTTCGTCGGTTGTTATCGGTGTATTTATTTTTATTGCCATAATGTTTTTTTAATTTATTACCATGCTACTTCTGAAAGTTCTATTCTTGCTACAACTCTCATAGTTACTGATCCACCACCTACAAAAGTAGGCCCTGTAAATGTTAATGCCATCTCTTGAGATGCTCCAGCTGTATAAGCAATTGCACAGGCAGCATAGGCAGCAGGTGTTGTTACCATTGTTTTTGTTGCTGCTGATGTATGAGCTGATGCACTAGAAGTTCCCCCTACTCTTTTAAATGCCAAAAGGTCTATAGAAGTTACAACATCGCCTACAGTAATACCAGTAGCAGTTCCAGTTATTGCAGTTACTACAGCTACCCAGTTTACTTGTACATTCCATGCTCTGTTATTGCCAGAAGGAATAATTAATTCTGTTACTCCTGTTCCATCTAAGGAAAGAACTGTTGTTCCTGCTGTTGTTAATACAGCTGCACGTCTTGCGGTTAATAAAGATTGTTGTGAATCTCCAACGGCAGCAAAATAACCACTAGCATTTTCAAATTGCCCATATAAATAACAACTTCCTCGATACCCTAAACCACTAGCATAAGATGCAGAAACATTATTGCTTTCTCCAAATGCAACTGAACCTCTTCCACTTGCAGTATTAGAACCTCCACCAACAACGGCATAAATCGCACCTGCTGTGTTAAAAGAACCACCTACAACAGATGCAGGACTACTACCACCTCCAGTACTAATACTATTTGAACGACCTCCACCAATACCCGAATAGCCAGAGCCAGTAATTGTATTATCTAGACCACCTACTATACTTACATAACCATCACTTCCAGTAGTTGCATTATTTTTTCCTCCACCAATAAAATTATGCTCTATGCTAGCTGTATTATTTGAACCACCACAGATAACTGAATTATTACCACTTGCAACTTGTGAAGCCGCAGTTCTAGACCTTTGAAAATCATTAGCATTTGAACCCCTAGCATTACCACCCGTAGCCGCTGCATCGGGAATTTGAGCTACTAAAGCACCCGTCCCATTTGGAGCTATTACTAAAGCAGCATTTGTGGTAGTTGATTGAATTACAGAACTAATTTGCGTTGTTACGCTAGAATCTGTTAAGATTCCAATACGTCTGCTATTTATTTGC
>CAILKW010000364.1 GCA_903834845.1 uncultured Bacteroidia bacterium | reverse complement strand
TGCCACTCCGCCCTCAAGAGCCGCTATTCTTTTTTCAAAAACATCAGTAGTCGGGTTCATCAAACGGGTGTAGATATTCCCAAACTCCCGTAATCCGAACAGATTAGCTGCATGTTCAGCATTTTTAAAAACGTAGGAGGTTGTCTGATAAATTGGGACTGCTCTTGATAATGTATCGCTATCAGGCGTATGTCCTGCATGTACTTGCAATGTTTCGAATTTTTGTGTACTTGTACTCATAACTAATTGTTTTAATTGAATTTATAAATTGTTTTTATTATTATTTATTCTTTTATGCTTATTATAACTCTCATTAAACGGGATTTGTTTCAAAAAATTCACGATGTATCGCTTTAACAGCCTGAATCCTATCATTTAGTTCGATCAGAAAGTAGCTTACAATCGGGGACGCACCGGAGCAACTCATAAGAACGTTTATTCCGTTTTTTGCCAAAGCAGTAAATATCCGTGCCGCGACACCATAATTTTCAGATATTCCGTTGCCAACTGCTGCTACAACAGCAATATTTTCAGTAATTTGCACCTTACCAACTACATGCAGTTCAATGGCACTAACAACAGCATAAGCAGTACTCAAATCCTTTTTGGCAATTATTATATTGATCGAAATCTGTGATGTCAGCACCGAACTAATATTAATTCCTGCAAGATGAAGGGCAGAAGTAACCTTTGCCAGAATTCCCGGTTTTGCTCCAACCCCCGAACCTTTTAGTTTAAGAATTCCAAAATCTTCGCTGTAAGTAACGCTTTTTACGATTCCTTTGGTCACTGTTTTCTCGGCACTTACAACCGATAACGGGTTTTGTACATCTAAAACACCATAAATATTGAAAATGCGAATGGGAATATGAGCATCGGTTAAAGGCTCAACAGTACGTGGATGGAGAATTTTAGCACCAAAATAGGCTAATTCAGCAGCTTCGTTATAGGTAAGTTTTTGTATTTGAACCGGATTTTCAACTATTTTAGGATCAGCACTTAAAAAACCATTTACATCTTTCCAGATATCAAGCGAAGGAGCTCCGATGCAGCGAGCTATTGCTGCGGCTGAATAGTCGCTTCCGCCACGTCCGAGTAACGTGGTTTTTCCTTCAGGCGAAATACCATAAAACCCTGGAATAACATAAACCAACTCACCAGCAAGAGCTTCACGAACTCTATTGGTTGATTTTACAAAATCAACGGAAGCAGACCCAAACTCGCCATCTGTAATCAATCCAATTGTTTCAGGAAAAGCAATTTTTGCATCTATCCCTTCGTTCTCCAGAATTCCATTCAAAAAAACGGCAGAAATACGCTCTCCAAAAGCTAATACATGATCTTCGAGTGCAGGGGAAGCGTCTCCTGTCAGTGCAATGCCATGAAGGTATTTCTCAAGTTCATCAAGATGTGTTTTGATTTCTGACAAAATGCTGTTTATCAAATCATTATCCTGAATATGCAATTCAAGTGTCTCTTTCTTCAAATTAAAGAGATAATTTGTAGTTTTTTTTGCCACCTGTTCATCGTGGCGAGCTTTTTCAAGTGATTCAATCAGAAAATTTGTTACTCCATAAAAGGCTGATACTACAATAACAACAGGCTGTTGGTAATTTTTAACCACTTGAACTACACGTCCGATATCCTCCTTACATTTAAGATTCGATCCGCCAAATTTAACGACAGTTTTAGGCATAATAATGCGATAATTAAATAAATTAAAAATAATAGAGATTTTGCCCTTTAGGAGCATTTTATTGAAGCCTTCAAACAGGTTTTGCCCGTAAGAAGGCTATTGCATGAACATAGAGGTAGAGAGCATAAAAACTAAAGAACAAAGAAAACCGGAAAAACATGGCTGTTCTCCCTGTGCAGATTTAACACTATTTGAGTTTTCTCTTTTCATTCTGAATTTTCAGCAATAAATAGTTTTTATTTCGGCGCAAACATAGTTAGCAGAATTCAAATTTCCAAACATATTTCAATAATTCTATACAAAAAAAAATAATATTTTAATATTTGTCTCATTTTAAGTTACTTAAAAATGAAGAATTTCTCCGACTCATTATTCAGATATACAAATCGGTGAAAATCAAATCTAATTTCATCAAAAAATTACAATCTTTTCTTTACTTTTTACTTAGACGTTGCCTTCTTAATCTTTGCCAAAAAAGCACTTCCCATCGTTTTTCCACGTAATTTTGCCCGTTCAGCAATAAGCCCCTCAAAATTGTCATCAATGGTTTCTGTCCATATTTTTAACCATTCGTCAAAATGTCTTTCATCTATATTCATATCGAAGTGGATTGGGACGGGATTGCCGAAATAGTCGGGCCGGAGCAACAAAACAGTATGCCAAAAACGATAAAGTTTCCGGTGGTGCATCTCCCAACGGCCTGAAAGTCTGGCATTAAAGATAGGACTAAGAAAAGTATCCTGTTGAACAGATGCATAAAATGTATCAACCAGAAACTTAATATCTTTTAAAGTTGCAATATCGTTTTTCATGTACCAAGTATTTGGTTCAAATTTCATTATTTCCTTACAAAGAATCAAATTTTCAGTAACTATATTTGCAAAATAATTGTTCCAAAAGGGATAAAAAGAAGATATTAATTTATAAATTATTGATAACATGAATATTACTGATTTAAAAGGAACTGTAAAATTATCAAATGGTGTGAAGATGCCTTACTTCGGATTGGGCGTTTTCAAGACAAATGAAGGAGTTGAGGTTGAAAATTCTGTAAAATGGGCTCTTGAATCGGGCTACCGTCACATTGATACTGCCGCGATTTACCAAAACGAGAGAGGTGTAGGAAACGCTGTCAAAGCAAGCGGAATACCCCGTAACGAGATATTTATTACCACCAAAGCATGGAATGAAAATCAGCGAAACGGAACAGTAATGAAAGGTTTTGAAGAAAGTCTTGAATTTCTTCAAACTGATTATGTTGATCTTTACCTGATTCATTGGCCTGTGAAAAAGAAATATAATGCAACATGGAAAGTGATAGAGGAGATTTACCGTTAAGGAAGGGCAAAGGCAATTGGAGTGAGTAATTTTATGCAACACCATCTCGAAGACGTATTCAGTATTGCTGAAATAATACCTATGGTAAATCAGGTAGAGTGCCATCCGTATTTAGTACAACAGTCATTGTTCGATTTCTGCAAGAAACACAATATTATTTACGAAGCCTGGAGTCCTATTATGCGCGGTGCTGTAAACAATATCCCGTTGTTTAATGAACTATCGGAAAAGTACCAAAAGACTCCTGTTCAGATTGTTTTGCGTTGGGATCTGCAAAAAGGGATTGTCACTATTCCGAAATCAGTTCATAAGGAACGGATTCAAACCAATGGCGATATTTTCGATTTTGAACTTTCAATTTTGGATATTTCACGCATTGATGCATTGGATAAAAACGAACGATTTGGTTCGCATCCCGATACTTTTACTTTTTAATGTTTTGATTTTAAACCTTTTTATATATTGACTATCCAAAAGAAAATGTCAGTATTTTTATAATGAATTTTAAAATAAAAGGTTATGAAAGCGAAAATTGTAAGTATTGTATTGTTAATGAGTTTGTCGGTTGCTTTAATGGGACAGACTGCAGAAAAAAGTTCCAAAAAAGAATTTCGTGGGTCAGAAAGAGGAACTCGTTTAAATAGCACACAAGGTGTTACACCGAACGGATTAAACCTTACCGATGTGCAGAAAGAAGCTTTTAAGCAAATTATGTTGGCTTTGCAAAAACAGTTACAGCCTCTACGCAATGCAATGGGTGAAGCCGAGGCACATCAAAAAACATTGGTTACTGCCGAAAAGCCTGATTTAGCAGCTATAAACAAAAACATCGAAAAAATCGGAGCAATTCGCATCGAAATGGCTAAGATTCAGGCAAAACATCATCTCGATATGAGGGCACAACTTACTGATGAGCAACGGCTTAAATTTGATATAAGTAAAGATGTGATGATGCACGATAAAGGTTCAACAGTTATTAATAAAGTGAAGCATGCACGTGGTATGCAATCCCCACATCCTATGATGTAAATCCTTGATTTTAAATATCAGGCCATTCTGAAAAATGTTTTTCCCCCCAGAGTGGTATCCGATATTTCCCTATATCCGCAAACCAGAAACAAGTAATCATTAACCATTTTCCCATTAACGATTAATCATTTACCATTTTCCCATTAACGATTAATCATTAACCATTTTCCCATTAACCATTTTCCCATTAACCATTATATGATAATCTGTCCTATATTTGAGGATTATAAATTCCAGAGATGAAATTGTCAAAATTATTTTTATTTTGTATTCTAATATTCTGTAATACAGCTATTTGGGCTGTTGCTCCAATTCTTTCGGATCGTTCACTCGCATCACCACCGCATCGTGTAATACGCACTTGTTGCGCTTTCGGTTCTGAACTTCGACTGGGATTCATTCCTATTTTGAAATATACTGATATAACAAGTGTTGCTCAGCTTGGACCTCACGGCTATCTGGGAAATGCCCATGAAGGAAATGGGATAATATATACTCAGCGTGGCGGTTTTGTTGACATGGGGCACTTACGTGATCAGGCGGACTGGACAGCTTATCTGTATTCACGGATTGTACAGGCAAGAGAGAAAGGAATTCTGATAATTCACCTCGGTCATGAGGGTGGTTCAAAGCAATTAAGCCTAAATATACCTGCCGAGCTCAATGATGAAAATGCTGTTCAACTTGCAGGACGAATTGCTTACGATCTTTCAGTCTGGCACGAGATTGCAACATGGTACGGTTGTTCTGTTGTTCCATTTGTTCCTGAAAGGTATTCCAGTTTTTCAATAGAGGATCCTTATTCAAACCTTTTAGGTGTAACTATAGGAATGCAGGCAGTTAGAAGTGGTTTGTCTTATGAGGAGGCAATGACAGATATAATAGGTTCGACTTTAAAAACTCTGGGTGCTGTTACCACAGAAAACGAGACCTATATGGCCATGGAGGCTGTGAGGAATATCTGGTGGACACGCGATAAAAATCTTCCTAATCGAAAGATATTAATAGAACGTCAGATGGAAGTTTATTCATGCCTCGAACCTTGGAGAGTGCCGGGAAATGCCAGTAATGCTGTTACAGCTTATGACCTGGTTGTACCCGACAAAACTACGGATGGCAAGAATCTAAGTAACTTTTATGAGCTTGATTTCAGATTGAATTACAAATTTCCAGTAAAAGAGATATTTGCATCGAAAGTTGGTCGTAAAGTAACTCAGGCCGATTTTGGCCAATTAATCAATCATATTGTGAAAGATTTGGCCAACGGAGTAAGGTAATGTCAGGCAAAGATGTAAGGTTTTGTTCACATTCGCCGGTTATAATTTCTCCCCTTTGCTGATTCATTCCGAATAGGATTATCTTTGTGCGATGAAGCAAAAAGAACAAATCACATTAAAAGTACTGGAAAACCTAAAATTTGGGTCGTTGAACGCACTTCAAAGTGCAATGATCAACAGCGATCTTAAAGCCAACAATATAGTATTATTGGCTCCTACCGGCTCAGGAAAAACGGTCGCATTTCTCCTCCCATTGCTTCATCATCTTAATCAGGAAATATCTGGTGTTCAAGCTCTAATACTTGTTCCGTCACGTGAACTGGCTTTGCAAATTGAGCAGGTATTTCGGTCAATGGGTAGCGGTTTTAAAGTGAATTGCTGCTATGGAGGTCATCCTATTAAAACAGAAAGAAACAATTTTTCGGAACCTCCTGTTGTTTTAATCGGTACTCCTGGCAGGATTTCCGCACATCTGAGACGAGGTTCATTTGATCCCGAAACAATTCATATTCTCGTGCTTGATGAATTTGACAAATCGCTGGAAATGGGCTTCATGGATGAAATGAGTTTCATAATATCTCGGTTACCCAAAATTAAAAAGAGAATCCTAACCTCTGCCACACAAAATATTGAAATCCCTGAAATTTCAGGTGTTATAAATCCTGTAACTCTCAATTTCCTTACTGAGGAAAATCGTCCCGATATTGTTATTAAGGCTGTGAGAGCTAAAGAAAACGACAAGCTTAGCATCCTCGTAAGATTGATTTGTTATCTTGGGAATGCCCCCACACTTGTGTTTTGTAATCATCGTGAAGCAGTTGAAAGAATAAGCGAACTTCTTTCGGTCGAAGGTATTATTCATGAAACATTTCATGGGGGTCTTGATCAGGATGACAGGGAAAGGGCATTGTTGAAATTTCGGAATGGCAGTCATCAAATATTGATTACTACCGACCTTGCTTCCAGAGGATTAGACATACCTGAAATAAAAAATATCATTCATTACCAAACGGCAGGTACCGAAGGAGTTTTTATACACCGTAACGGACGTACAGCGAGAATGAATTCCGATGGAACCGCTTGGCTCGTTCTGTCTGAAAATGAATCAATCCCGAAATTTCTGACCATCAATCCCGAATTTGTAGAATTGCCTGCAGATTTCAGGTTGACTGGTCCTCCACATTGGATCACAATTTTCATTGGAGCCGGTAAAAAGGACAAAATCAGTAAAACTGATATTGTTGGTTTTTTGATTCAGAAAGGCAATCTGAAAAAAGATGAAATCGGATTGATATCCATACTCGACAATGCCAGCTTCGTGGCAATTAACAGAGCTAAAGCTAATAAGACAATGGTCTTAATCAAAGATGAAAAGGTCAAAAATCAAAAAGTTAAAATTGCAATTTCGAATTAATGGTTAATTAACTAATGGTTGATGGTTTTTTTTTCTTTAATTTTTTAGTTTGACTTATCATGTTTTTTTTTATTATTTTGCCGAAAAATTATCAAACTCATAATAAAGATGGAAAATCTTCTGCTAAAGTATATGAATGAGCGTGTAAGACCCATTCCCAAAAAAGTGGTTGAGACAGGACCTGTGATCACTATTTCGAGAGAATGTGGTTGTTCCGGAAGTTACATAGCTGAAAAATTAACCGAACGTATTAACAAGAAAATTGCTGACCCTCTGAAAAGGTGGAAATGGGTTAGTAAAGAGATTCTCAATCTCGCATCTGAAGAATTAAAAATCAATCCGGATCAAATTATTGATATTCTTGACGGTGAAGAAAAAAGTTTTCTTGACGAAATAGTATTTTCGTTTACGGAGAAATACTATGTAAATGACCAAAAAGTAAAAAATGCTATCGAGGAGGTGGTTCGGAGCATTGCAGTTCGTGGGAAAGCAGTAATCGTGGGAAGAGGTAGCGAAGTCCTCTCTCTCGATATTCCACGCTCACTTCATATAAAGCTCTTTGCTCCTATGAGCTGGAAAATTGGAGTAATCTGTGAGCGTAGGAAAATTTCACCCGATGAGGCCAAAAAATTTATTATCGAAGTTGATAAACAACGTTCGAAATTCCGAGATGCTTATTTCGACAAAAATCAGGATGTAATGACCTCTGATATTGAGTTTAATTGTGCAAAATTCAGTCTTGAAGAGATAATCGGAGTGATTCTAAACATTGCTGAGACCAAAATGCTGATAAACTCCCACTAAAATGAATGAATCCGATCGCGGAAAAATGAACTACATGAAGGATTATGCGAAATACTCAAGTCTTATATTTCAAATGGTCGCCATAGTAGCTTTAGGAGTTTGGGGAGGTAAAGAATTAGATAAACTGATGAATATTAAAAGTTCAGTTTTTATGATAACCTTTACCATCTTTACTGCTTTTCTTGCGATTTATCATCTTTTCAGAACGTTGTTGAAAAAATAACTTAACACATTACAATTCCATGTCTGTCGCTTCCAGAAAATTTATTTTCAAAATATCATTGTTCACTTTAATAGTTTTTGTTATTGCGTCAATCTTATTTTCAACTGTACTAAAAACCTGGTTTTTACCCTCTTATCCTTATCAACTCCTTCTTATTGCCTCAGTAACTACAATTGGTCACCTCATAATCATAAATGCTTCGGAGCAGAATTCGCGAAAATTTTCAACTGCATTTTTGGCATCAGTTACCTTAAAATTGATGATTTATCTTACTTTTTTGCTTGTTTTTTTACTGATTGATCATTCTAAGGTAATACCTTTTGTATTGACTTTCATTATATTCTATGTTTTGTTTACAGTTTTTGAGGTTATCGAAGTTTTGAATTTTATTAAAAAACAATCGAAAAAAAGTTTGTGATACAGTTTATTTATCTATTTTTGGCCGACAATTAAATGAAATGATAAAAGCATTAAAATCGATATTTCTGGTTCTGTTTGCATCAATGGCTTTTTCGTTTTTGCTGAAAGCGAATGAAGAAAATGCCGAAGCGGATACGATTTCCCCAAAGAAATTCAATACAGGAGAACTTATTTTTAGTCATATCAAAGACAGTTATGAATGGCATATCGCTAAGGTAGGTCATACCCATATTTCGATACCTCTTCCGGTAATTCTTTACAGCCAACAATCTGGTTTTCATGCTTTTATGTCAATTAAATTCCATCATGGCACTGAATCCTACAAAGGTTTTATGATAGCCAAAGAGGGAAAGTACGAGCGCAAAGTTGTTGAAGTTATGGCTGATGGTTCAGTGGTAAGACCCTGGGATTTTTCTATTTCCAAAAACGTTACTTCGATGTTTATCAGCATATTCATCATTTTGTACATATTTCTTTCCGCTGCAAAAAGGTATCGCGAAAACTATGCCCGGGCACCAAAAGGGCTTCAGAGTTGGATTGAGCCTGTTGTTTTTTTTATCCGCGATGATATTGCCAAACCATCAATTGGAAAAGAAAAATACGAAAAGTATCTCCCTTTTTTACTAACCATTTTCTTTTTCATTTTTATTAATAACCTCATGGGTCTTGTCCCATTTTTCCCTGGTGGAGCCAATCTGACAGGTGATATTTCCGTTACTCTTGTTCTCGCATTATTCACATTTGCAATAACTACTTTTAGCGGCTCACGTGATTACTGGGTACATATAATTAATGCTCCGGGAGTTCCGCTGTGGCTTAAACTGCCAATCCCATTAATGCCTATTGTTGAGATTATGAGTGTTTTTCTTAAGCCGTTTGTACTCACAATTCGTTTGTTCGCCAATATTACAGCAGGTCATATTGTCGCTTTGGGGTTTTATAGTTTGATTTTTATTTTCGGTGAAAAAAATATTTTTGCAGCTTATGGTATATCAGTGATTTCCATCACTTTTACAGTTTTTATGAGTGTTCTTGAATTACTTGTTGCATTTATTCAGGCCTACGTTTTTACTTTATTATCAGCATTATACATAGGTCTGGCTCGTGAAAAACACTCCGGTCATTAGTTGAATTGACCAGAGTTTATAACGTTAAACAATTATAGATCAATAAAATAAACAATTTTTTAAGATTACAATTTAATTATTTAAACATTTATTCGTATGATAACAATAGCTGTTATTCTGCAAGTAGCTGCAAATATGGCAATTGCAAAAATGGGTGCAGGAATAGGGGCCGGATTGGCCGCAATTGGTGCGGGGATTGGTATTGGCCGTATCGGAGGTTCGGCAGTTGAGGCAATTGCACGCCAACCTGAAGCTGTCGGTGATATCCGTTCGAACATGATCATTGCAGCCGCATTGATAGAAGGAGTTGCTTTCTTTGCAATTATTATCTGCTTTTTGATATTTTTCCTTTAGGTTATTTTTTCCGGGTAATACTAAATACCCGGCGGAATGATTTGGATTCGTTGACCAACAAAAATTATCATTATGGGATTAGTAATGCCGGATTTCGGGTTGTTTTTTTGGATGCTGTTATCCTTCTCGATCTTATTGTGGGTACTTAGACGATTTGCCTGGGGGCCGATTCTGAAAGCACTTGATGACAGGGAAAAATCAATAGATGAGGCTTTAAAGTCGGCTGAAAATGCCAAAATTGAGATGACACGTTTGCAATCCGGAAATGAAAAGATATTGAGAGAAGCAATACTCGAACGTGAGAGAATAGTGAAAGAAGCTCGTGATCTTAAGGATTCTATCGTTGGGTTAGCTCGCCATGAAGCAGCGAATGAGGCAAATAAAATAATGGAAAATGCCCGTGCCTCCATCGAACGTGAACGTGTTGCTGCTATTAGTGATATAAAGAATCTGATTGCAAATTTTTCGGTTGAAATTGCAGGGAAAATATTAAAAGAGAGGCTATCGGATGAAAGTCGGCAAAAAGAGCTGGTACAAAATTACATCGATCAGATCAACATAAATTAAAACAATTTGAGATGGACGAGGGTAAAATCTCTGTAAGATATGCAAAAGCATTAATGAGCTTGGCCAAAGAGAAACTGGCTTTGGAAGCTGTGAGGGTTGATATGGAAACTATTCAGCAGCTTTTTGAAACCATTCCAGGGTTCATTCAAATACTTGAAAGTCCTGTAATAGGAACAAAAGAGAAACGTAAGTTTTTTGAGGACGTTTTTTCTAACAGTTTGTATCCTATGACTTACTCGTTTATTATGCTTCTGCAAAACAATCGCCGTGAAGCCTATCTTAGAGATATTGTCAGGAATTTTCTTGACTCGTATAGAAAAGAAGCCGGGTACAAAGCGGCCAAACTAATTAGTGCTGTTGCAATAGATCCGGCTACAGTTGAGCAATTCAGAGCATTGATTAGGAAGCATTTTAATACTGAGGTTGATTTAACTTGTCAGGTGGATAGCAAACTGATTGGAGGATTTGTATTGAAAATTGAAGATCAGCAGATTGATGCCAGTGTGGCAACAAAATTGAAGAAGCTTAAAAGAGAACTCTTGGCAAACGAGAGGTAAGATACAGAAATAGAATTTTTTAAATGTTGATATTATGGCTGGAATAAAACCTGCTGAAGTTTCCGAAATCCTGAAAAAACAACTGGATGGTTTCAAAAATGAAGCTGAGTATGCCGAAATTGGAACCGTGTTGCAAGTAGGTGATGGTATTGCGCGAGTTTACGGTTTAAGCAATATTCAGTCAAACGAAATGGTTGAATTTGACTCCGGGATAATGGGAATTGTTTTAAACCTTGAGGAAGACAATGTAGGATGTGTTTTATTGGGCGCGTCTGATAAAATAAAAGAGGGTGATCACGTAAAAAGAACCAATAAGATTGCTTCAATAAATGTGGGCGAAGGATTGCTTGGTCGTGTAATTAATACTCTTGGGCAGCCGTTGGATGGCAAAGGACCAATAGTTGGTGAACTCTATGAACTACCCTTTGAACGTAAAGCTCCAGGTGTTCTTTACAGGCAACCTGTGAACGAACCATTGCAGACAGGGATCAAAGCAATAGATGCAATGATACCTATTGGCAGGGGACAGCGTGAATTGATTATTGGCGATAGGCAAACCGGAAAAACAGCTATAGCAATTGATACAATCATCAATCAAAGAGAATTTTACGAAAAAGGTGAACCGGTTTATTGCATTTATGTTGCCATAGGTCAGAAAGGATCAACAGTTGCAAATATTGCTAAAATACTCGATGAATATGGGGCAATGCCTTACACTGTAATTGTGATGTCAACAGCCTCTGATCCTGCTGCACTTCAGTTTTATGCACCTTTTGCAGGTGCTGCCATCGGCGAATTTTTCAGAGACTCAGGTCGTTCGGCTTTGGTTGTATATGACGATTTATCGAAACAGGCGGTTGCTTATCGTGAAGTTTCGTTGCTTTTGCGCCGCCCCCCCGGACGAGAGGCTTACCCCGGTGATGTGTTTTATCTCCACTCAAGATTACTTGAACGCGCAGCAAAAATAAATGCTACGGAAGCGGTTGCACAACTAATGAATGATGTTCCCGAATCAATCAGACACCTTATCAAAGGAGGTGGTTCGTTAACTGCACTCCCAATTATAGAAACACAGGATGGTGATGTTTCGGCGTACATTCCCACAAACGTAATCTCCATTACCGATGGTCAGATTTTCCTCGAATCGAATTTATTCAACGCAGGAATACGACCGGCAATCAATGTGGGCATTTC
>CAILKW010000363.1 GCA_903834845.1 uncultured Bacteroidia bacterium | reverse complement strand
TATTTTTTTCCAATATTTTTTAAAGAAGAGGTAATGCAATTAATTGAAAATTTAGTAAATCAAACCGCAGGATTAAATAGTTTTCAATTAATTGTATTTATAATTAATATTATATTTTCTTTATCGTTATTTGCGCAAAAGCCACAAATCTGCAGAATTCAGGGAGGACATATAAAGACAATTTGGGGGATAAATTTTACCAAGGATGAAACAGAAGTATATTCATGTAATCTTGAATATACAGAAAATCAAGCTATAAAGATATTAGAGAATTTTTCTGATAGTCTGCAGAATTTACTTCCACTAAGTCCTCCTTCTATTGCTAAAAAACTCAATATTCTAATGGTTGATAGTACCGGAGTTTGTATGGGAGTTGAATTTTCAAATGTATACAATGCAAATGGGTTTAAAGGTGAATTAATAGGCGACGATGTGATTTGGGTAAAAAATAAATTTGGTTTTTCAAAACCGATATTTGTTCATTCTCCTCAGTTATACTTTACATACCCCAATGTCGTACATGCTGGAGAAATTGTTAGGGTATTGGGTAAAAAGATTGACGCAAAAATTGTCGTGATTCGGAAAAAGGAAGACCGAGATTTGATAGTCTTGAAAAGTAGGAATATTAGTAACAGATCAGATTTAGCTGTTCAGAATACTTTATATGAAACACAGGTCAGAATTCCTTCGAGCGTTAAACCTGGAGATTACCAATTGTTTATTCATAATGGAACCGGAGGAAACTGGGGATGGAGTAACCCGATATCATTTACGGTTAAACCTAAGGAAGCGCAAACTAAACTTATTTTCGCTAAAAAATTTGGAGTTAAAGCTAATGGTATCAGTGATGACACAGATGCTCTTAAAAAAGCATTAAGATATGCCTGTAGAACTGGCGGCACTGTTGTTTTAGAACCAGGCAACCATGTAATTCATGAAACTATTGAATTACCTATTGGGGTGTCAATAAAAGGGGCTGGTTGCGGAGCTACTATTTTTAATGTTAATCCCAATATACAATTGAAGGGTGGACTACCGAAAGAAGCCGTTTTTGAAAAATTTGCCAATGATTGGCAAGAGTCTCTACAGACTTATACACCGATGTTTTGGTTGCGAAGTAAAAGTGGGCTTAGTGATCTATCAATAAATTACGGTGAAGGTACTGGAATGGGAATATTAATAGCTAAGTGTAATGGCATTGCAGATGATGTTTTTGTTAAGCGGGTAAATATCCTTGCAAATGAGCGTGCAGATGGTTGGTATTCTTCTTATTCAATTGTTCTGGCTGGAGCATCTTCTGGACTGCAAATATCTGATTGTGATATGAGAGGTTGGGGAGGAATCTCTATAATTTCAAATAACCACTGGCATGCTTATATAGGGAGAAATAAAATTGTTGTTTTTCCTACTGGTAGGGTAAACGCTTTGTTTACAATGGGTTTAAACGAAAGTATCGTAGAATGTAATGAGGTATATTATGGACTGAGAAATTATGCATCACATAATGGGCTTAGTTATGGGAAAAATAATAATCCAATACCTTCATTTGACACTGAAGAAAGCACTACCCATTTAGCCATGATTGGCAATGTTTATATCAATAGTTTAGCAAGGAGGCATAATGATGGTGAGTTGATGATTGAAGCTGGCGTCAGTCAATTTTGCGGTAAAGTTATTTCTGCATCAGATACTTCTGTTTTGTTTCAAGGCAATCCTTTTCCCGGAAAGCTCAAGAATTCTTACGTCGTGATACTTGATGGAAAAGGAGTTGGGCAATATAAAAAAGTTTTTGATAATAGCTTGAATACCTTATTTTTTAAGGATATATGGTCGATTGTCCCTGATACTACAACTAAAATTGTTTTCGGTGGATCCAATGTTGAAAATCTTTGGATTGATAACACCATCACGAATAATGCGAGTTGGGTAGGTTTTTGGGGAAATTGTATCGGTAATGTTATTGATGGCCAAATCATGAGAGATGGAGGACCACTTTTCTTATGGGCTTATAGCAAGAAAGATAAACCGGGCGTTGTTGCATTTAATGAAATAATCGGTACCCGGACAATTGGAGGTGGTGGAATCTCTTTGCTGGGTAAACCGGTCTTTGGTAACACGATCCGATTTTGTGAAGTTATAGATTTTTCTTATTACCCTTCTTTTCATATAAAACCAACATGGTTACAGGCTGACAATTACCAAGTAGGTACCGATAAGAAATTTGGCATTGGGTTTTCATACGTATTCCAGTCCCACTTTTTAAACGAATTTTCGGGAATTGATAACTCAAAGAAATTAAACAGATGGAATGTTTTTGATGGGAATCATATATGTAAAGGTCCTAATGGGATATATTTAAGCCCTGCCTCCGAATATTCAATCCTTTCAAAGAATGCAATTAGTGTTGAGAAGCAAAAAATTGTAAATAATTCAAATAATTCAATTATTATTCAATAAATTTTTTCCCTTGAATATGACAAAATTAATAAATATAGCATTCATGGTATTGGGATGTTACCTCTACTCTCCCGCACAAACATTGCCACCCTTACAAAAAGGAGAGTTGGAGAGATGGGATGTAATTCCAGCAATAAATGGAATGACTTTAATTTCAGATCATGAACTATCATTAAAAAATGGCGAAACTGAAATAAATATCCATAACGGTAAAATGGACTCGGTTAGAAATAGATGGCCTGTTGGTTGGTCTAAGGCAAGCCTAGGTTTAGTTCTTACAAACATAAACATCCTAACGGAAAAGCTCGGAAGAATGCCAGTCCCAGCCGAAGTAGCCCAATATTTGAATATTCCGCTTGGTGAATATGAATATATATTCTCAAAAATTAAAGCAGGCGCGGAAAGATCAATTTGGTCAGATAATTATGTTAATAACAACGAGATTCAATTTGTCTTTGAATCGAAGGATTTAGGTGTCAAAAATTATTTACATGTGCCGGCGAGTAATTCGATTGTTTTAAGTACTCCCGAATTTCAACTCAATGCTGGCAAACCTCATGTTGCTACATTCAAAGTCAAAACAAATCTAAATCCAAAAAATAATTCTCTGTTTTGCTGGTTTAATACCGGAAATGATGAAATTAAAGTTGGATATTATAGCTTCCCAAATACCAATGGAGAATGGAAGTTTGTGAGTTACTTTTTTAGGGCACCTTCTGAAGTAAAAAGTGGGCATTTTACTTTGTACTTCCCTTCAGATGAATTAGAATTTATTGATATAGCTTCCCTAAAGATTAAATCAATTACGGAAAAGAATTTTTCTGAGGCATACCAAATTGAACGAAAACAATTGGTAGAATATACGCCCAATAGAACTGGAAAGGAAGGAGAAAACCTGGCTTTAACGATTGCAAAACTTAGAAGAAAGGCAGGGATACCAGGGAAACCATTTTTAATTTGGGGTGTTGGTTCTAGCTTTACAAGTTCATTAGATGACCTTGAACCAATTCGGCAAGCTATTTTAAACCGCTTTCCTAATGCTCCTGAAGTTGTTTATAAAAGAAGGGTTGGAAGTGGATGTCCTTATGATTTTGCTCTAGGTTGGGTGCAGAATGATATAATTGCAGAGCAGCCTGATTTAATTATTAGCTACACTAATGGTTCACTAAGAGGACTTGAGAGTTTATTAAAAGAAATTCGATCAAAATCTACCGCAGATATTATTATTCCTTCGTTGCACTTCTTTTATTTTGAGCAAATTAATGAGAAAACAATCAATACACCAGAATTGGATTCCATACGAAGAATATGCACTAAATATCATGCCCAATTTATAGAAAACAGGCAAGAGATAGCAGAATGGCTTTTAAAAGAGAATAGACCAATAACAGATTTATTAAAAGATCACGTGCATCAAAATTCTTTGGGTAAGCAAATTATTGGTGAGAACATTGCAAACCATTTTCGAGATAATGAATCTCCAACATATGATTACACGAAGTTGGAGAAAAGGTTTAATCTTGCCGAAGAATTTAATCGTAAGAATTCAAATCTTATCATCAAAGGTAATTGGTCAATTGATAATGGTCAATTGATTACACACGATAAAAATGCGTCTATTAAGCTTTCATTTATAGGAAATCGCGTTGACTTAATTGGTTTTAAAATAAAGGATGGAGGTTGTGTTAAGGTTTTCATTGACGGACAACAAGCCAATTTATATCCGGCATATAGTGTTAGCTATGTAAAGCCATCTATATTGAATGTAGATCATTGGGGAAAATTTTCTAGAGCGTCAAGTGGGAATAGGGATACCGGTCCGCATGGTGTATCACTTGGGAAAAACATTCTACCACAAAAATGGACTTTGAGAATGATTGATGATGTCGGCAATTATGAATTAATTGGATCAATTACCCAAAAGGACGGCAATGGATCACGAAAAAATCCTTTCATCAGTAATTCAGGTCAAATAATAATAGACCCAAAATTATGGAGAGCTCCTAAGGCAAATGTAAAAGGAGATTTTTGGACTTTTGACGTAAGTCGCGCCACTAAGGGATTAATCGAGTTTAACCAATGTGGTAGTGAACCGTTTTTGTTTAGTGAAACAATTGCTCAAAATCTTGAGAACGATCGTCACACGGTAGAAATAATTACTGAAAATCAGAATGAAGTCAGAATTGAATCCTTTTACGTGTTTGAACCCATGCTCTCATTACTCAATATCGTAACAAACAAATAATATGCTATGAAATATATATACGCACTAATGATACTTTTAATAAGTATCCCTGCTTTTTCAAATTCAGATAAAGGTTTTTCTCTAATGCTTGTTAAAGCTGAAGTAAATACAGATGTGATAAGTCCTAAAGATGAAATCATTTTGTCTGCAACATGGCAAAATGTCGGGGACAGAGCTGCCGAAATTCCATTAAAATGTTTTATGGAACTTGAGTTAGGGTATCAGAGATCATTTGAGAATACTCCCAAGAATCACCGATTTATTTGGGATCCAATGCCATCGATGTTTACTTGGAATCCCGGCGAGTTACATACTGTTTCGTACAGAATTAAACTACCTGAGATATGGGGTGGAACCTACAATATTTTTCTTGGTATATACGATGAAAACAATCAAACGATTGATATAATTGGAGATAAGCAGAATTTAGTTAAAAGAGTACATGTTGGTGAAGTAAGTATTAGCTGGGGCTGGGGTGTTGCCACAATGGAATTAGTAAGAAAGCCTATATTAAAGCAAGTTAATGCTCCAAGGTCAATTAAAAATGAAAAAACTGTTGTGGCATCTCATGTTTTAGGGGATGAAATTAAAGCTTCGTTTGATAAGGCTCTACCTGCCTTGCAGAAGGTTCAAATAGGCAGTACTGCGCATGATATAAAGTCTTTTAAACCTCTGGTTGTTTTTAGAGATTATTTAAATGATAAAATTCTTACAAGTAACAGCAAAGATGTAAGTGTAAAATACAAATCATTAGCCTATGGAAAAGATAGTATTATATACAATGGGTCTATCCAATTTGACAAAAGAAATATTGCTGACTTTGAGATAAAAATTAATGTAAATGAACGAAGTATAATCTATGAGCTTGGAAAAGTAAAAGAAAATCTAAATTATGAGTTGTTGGAAGTGAGATTCCCTTCCATTTATTCTACTTCAAATTTGGATGCGAATATTGTTAGTTTCTTAGGGGGCGGGAAGCTTATTTCTCTACAAAATTCACATCCAATGGGCTTTGATTCTCATTATGATATTCGCAATGCCGTAGGTATTTACGATACCCAAAATGCAGCAGTATTCGAATCTACCTGTCTGGATGACCGCCTATATACAATGATTGAGGAAGTTAACAGTGTAAAAAGTGCTATTGTTGGTGGTTCAATATGTAATAGAATAGCTGGTAAAAATAGGGTTCGATCTATTCAAGTTCCCAATGTGCATGAATTAACACTAACTTTTTTAGATGATTCTGTTGGTGAATTTTCTTGGATGGATGTTGCTAAATATCTCAGAAAGGACCTTAAAGGTGTATCAAAAGAGAAATTTCGCAATTCGGTATTCGGTCTATATTATAATACTGGTGGCCCTGAGCCACAACCATGGCAGGTTAAAGAAGATTCTCCATATTCCATCACAAGATTAAACAGGGGGATGAGGTTTAATAAAGTTAAAGAAGTGTTGTCGAATTATTCAAATTTATTAGATGGATACCGTCAGATAATGCATTTATTCGGTTGGTTTAAATACCAGGACGATAAACGAGAATTGATAGGCTTTCCTGCATCATTTACTTCAGGAACAGATCACAGGGCAGGAACGATGAATGAATTATTAGATTTATTAAAAAGTACACGTAGTTTTAATGCCTGGGTTCAATTTTATGATAATTATGATGAAATTTACAAAACCAGGTATAATGATACTACTGTAATTGCCAAGGATGCATATGGGAAGGACTGGAAAGGATGGTTTTGGACTGCAGGACAAAGCTATATAATTGGCCAGCACAAGTATTGGGAGACAGGTAAGGCTAAAGAAAGGATAGCTAAAATGATGTCAATGTTCAATATTAAAGATGTCACTCATTTTGATGTTCTATCATCGGAGCCATTGCGGTATGATTTTGATTCTGTTTATCCAGCTTCAGCCCATACTAATTATTTAGCAAAACTTAATTTGATAAAGGAGTACAACAAATATGGCGTTGACGTTTCGAGTGAAATTTTAAGTCATCCTTTTGTTGGACACATTTCTTATGCCTACCATACAAGGATGAACCCTCAGGGTCGTTATTTCACAGATGAAAAGTTTATTCCTTTAATCCCAGCGATCTATCATGGTACAATTGGCTATAATTCTACTAGTTCTGATACGATTAAAAGCAATCAGATATTAGATCAATTTATTACAGGTAGTCGATTTGGCTTCGAACTCGAAAAAGAAGATTACAAGTTTATTAAGATGACTTATCTTCAAAATATGCCCATGAATAAATTGTATGACGAAAAATGGGAAGATTATTCTGAAGTAGATGATTCATATTTTATTAAATATACAAATAATAGCCATGTAATGGTTGACAAGAAAACTAAATGTTATGAGATAGTTTATAAAGGTAAAGTTATTGGTAAAGATTGGACAACATTTATTGAAGGAGTTAAGCCAAGTACATATTTGGCATTTTCACTTGAAGGTGGTTTAATGGAATATGATTCGCCCAATGGTTGGTTGGATAATTCGAAACTGAAAGCGGTCACTTTAACTAAAAAGGGTGTTGGAGAACTTATACCATGTAAAATTGAAAATGGGAAATTTAAAATTGATATGCCTGCTTCCGTCCCTATTAGAATAAGTTACGGTCTTTAAGGTATTTGTACAATGGTTTTTATACTTCAATTTTATGAATTACATAAACCAATATTTGTTGTTTAGTTTAATTCTATAATTAGCATGCTTTTATGACCGGAATAGACTACATAGTTATTGTTCTTTTTTCTCTCTTGATCGTTTTCATTGGATTGTCTTTTTCCCGAAAATCAGGAAGTGATATGGTTTCCTTTTTCGCGGCAGGAGGAGCTGTGCCCTGGTGGATAAACAGTTTATCACTGTTTATGGGTTTTGTGTCGGCTAGTACATTCGTGGTATGGGGATCCATCGCTTATTCTTCAGGTTGGGTGGCCATTTCCATACAATGGGCCATGTCGGTTGCCGGGTTGGTGGTTGGTTACCTGATTGCCCCGAAATGGCACAAAACAAAGTCTTTAACAGCAGCCGAATACATTTGCAACCGGTTGGGAATCCGGACACAAAAGACCTATTCTTACATCTACCTTTTTATTATGGTTTTCCTGAAAGGCGTTTGTCTTTATGCTGTGGCTCTGATTTTACAAATCACCACGGGAATATCCTTGTATTGGTGGGTTGGACTATTGGGTGCAATAGTAATTTTGTATACTACTTTTGGAGGACTGTGGGCTGTGGTTGTAACCGACGTATTGCAATTTATTATTCTACTTTCAGCCGGATTGATACTACTGCCTTTGGCGTTCGATAAAGTTGGCGGAGTTACTTCGTTTGTAAACACAATACATGCTCAAAACCTTCCCGATTTTTTCAAGTTCAGCGATCAGAAATATACCATTAGTTTCCTGTTGGGCTTCCTGTTCTACAATATTTTTTACCTGGGAGGTCAGTGGAGTTTCATTCAGCGTTATACCAGCGTCGCGTCGCCAAAAGAATCAAAAAAGGTTGGTATTTTATTCGGCTTGTTTTACATCATAAGTCCAGTCATCTGGATGTTGCCACCGATGATTTATCGTGCAGTTAATCCTGGTTTGGTGGGAATTGAAAACGAACAAGCTTATATGCAAATGGCCAAAGCAGCGTTACCTTCAGGAATGCTTGGGCTGATTACCATTAGCCTGGTGTTTGCTACAAACAGTTCGGTACAGGGTTTTCTGAATATCTCTGCCGGAGTAATAACCAACGATTTGTTCAAAAATATTTACCCGCAGTCGTCTCAAAAATTACTGATGCGTGTAGCGCGGTTCTCCACTTTGGTAATGGGGTTAGTGGTCATCCTGATGGGAATGCTGGTTCCACTGATGGGTGGGGCCACCAATGTCATTTTGAGTGTAGCTTCCATTACAGGAGGAGCCATGTATTTTCCCCTGATTTGGACCCTGTTCTCGAAAAAGCAAAATAGCTACACTGTATTGACGACCACCATTCTGGCACTGGTTGTTGCGCTGGCCTATAAATTTGTGATTCCGTCAGTGGTTGGGCACTCGCTTTCCCGGGCAACTGAAATGGTAATGGGAGCTCTGGTACCGATTTCGATTATTATACTATTTGAAATCTGGCTACAGTTAATAAAATCGCCGGAAACTGAATTTGAAAATTACCAGCATTATTTGGTTAACAAAGCTTTGGCAAAGGCCGACCCAATGAACTCAGAAGTAGACTCGAATGGTGAGAATCAGTTTGGAAAGCGAATGATTTCTATAGGTATTCTTGCTACTGGTTCAATCATAGTAGGGCTTGGAATTTTGGCGACTGGCGGGAAAATCTATGTTTTGGGGATGGCCTTCTTCTTGCTTCTGATCGGATTTCGAATATTATATAAGACCTTATAATAAAATAACTTACAATTTATGATACGAGAAGATTTATCTCCTATAGTTAGGAGAAATTCCCAAGTTATGCTCAATTCCGACCTGGTTGTGGTTGGCGGTGGAATGGCCGGAACCTGCGCTGCCATTACTGCTGCCCGCAACGGAATCAAAGTCATTCTGGTTCAGGACAGGCCGGTTCTTGGAGGAAACGGATCTAGTGAAGTTCGGCTTTGGATTTTGGGAGCAACTTCGCATTTGGGCAACAATAACCGGTGGAGTCGCGAAGGAGGGGTTATCGACGAGATTCTGGTTGAAAATCTTTACCGCAACAAAGAAGGGAATGCCGTAATATTTGACACTATTCTTCTGGAAAAGGTTACCAGCGAGCCAAATATAACGCTGCTGCTCAATACCGTGGTTTTCGATTTGGAAAAGAAAGACGATATGACTATTTCTTCGGTGGAAGCCTTTTGCAGCCAAAACTCAACCGAATATACCATTAGTGCGCCGTTGTTTTGCGATGCTTCGGGTGATGGTGTCGTTGGCTACAAAGCTGGCGCATCTTTTCGTATGGGTGCCGAGAGCAAAGGCGAATTTGGCGAAGGTTTTACTCCCGCAAAAGAGTATGGCGAACTTTTAGGGCACACTATGTATTTCTACAGCAAAGACACCGGCAACCCAGTCAAATACATTGCTCCTTCGTTTGCACTAAAAGATATAACTAAAATTCCTCGCTTCATGAATATAAAAACCGGCCAGATGGGATGCAATTTCTGGTGGTTCGAGTTTGGGGGCCGGGGAGACACCATCCTCGATACCGAAGGAATCAAATGGGAACTATGGAGCGTAATCTATGGAGTTTGGGACTACATTAAAAACTCCGGAAATTTTCTGGAAGCCGAAAATCTTTCGCTCGAATGGGTGGGTACGATTCCAGGCAAGCGCGAAAGCCGGAGATTTGAAGGCCCATACATGCTGAAGCAACAGGATATCGTTGAGCAAACTCATTTTTACGATGCTGTTTCGTTCGGGGGCTGGGCGATAGATTTACATCCGGCTGATGGTGTATTTTCAGAACTTCCAGGTTGTAATCAATACCATTCCAAAGGGATCTATGAAATCCCGTACCGCTGCTTTATCAGCAAAGACATTAAAAACATGTTTATCGCCGGACGATTGATCAGCGCTTCGCACGTAGCCTTTGGTTCTACGCGGGTGATGGCAACATCGGGGCATGGCGGCCAGGTTGTTGGAATGGCAGCCGCACTATGCCAAACGATGAATCTGGCG
This sequence comes from uncultured Bacteroidia bacterium, assembly GCA_903834845.1. Classification (GTDB taxonomy): domain Bacteria; phylum Bacteroidota; class Bacteroidia; order Bacteroidales; family Prolixibacteraceae; genus JAAFHB01. The sequence goes on along the minus strand of CAILKW010000363.1, from coordinate 3,911 downwards.
CCTGCCGACTTTAGCGGTCCCGAAAAAATCAAAATTCTTCAGGATAACCTAAATATTGCTGGCCAAAGTATTCCGGGTCTGCCTATCGATCAAAGCAAAAACCTTGCTGCTTCAGCAACAATTTGTGCATCAAGCGAACTGGTAGTTGATCTTCTCCCGTTCGATGGCGAATGGTTCGACTTAAATATCGCTGCCGGTCAGCTTCTTCCATTAAGAAAAGATATTCAGTACAGTTTTGGTATTTCGGTTGATGCTTTGGCGGATACCCTTCTGGAAGCAGAATTGCAAGTCAGTTCAAAAGTTTTCAATTATACACCTGATGTTCTGATTGAAAAGCAATCCATCACTCTTCACCAAGGTGTTCAGAAGGTTACTATTTCGTTTTCTAAAACTTTAACGAACGATCAATATGCTTTCGTTATTTTCAGGAGTAATCCGGATATTAAAATTCGCTGTAGTGAAAAACGTATTTCAGGTCTTGTTTCAGTCTTCAATAAGACAAATCCTGCTGTAAATAATTACGGAAGGCAAATACCTCCCGCAGGTAGTGTATTTGATTCATTCGAATTTTGGTGTCCCGATCGCCGCCCCCAAGGGCAAAATCTGGCAATGACCATTTCTCCGGCATTGGATTGTTTTGCCGCCCGGAACATCGTCAACGGATTTACCCGTCCTTATATCCGGGCAAATGCCTGGGCTGCTGATTGGAACGATTCCAATCCATCGCTTACCCTGCAATGGGATGAGCCGAAAGAAATTAGTTCGGTTAATCTCTTTTTTGACACCGATTTTGATCACCCGATGGAATCGTCACAAATGAGTCATCCTGAAGATGTAATTCCTTTCTGCATTCAGAAATACAAGATTATAGATGAGAATAGAGAGATCATTTTCGAATGCTCAGATAATCATCAAACTATAAATAGATGGGCTCCTGAAAAAGGTTTGAAAACCAGACTCCTAAAGTTCGAATTCGAACATCCGAATTCGAATGTGCCAGCGTCAATTTTTGATATATATATAATATAAATAATTATAATGAAAAGAAAAATTTTATTTTGGTTTTTGTTCATAATTGTGGATCTGATCTTTGCATCCTTTGATCAAAAAGAAACAAAAATTCAAAGGGAGGAAATTATCTACTGTGAGGTTTCAAAGGAAAGAAATATCAAAGAACCTCTCAAAATGGATGTATATCATAGTTATGATTCAAAACTAGCAAAAAAAGCTGCAATAATTTTGGTTCATGGAGGTGGATTTGGTAGCGGAGATAAGAGCCAGTCACTATATGTAAAAATGGCGCATGAAATAGCAAAATCAGGTTTCTATGCTTTTTCTGTCAATTATAGGCTTAATATGGGAAAGGATACTGCCATTACAGATGTATTAAAGGCAGTTGAATGGATTAAAGAAAACTCAGCTAAGTTATCTATTGATAAGAAGAAAATATTTATTGCTGGAGATTCCGCAGGAGGCGCCATTGCTGTTAATGTTGCTTATACAGATCCGGAACAAACAAGACTAGCTGGTTGTATCAATTTATGGGGCGGTTTAAGTCCAGTTAGACCAGCCTATACTCACAATCCGGGTTGGGATGAAGCTGTTTTTCCGTTGCCATTAGGACCTAAGGTGCCTCCAACATGTATTATTCACGGTACGGCTGATAATGTTGTGCCTATTTCAACAAGCCAAAAACTATCCGAAGAACTTAATTGGGTGAGAGTTTACAACGAACTACATATTTTGGAAGGTGCTAAGCATTACGATGAGAAATATGCGGATAAATTTATTCCCATAATGCTCAATTTTGCTCAAAAAGTTTTTAGCGGAAAGGTAGTTTATACCGAGGAAAAAATTAATGGTATTACTACAATCGAAGTAAAAGGGTTAAGTGAAGCATCGGAGGCAGCTTATAGTAATATGCTGATTTTGAGAAAGGCAACTGAAAATGCAAATAGTTTAAAGAGTTGTATCCTGGTAATTCCAAAGGGCACATATCCAATACGTTGTGAAGTTGGCGACAAGTTGTTCGATGACATACTTACCCAAAAGATACCCCAACGTGTAAGGCCAACCGGTGTTCCCTCGCCATTTACATTTGCAGGAATGAATAAGATTGTTGTTGAAGGCAATGGCTCAAAGTTGATTTTCAATGGATTGATACGTCCGTTTGATTTCAACAATTCGAAGAATATTGAGGTGAAAAACCTTATAATTGATTGGGAGAGACCACTATTTTCAGAAGGGATTGTACGCTTGTTGAAGGCAAATATGCTTGAGGTTGATATATTTCCGGAGTTCCCTCTAAAGGGCGGTGAGCCTATTGTATCGTTTCAAACTACCAGTCCTCAAACAGGTCGATTAACCGGGGTTTGCCCGTTTACTAAAGTCAGTAATGTTCAGTTGGTTGCGCCACAGCGTATACGATTTACATCCAGTGATGCCAAATTTGTAAAAGCAGGGGAAAAAATTTCAATACGACATTCATATCATTTGACAGAAGGCATTTCGCTGTTCGATTGTGAAAATGTGCGAATTCGCAATCTTACACTTCAGAATTCCTGCGGGATGGGGATAATCGGTCAGCGAACAAAAAATATTGAACTGAAGCAATATCGTGTACTTCCTTCAGGTAAACGTACGATGTCCAATGGAGTTGATGCCACTCATTTTATAAGTTGTACCGGAACAGTAAGTATTGATAGTTGCTATTTTCAAGGCATGGGTGACGATGTAACCAATGTGCGAAGTTATTATTACACCGTTGCTGAAAAACTTAGTGACACTAAAGTGAGGGTATATGTGATGTTCTCATTCGACCCGGGCGTTAAATACAAGGAATTTCCCGATGTGGGCGATAAAGTAGAGTTTATCCGGAAAAGCACTTTGTTTGGCTATAATTCGGCTATCATTAAAAATACAAGTTACAACGAAGAAACCCGTGAAACCATCATGGAGTTCGACCGCCCTTTGCCCAAGGATTGGGATCCGTCGGATTTGATTGCCAATTTATCCAAACATCCGAAACTAAAATTCACTAACAATACAGTAAAGGATGTGCGTGGGCGCGGAATTTTGGTGCAAACAAGAGGCGTGTTGGTTGAAAACAATCTATTTGAACATTGCACCGGACAGGGAATACATGTAGATACTGCTTACCCATGGATGGAGTCGATAGGCACACGCGATGTTGTGATTCGTAAAAATAATTTTATTAATTGTGGGAATGGCTTTACCGGCTATACTGATGCCATGGCCGTCACAGTGGAAACTGAGGCTGAACAACCCATGGTTGGGATTCATCGCAATTTGACGATTGAAGACAATTATGTAATTGGACACACCAAACCAGCTTTTTATTTGAGTAGTGTTGATGGCGTTAAAGTTCGGAACAACAGGGTAATAAGTTCTACACCAGCTGTATGGATAGAATATGGCGCAAATATCGAAATTTCGGGCAATAACTTTGGAGCCGAAAAAGTAGAAACAAGTCTGAATTGCTCTGGAATTAAAATTATAGAATAAGAATTGATAGAGTAATTGAAAATTTCACAAAAACATTTATAAGATGAAAACGCATCAAACTTTTTATAAATTCTCCTCGCTGAAACGGATTATAGTAATCCTAATGGCTTATTTTATTCAGTTACCTGGTCAGGCTGCCATTCCGGAAAAGGAAGAGATTGGGATATTATATGTTTCAGGAATTGGAAATCAGAATGGCGAACCCCTTCGGTCACTCAAAGGATTCCAACGGGTTAAAATCAATCCGGGAGAGAAAAAAGATATATACTTTGATGTAAAGGTCCGGGATCTGGGAGGTTTTAACTTTCAGGGAGAGAAAATCATATAGTCTGTACAGTATCTTATTTCCATTGGAGGAGGTCAACTTTCAGCCTTTAATCTAAAGC
>CAILKW010000362.1 GCA_903834845.1 uncultured Bacteroidia bacterium | reverse complement strand
GTTTTGCGTTACCACCATTAAAAGCCCAACAAGCCATTGTTCAAAAACTTGATGCTTTATCAGCTGAAACCAAGAAATTAGAAGCCATTTATCAAACCAAAATAAATAATTTGGAAGAGTTGAAAAAGAGCATTTTGCAGAAGGCGTTTAATGGGGAATTAAATACGGCAAAATCCCAGAGGGATGACAAGATTATAGAGAACGGATAAATTGAATGCAGAAAAATCCCAGAGGGATGATAAGATTATGGAAAACGAAATAAATTGCATACGGCAAAATCCCAGAGGGATGATAAGATTATGGAAAACGAAATAAATTGAATGCAGAAAAATCCCAGAGGGATGACAGGATTATAGAAAACGAAATAAATTGCATACGGCAAAATCCCAAAGGGATGACATGATTATAACAATGACAATAAAAATAACGGCAAAATCCCAGAGGGATGACAAGATTATGGAAAACGAAATAAATTGAATACGGCAAAATCCCAGAGGGATGACATGATTATAACAATGACAAAACCATATCAAATAAAACCCCGGAGGGGTGAAATAAATGCCACCCCTCTGGGGTTCAACGGCAATTTTCAATCACATATCCATAATACTGTCACCCCGCTGGGGTTCAACGGCAATTTTCAATCCCATATCTATAATATTTTCACCCCGCTGGGGTTTAGCGGCAAACTTCAATCTCAATTCTATAATATTTTCACCCCGCTGGGGTTCAACGGTAATTTTCAATTCCATATCTATAATATTGTCACCCCGCTGGGGTTCGGCGGCAAACTTCAAACTCAATTCTATAATATTGTCACCCCGCTGGGGTTCAACGGCAATTTTCAATCACATATCCATAATATTTTCACCCCGCTGGGGTTCGGCGGCAAACTTAAATCTCAATTCTATAATATTGTCACCCCTCTGGGGTTCAACGGTAATTTTCAATTCCAAATCTATAATATTGTCACCCCGCTGGGGTTCGGCGGCAATTTTCAATCCCATATCTATAATATTTTCACCCCGCTGGGGTTTAGCGGCAAACTTCAATCTCAATTCTATAATATTGTCACCCCTCTGGGGTTTAGCGGCAATTTTCAATCTCAAATCTATAATTTATCACCACTTCGGATATAAACATTTAAATTTCAATAATATGGCAGACGCATTTTCACAAATCTATATTCAGTATGTATTTGCAGTAAAGGGCAGAGAAAACCTGTTGCAACAACCGTGGCGAGAAGAAGTTTTTAAATATATGGCAGGCATTGTAAAAGGTAAAAATCAAAAACCCATAATTGTTAATGGCGTTTCAGATCACGTTCATGTTTTTGTTGGATTAAAACCTGCAATGAACATATCGGATTTGATCAGAGATATTAAAAACAATTCTTCCAATTTTATCAATGATCAAAAATTTCTGAAAGGAAAATTCTCGTGGCAAGAAGGATATGGAGCGTTTTCCTATTCCCATTCGCAAATTGACAACGTCTATCAGTATATTGCTAATCAGGAGGAACACCACAGGAAGAAAACATTTAAAGAAGAATATATTGAATTTCTTCAAAAATTTGAAATTGACTACAACGAAAAATATTTATTTGAATGGATAGATTAATATAAATCACACCTTTGTGGTTATTTAATTACGGGTTATTCATTGGCTATAATTATTACATCTCTTTAGGAGTAAAACAAACATTATGAACGAATCAGAAACAAGAGCAGAACTTATAGATCCCCTGTTAAAGGCACGCGGTTGGGGCGTTGTTGAAGGTTCTAAAATCCTTCGTGAATACAACATTGCTGACGGTAAAATTCAAACTGGTGGCGGTAGGTCTAAAAAAATTATTGCCGATTATGTATTGGTTTACAAAGGCATCAAACTTGCTGTTGTAGAGGCCAAAAGCGTTGATTTAGAAGTTGGTGAAGGTGTTGCACAAGCCAAACAATATGCCGAAAAATTAAAATTGGAAACTACATACTCAACCAACGGCAGAGAGATTTACAGCATAAATATGAAAACCGGTGTTGAAGGTTTGGTTGACAATTTCCTTACACCCGACGAACTTTGGAATAAAACATATCCTGCCGGTGAACCAACAAAAGCCCTTACTATATTCAAACCAATTAACGAATGGCGTTTAAAATTTGCTGCCATTCCATTTGAAGATAAAGGTGGCACCTGGCAATTGCGATATTATCAGGAAATTGCAGTTCGCAATACTATTGAGGCGATTGCCAATGGTAAAGAACGTATTTTATTAACCCTCGCTACCGGTACCGGCAAAACGGCTATTGCATTTCAAATAGCATGGAAGTTATTTCAAACCCGTTGGAACTTAAAGCGCGATGGAAGTCGCCGACTTCGTATATTATTTTTAGCTGATAGAAACATATTAGCCGACCAGGCATACAACTCATTTACAGCTTTTCCCGAAGATGCTTTGGTGCGAATTAAGCCGGGTGAGATAAAGAAAAAAGGAACTGTACCAACAAACGGAAGTATTTTCTTTACCATTTTTCAAACCTTTATGACGAGCAGTAGTTTTGTAAAGAAAATTGAACCTTTAAAACCGCTTCCTATTGCAGCAGAACCAATTGCAGCTTATGGAAGTGAACAATACAATTTTGGGCAGTACCCCAAAGATTATTTTGATTTTATTATTATTGATGAATGTCATCGTGGTGGTGCAAACGACGAAAGTAACTGGAGAGGTATTTTAGAATATTTTTCTCCGGCAGTCCAGTTGGGCTTAACAGCAACTCCCAAACGACAAGATAATGTTGATACTTACAAATACTTTGGTGAGCCGGTTTATGTTTATTCGCTAAAGGAGGGTATTAACGATGGTTTCCTTACACCATTCAAGGTAAAACGTATTAAGACAACAATTGATGAATATATCTATACCAGTGATGACCAAATAATTGAAGGTGAAATTGAGGAAGGTAAAACTTATACCGAACCCGATTTTAATAGAACTATTGAAATAGTTGAAAGAGAATCTGTACGGGTTCGCATTTATTTGAGCGAAGCCAATCAGAAAGAAAAAGCTATAATTTTTTGCGCCAATCAACCTCATGCAGCGTTAATCAGGGATTTAGTAAACCAATACAAAAAATCAACCAACCCAAATTATTGTGTTCGGGTTACTGCCAATGATGGTGAAATAGGTGAACAGTTTTTACGCGAGTTTCAGGACAACGAAAAAACGATTCCAACCATACTTACTACTTCGCAAAAATTATCAACCGGTGTTGATGCCAGAAACATTCGTAATATTGTTTTAATGCGCCCGGTAAACTCAATGATAGAGTTTAAGCAAATAGTAGGTCGTGGTACTCGTTTGTTTGATGGTAAGGAGTTTTTTACCATTTATGATTATGTTGATGCTTATCACCACTTTTCGGACCCTGAATGGGATGGTGAAGCAGAACCTTGTAATGTATGCGGAAAATTAGTATGTGAGTGTCAGAGCATACCTACACCACCTCCGCCACCTTGTAAAATTTGCAGACAGTCGCCTTGTACATGCACCCAAAAACCCAAAGAACCTTGTGAGGTATGTGGTGAATATCCGTGCAATTGCAATAAGCGACAAAAGATAAAAGTAAAATTGCGAGACGGAAAAGAGCGTGAAATTCAATCAATGATTTCCACATCGTTTTGGAGTGCAGATGGAAGACCAATTTCAGCCGAGGAGTTTTTGAATAATCTGCTTGGTGAATTACCTCTCCTTTTTAAAAGTGAAGATGAGTTAAGAACACTCTGGAGCAATCCGTTGACAAGAAGAACATTATTAGAAAAATTAGCTGCAGCAGGTTACCCCAAAAGCGATTTATTGATAGTACAATCTTTAGTTAATATGGAGAAGAGTGATCTCTTTGATGTATTGGAATATGTATTTAACGGTAACTATCAATCAATGACAAGAGAAGCAAGGGTCGCAGCATCACAGGCCACTATTATAGCATTGCTAAACGATAAACAGAAAGAGTTTATTGAATTTGTGTTGAGTAAATACATTGAAACCGGTGTTGAGGAACTTGACCAGGAGAAACTCCCAATCTTGCTAACAAACAAATATCATTCGTTAGAAGATGCAAAAGACATTCTGGGTGACGTAGCAAACATCAGCCGCCTGTTTATAGAGTTTCAACAGCATTTATATAAACAGAAAGTAGCGTAATCATTATTTGTTTTTGGGCTCTATATCGTTTCGTATAGGTAACATAGATATATGACAATAGCCCAGATGTTCTGAATTACCTTAACAGAGGCTGTCTAAAAAGTTTACTAATTATGCTTTTTTATCTCTGTGAAACTCTGTGTAACCTCCGTGTAACTCTGTGATACAATAAGTTACACAGAGAACCACTGAGTAGCCACAGAGGGCCACAGAGTTTTAGGACACTTTTAAAACAAGGGTAACTACTTCCACAGCTTTTATGGCCATGAGGAGCAAAATATTAGAACCCATACAGATCGTCATAGAGCCAAATTTGTTATAGTTTCCGTTAATTTGTAAAACTAATTTTTAAGAATAAATGATACAATTGACACAACAACAAATAAAAGAAATTCCTGAAGAGTTAGACTCAGGGTTAAGATGCTTTATTCATAAGGAAAATGGTGAAATTTTGACCTTTCCCGACACATTCAAAAACATAGGAATTGACACAGAACCATGGGAAGAAGAAATGGAAAAGCTTGACGACAATTTTTTGGACTATTATGAAATAGACCAAATGGAATCTTATGATTCATTCCAAATAATGGAGGGGTTCACAGAATCCCTGTCTGATTCAAACAACCTTAAAAATAAACTAATAGCCGCATTAAACAGAAAGAAGCCATTTAGAGAATTCAAATTTGTTATTGAAAATTCAGGCGAATACCGAAAAATGTGGTTTGATTATAAAAATCAGAAGTTAATAGAGTGGGTTAACGACAGTATTGAAAGATTTAATAATAGCGAGGCATGAAAATAATTCTAATTTAGTACATATTTAAATTAATATATTAATGGAAAAAGTATCAATAGCAATTCCTAACGATATTAAATTGATCGTTGTAGTAATGTCAGGTGCAGTTTCTTATGCAAAAATTCTGGGTTTTAGTGAAAAAGAATGTAGCCACATTGAGCTTATTCTTGAAGAAGTATTAAGCAATGTGATTAAGTTTGATTATATGCCGGGTCAAAGTGAAAATATTGTGGTTGATATTGAAAGTACAACACTCGGTATAGGCATCCGCATTAAATCAAATGGTATTCCGCTGGATGTGGAAACGATAAAATCTTATGAAAATGTAAGTATAGAGCAGATTTTAACCCAAAATGTTAATGGGCTTGGCACATTACTTATTAAGAAATTTGCCGATAATATCAAATATACCAACAAAGGAAAAGAAGGACAGGAAATTGAAATTGAAAAGTACCTTTCAGCGGAAACGGCTCTTGTTAAAGACAACGAAGTTATTAGTGATGATGCGGAAATTGCCAAAGTAACTGATTTCGAGTTTTACGTTAGGCGGCTTCATCCTTTTGAAGCTCATGCCATTTCAAAACTTGCATATTATGCTTATAAACAGTCGTATATTTATGAATATATTTATTTTCCTGACCGTGTAAAGCAACTCAATTTAACAAACCAATTAATGAGTTATGTTGCAGTTAATAAAGCCAATGAAGAAATCATTGGCCATTCTGCAAATATACCGGAGATTGATTCAGATTTGTGCGAAATAGGTGTAGCTTTTGTAAATCCAGCTTATCGCGGTGCCGGTTGCCTGAAGGATATTTTAGAATATCAATTTCAGGAGATGATAGGAATGGAATTTTCAGGTATTTGTGGCTATGCTTTAACGGCACATCCATATTCCCAAAGAGCTGCGTATAAAAAGGGTTTAAGAGAATCGGCATTATATATTTCGAAATTAATATCACTTGAATTGAATCAAATTAACATTTCAAATAAAGTCAGAGCCTCCTATATACTAATGTTTTATTATTTTAAAGATAATAAAAATAAGAACATATTTGTACCTGAAAAACATAAAAATATTATTGGGAAAATATATAAAAATCTGGGTATTTCCAATCGAATATTAGAAATTTCTAACCGCAAAAATATTTCAACTGAAGAAACAGCGATCATAGAAATTCATAAAGATGCACATTTTTGCGCTCATATTCACATTTGCAAATATGGGAAGGATGTGAAAGAGAATATTCACCATACATTGAAAACATTTTGTATAAACCGTATAGAAACTGTTTTTTTATATGTTCCCTTGGATTGTCCTGAAACTTCGGAATTATGTAATGATTTTGAAAATATGGGATTTTTCTTTTGCGGAATAAAACCTGGAAAAGGTCACAGGGAATGGCTTATTTTACAGTATTTAAACAATCAAAACTACAACTACGAAAGTTTGGTTTTTTGTTCGGAATTTGGAGAAATGCTGCTCAAATACATTAAAGAAAATGACCCAAGCCAAAATATTTAGGCTGTGATCAGCTTTTAAGTTCAGCAAAAAGAGTAATTTTAGTTATTAATTTTAAAGAAAGGAGAAATTATGCTTTTAAAAGGGAAAATTGCGCTCGTTACAGGAGCAAGCAGAGGAATTGGTGCAGCTACAGCATTGAAACTTGCCAAACATGGTGCCGATGTGGCTGTAAATTACAATAATAGTGTCGAAGAAGCTCAAAAAATAGTTGACACTATTATAAGTAATAATGGCAAGGCTATTTCTGTGAAAGCTAACGTGTTCGACCAATTGGAATCGGAACGAATGGTGGCAGAAGTAGAAAAACAGCTTGGTAAAATTGATGTTTTGGTATTAAACGCCGGTGCAAACTTTAAAATGGCACCATTTATGGAACAAACCTGGGAAGATTTTGAAAACAAAATTCTTAGAGAAGTTAAAGGTAGCTACTGGACAATCAAAGCGGTTCTACCTTCTATGATTGCAAGGAACACCGGTTCAATAATCATTATTTCAAGTGGATTATCACGAAATCCCGGATATGGGTTTTCAACACATTCCACAGCAAAATCTGCTTTGGATGGTTTTGCAAGGGCGTTAGCTTTTGAACTTGGTCCTGTTGGAATACGTGTAAATGTTGTGGCTCCAGGTCTAACTCTCACTGATGCAACAAAGTTTATGCCGCAAGCACATAAAGAAGCAATTGCCAATAATACTCCGCTAAGAAAAATTGGATTACCCGAAGATGTAGCAGGTGCCATTTTGTTGTATGCTTCAGACGAAACAAAACATATAACAGGGAATTACCTTCCAGTGAATGGAGGCCAAATTATGCTTTAGGTCTGGCATTATTTGGGGATTAATTCTTTGAATGTATTTAATGCCTGCTGAGTTTCTCAGCAGGCATTTTTTATTAGCTTATACCGCCTTGCCGCAACTGATGCAGAATTTCACTCCCGGTGTTATAACTGTGCCGCATGATTTGCATAAAGGAGCTGCAACCACATGATTGGAAGGTTGTTGAACTGAGGACATCACCATTTCGCCGCATTTACTGCAAAATTTTGTTTGTTCAGGAAAGGGAGTACCGCAATTACGACAAGTCTTAATCGCAGTTGAAGGGGAATTGGGATGGATTCCGGCAGGTCTTGCAGCAGGACTTACAGCTCTGCTTCTTCTCATTCTGAAGATCAATACAATACCTAATCCTAAAAGCAGGATACAGATTGCCGCAATGGCATACCAGCTTATGGGAATAAGGAGCGGATCACTTTTGATTTTTTCAGTCGGTGGAGCGGTTTTTTCAATTTGAATCACAGGATTTTGTGCCGCAATTGTCTTGAAGTGTGACCATTCCAATTTTTCCAACGTCAAATCAGTCTGCGCCGGAGTGCTTACCCCTTGTGAGTTCGCCTGAACAAACTGCCCATCACTTACCTCGACAGATTTGCCATCAGCTTTTGAAGTAAAATTAATCGCACCCTCAATAACCTTTAGTGTTGATACCTCATCTGAAGATTCAAGGATAACCGTGCCCACTTTAAACCTTACAACTGCATAATTCATATCAATTTCTAATGTCTCATCATTATTCACGTTCTTTACGTTTGCCATAATGATACCATTCATTAGTTTAAGTTGACCGGTTTTACTCTCTGATGAATTGATAATAAACTCGGTTTTAGCTTTGGCAGCCAATATGTACTTATCGGGAAAAGTGAGGATTGCCGAACTTCCTGGGCCGGTTCTTATATGGTCGTTGCCATAAAGCACCATTCCTGACTGAGCGACATTCCAATCATTCGAATTTGCACTATGACGCACCTCAACTTGTCCTGAAAAAGAATTGAAGCGGGCAGCACAATCAATAAGACCAGACTTATCTTCATTACCGGACTGACTTGTTTGACCATAAGTCAAAGTAATTGAAGCAAGTAGAAAAACTAAAACCAAATTTATATGTTTCATGCTCGGTTAAACGTTTGAATGATGAAAATGAAAACCAATAAAGCAAAAACTACTATTGAAAAATCACAGATCAGCCTTTATTTCTGATTGACAATACATTACGATTAATCATAGAAAGTGAATTGGTAAGAGTAATGTATCGGTTTGCTACCGGTGCAATATAAATCTTTCCACTTCCTGTAAATGTATTAACTATTCCTTCGCCTGAAGTCAATGAGCTGAACATACCCTTTGTTGCTTTGGCTATCGAAAGATTAATACCCGCAGTACGAGCAACTGCAATGGGACCGTCAACAACAAATTTTTCGTTTACCAGCTCAATCTCTTCCAATGGGCCGTTTGAAAGAATAACAACTTTACCATAACCGGCTAAACGTGTCTGAAAGAAACCCTCTCCCGAGAACAAGCTTGAGAATGCTTTGTTGGTGAATACTCCAATTTCGATACCCATTTCTGATGCATAATAGGCTCCCTTATCAATAATCCACTCCTCTCCCTTAAGCTCAAGAACTGTGAATTCACCGAAAGTAGGTTCCATATATACTGTTCCGCTACCGCGTATTACAGGTTTTACCACATGTTCTTTTGTTACCATAGCCTTGAGAAAACCACCTACCGATGGAAGATTCGCCTCCAATTGAAGGTCGCCACGCATGTAATACATTCCCCCTGACTCATACCTGAAAGCACTGTTCTGCAATTCGACACGTATCATTTTAAGAAATTCCTTATTTTCGATTTCAAACTTCACCGGAGCATACTGAACCGGTTGAGATGTTTGAGGCGGAGGCGGCGCCGATTGAGGCTGTGGTTGATATCTTGAGTGTGATTGCGCCGGTGGTGGAGGAGTATAGTTTTGTGACGGAACCTGCTCGCCTGCTCCACCAATGCTTAAATTTTTTGCTCCACATTCGGGACAAAATACTGCCCCCACAAGAAACTTAGTTCCGCAATTGCTACAAAATGCCATAATTTCAATTTTTTTAGTGATTAATAAAGTTTTAAAAGTCTTAATTTGGTCGCCTTAGTGTCTTCAAGGCGATCCCAGTTTATTCCAAAATTCATTTACAAAGTTAACTGAATTCAAGTCATAAATCCAATATTTTGATTTGTAAACGTAGCAATAAAAAAAACAATTGCAAAAAAAATCCTCCGTTTTTTCAATCTTATCTGTTTTTTTATAGCTTTGCAAATAACGGAATTAATGCCCTTCCGTTTATAGTTAACATTCAAAAATTCTTTCGAGCATGAAAAATATTCCGGTTATAGCTGTTACAAAGAGAACGCTTGCAGAAGCTTACGAAGCTGCACTTATCGCTGTTTACGAAAAAGGGACACGGTTTAAAACTCAGTACGATAAACCAGAGGATCCTGAAAGTATGGATTGCACCATTAATATCACCATCGAGGAACCGGAAACTGATCCGATGATTCACATGGCCTTCCCCGGTGGAATTGAGGATCTGAAGGAATATGTCATGGAATTAAAGGGATATAAAGACCACTGGATCAAAAATATGAATGTCGAAAGCGATACTCGGTGGGAATATACATATCACAGCAGGCTACAGAATTATGGGGTATGGAAAGCATTGGTTGACGGTGAATCAAAAGAAGTTGGACCTATCAAAATTGATCAGGTTCAATCGGTTATAGATAAGTTATCGAAACAGCCATTTACACGTCATGCACAGATGATTACGTGGATGCCAAATATTGATAACGATTGTTACGATCCACCGTGCCTTCAATCGTTATGGTATCGCATTCTGGAAGATGAAGAGGGTGTTTACTGGCTGAATTGCAACATCCGATTCCGAAGTAACGATGCCTGGGGAGCTAACTTTATGAATATGTTTGGATTTACACAGTTCAACAAAGAAGTGATTGCCGCCGGTGTTGCCGAAAAGACAGGAAGAACGGTAAAATTGGGCCGTCTAAACTGGCAGGCCGATTCGTTTCACATTTATGGTAAGGATCTCCAGATAGCCAAAGAACGGCTTTTCGACAGGCTTGAAGACATGAGTTTTGAAGAACGCACCATGAATTTTAATGATGAGTTTATCCGTGAGATGTACGACGAATCAGAAGCACAGGTAATTAACAAGATTAGAAATTACGACGAAAGCCATTAAACTATAATAAAGTCGGTGAAGCTTTAGGAAATCTCTATTCCATAAAATAAGTAAACTTTTTCAAGTGGAAAGTGATTCTTGAGTAAAATTCTGTATTCTTTGACTTTATTTATTGCTTCTCTTTTATCCATGTCTGTAAAACTTTGGTTTTATTCAGAATATCTTAAAAACTTTTTCAATAGCCTGATTACTATATGAGTAATGGCCTAAATATCGCTGGTTTAAATTTTCTGCTTTTCGATAATTTGTTCCAAAATACCTAAAATGCCTTCACGCTTTATAATTGTCATCCCTATTCTTTCTTTCGATACCCCTTCCTTCAATTTGAAATCATAAACTGGTGACTGATCAACCAGTTCCGATTCAAAACACTTAAACATGATGGAATCTTTGGTTTCAAGATTTTCTGCAACTTCCAAAAGATGTGTAGAGATGAAGAAGATATTGTGCCTGATTTTAGCCAACGAAGAGATAATCATTAACGAAGCGTCATAAGCATCTTTTACATTTGTCCCTCGGAACAACTCATCAAAAATAACAAAAAGGTTTCGTTCTGTATTGATTTTTTCAACGATTTCTTTGACTCTATGAACCTCGGAATAGAAATGACTATATCCCAAATTAAGGTTATCAGTAAGATTTATAGTGGTAAACAAGCCATCAAAAACAGTTGTCTTCATTTTCTTTGCCGGTAAAGGGAAACCTAAATGAGCCAAGTAAATCATTAATCCCATAGTTTTCAGAAAAGTTGATTTCCCGGCCATATTCGGACCGGTAATAAAACATAGGCTTGAATTTTGAGTAAATGAGAAGCTATTCGGGACGGGATTGGCAAGAATGGGATAAAAAGCATCAACGACCTCAAAAATTGGTTGCGAATCCCTGACATATTCAGGTAAAGTAAAACCATCAGTTTTCATAATGAGGCTCAAGGTCTGAAGGACATCAATTTTATAAACGATGTTTAATAACTCTCTGAATTCAATTTTTTTAGTTACCCGAATAAAATGATCTAAATTGTTAATTTGCGCGAATGTCAAATCTTTGATATCTTCAGGAAATTTATCAAAGCTGTTTTTCAATATATTAGTTCCGATGAAAGTCTTTATCTGGTCAAAATCTGCCCTTAATGTTTCTGGTAATTTTAATAAAAAGCTTTCGTTGACAAACAATTTCAGATCGAAGAGTAACCTAATGGAATAAAGAATTCCGTTCGAAATAATCCAGTAGTCACCATCTGCCGAAAGCTTGTTAAGAAACCCATTATAGGCAGCATCTATTATGTTGTTTCGAAGCGGAACCCTGTCATTAATCAAGTAATGCTCAATATAATCAAGATGACGGGATTTAAGTTTCAGAACACAATTATGCAAAAAAAAGAATTCAATCTCCTCTTTACGACTTTGCAGTGATACAATATCTGAGACAGGTGTGCGAAACAATTTAAGCATCATTTCCAGTCCCCCTTTTGTCGCGGTCCGGTTATAAACTGAAAAGATAGATCTCTCTTTTGTTCTTTCCTCAAAAAGATTCAGATCACGAATGGTCTGTTTATCAATGTCAAATTGCATGATCATTACTTAAATCGGTATTTCAAAACTGTTCTGATTTCCAGGTTATAAGCTTATTCAAATACCAGAAATATAGGAAGATGATCTGAAATTTGTTTGGCATCTTCCAACGTAGAGAAATTTTGATAGAAAAGCACAACACCCGATTTTAGTAATAGTGTTTTCTTTGGGTCATAATAAAAATTGTCAAATTCTGAGGCCAGACAATCATTGTCAATACATTTCATTCGCAGGGTTGTTTTTAGTCCAATAAAAGCAGACTTAAAACCGATCTTTTTTAAGGGAGTAAAAACAGTATTCGATTGCGGACAATTAAAATCGCCGCAAAAAACAAGATTCAGACTTGGATACAATGAAGGGTAGGATTTAAAATATTTTATTTCGGTTTCAGGATCTTTTGATTTTGGAATAGCATGAAAATTAACTACGGTGAACTCTTTCCCCTCTTTCCGAAAAGTAGCAAAAAAAGGTTCTCTGTCAATATCAACAGCATAAAATTTATCGAGCCACGCATCACCCACCTTTGTGACTGTCTTTTTATTCCAGATAAAAGCGTATCGCTCAATCATGTAAGCATTGCTACTGCTGGTTGGATTACTGATAGTATAATCCCAGCTTTGTCCTTTCCTATTCAAAAAGTCTATCAATCTGGCCACAGCCTGTGCGCCTCCACTTTTTGCAACAACCTCCTGAATAGCAATAATATCATAAGTTTGAACCGTAGAGGCAATGAAATCAATTTCGAGATCACTTTTTGAACTACCAAAGTCCTTAACGTTCCACGAACAAATTGAAATTGAGCAAATTGCAGATTGCAGACTCAGAAAGAAAACGAAGAAAATAATACTAAGCTTAAAGCTTGATTGTTTGAATGTTAATTTCATTATTGAAGTTGTTAAAAAACTAATCAACACTTGAAGGAGGTGCTGTCTCCGCCGATGTTCCCCAATTCTTGTTCGGCAACGGCCCCATTTCTAATTGAATAATAGCTCCATTCATCAGATCAATATGGGTAAACCACGGCCTTTCTAAAGGAATGTCATTAATCCGTGCCGACTGTATGTATTTATTAACCTTAGAGCAATTTTTTGCTTTCATGGTAAAGGTCTTACCATTATCGAGTTGAATGTTTACTTCCTCAAAAACAGGACTTCCGATATTGTAGATAGGAAGCCCCGGTGTGACCGGATAAAACCCCATTGACGAAAATACAACGAAAGCTGTCATTCCGCCCCCGTCTTCGTCTCCGGGAATTCCGAAAATATTATCCTGAAACCATACGTCAAGCAGAAACCTTATTCGTTTCTGAGTTTTCCAGGGTTCTCCTGCATAATTATACAAATATGGAATATGGAAACTTGGTTCGTTCCCCATCGAGAACTGCCCTACCATTCCGGTTGCATCTGCAAATTTTGCCCAGAACTGATATTTCGTCCTTCCAAGATCTTCACGGAATAGTTGATCGAGATTTGAAATGAATTTTTCGCGGCCACCCATCAATTTTATCAATCCATGTATATCATGTTGTGCTTGCCATTGATAGGTGTATCCGTTGTTTTCATCGTAGTAATCGCGGCCACCCGGACCTCCGTCAAATTTTGGGTCTATTTCAATCCATTCTCCTTTGTAATTCTTAGGCCACATCATTTTCTTATCAGGACGGTATAAATTGCGGTAGTTAGTGGACTGTTGATGGAAATATTCCTGATCTTCTTTATATCCCAGTTCTTTTGCCATCTCCGAAAGTGCCCAATCATCGTAGCTGTGACCGAGCGTAATAGCCACACTCTGACGTTTTTCAAAATCATGAACCTGCCTTACAGTTTCTTTTTCTCCGGGCATTAATGCCGGATAAAAACCTTTTTCACAGTAAAAAGTATCAAGTTGACATTTTGAGCCATTTCGCCAGGGAAGCATTGTTGCCTCAGTACCATTTTTACGCAATCCCTGATATGATTTTTCCACATCATAACCGCGAATTCCTTTTCTCCAGGCATCAAGAAAAACGATTGTTGAATGGAATCCGTTCATTGCGGGGTCGTCCTGATAAAGCAACGGAAATTGTGGCATCCATCCTCCCTGTTCATACATAAGGGTATATGAATTCAGCATATCGGCTTCCTTTTGTGGCTGAAGTACCATTCGCAACGGATGTTGTGCGAGGTAAGTATCCCACACCCAGTCGTCAACATAGAAATCACGGTCGGTTTTGTGTACCTGGTGGTCGTAAGCACTGTAATAGCTGCCATACTCATTTATGTTCACCATACGTTCATAAGTCCTGTATAATGAAGTGTAAAACGTCCTGCGTTGCGCATCAGTACCACCTTTTACTTTTATCTGATTTAGGGTTTTTGTCCAGACTTGCTCCCCAGTGTTTTTCACTTTTTCAAAATTCCAATCCGAAATCTCATTTTTGAGATTTGTTTTAGCCTGTTCAACGCTTATAAATGAAATAGCGTATTTGAACTCAACCGGTGTATTCAGCTCCTTTGAAAATCCAATCCAGACAACTGGTTCCTGCCGTGTTGTATTTGTTTTTTTGATGATTTTTGTTTCTTCTTTCAAAAATGGTTTAATGGTCTGATTGAATTCACCATAAATATATGCTTTCATTCCAAAGAAGACTTCTTCACCTGAAACAGAATTCATAGGAAGAATATCCCAATGACCTTCCTGATTAATATGAAGTCTCAGTGTTTTTTCGCTTTCGGGAGAAAAGGTAAACCTAAAATAGCCTGTCTTATTACCGGGAGTAAATTCCACTTTAATGTTTTCATCAATCAGATAAGTTGAATAGTAATAAGGTCGTACTATTTCGAGGTCGTGATCATAAGTTTGTCTTTCCTTCCAAGTTCCACCTTCTTTATTCCCCGATCCGGGTAATATGCCAAAAAGTTCCCCTTTTCGGTGCGAAATCATGGTGAGAGGAAAAAAACTGATCTGATCATCGAGATAGTCGGCTCTCATAGGGTGCATCCTTATCATTTGATTTGGCAATTGCACATTTGGTCGGGTAGGATGAAGCAGGTAACCCATTCCACCGATGTAAGGATCAACAAAATTCAGGTTCAGTTTATTGTTACTGTTGAACATACAACCGACCATCAACAATCCTGCAACTGTGAATACAATTACTTTAATCTGACTAATTCTCATAACAAGTTATATTAAAGGATCAGGCTAAAGAGGCAGACTCCTTATCTAAAAACATCACAGTATTAGCGTGGTTTCTTAATATTGATGCCGGACAATCAGGAGAAATTTCCTTCTTTAAAGTATCACGAACAGCAATAGCTTTCCGCTTATCGGGAACGCTGCTGATAATGGCTTTTGATTTCATAATCTGTTTTACAGACATGCTTATTGCCTTTTCGGGTACATCGTTAAAGGTTGGAAACCAGCCTTCACCCAATTGCTGACGGCGACAAGCTTCGTCGAGTGAAACAACCAAATAAGGTTCTTCTGTTTCAAAATCTGCCGGAGGATCGTTAAAAGCCAAATGACCATTTTCGCCAATTCCAACAAAGGCGACATCAACAGGGTGTTGACTAATTAACTTTCCTAAACGGATACATTCTTCGTAAGGGTCTGAACTGCCATCCACATAATTAAACTTTTTCAGGTTTACTTGATCAACAAACCGTTCTTTCAGATATTTGCGAAATGATGCCGGATGCGTTTCTGATATTCCGATGTATTCATCAAGATGGAAGGCGGTTACGAGTGACCAGTTTATGTCTTCTTTAATTAGTTGATTCAGCATTTCGAATTGGGATGCTCCTGTTGCAACAATTATATTTGCTTTCCCATTTTGAAGGATTGCTTTATTGATTAATTCTGCCCCCAATTGAGCAGCGCTTTCTCCAAGAATCTGTTTGGTTTCAGAGATAATAATTTCCATATTACTATTGTCGTTAAAGTGTTTATTTTTGTTGAATATAAAGTAGATTGTCGTCTAATGGATTCATTTTCGGCATTAGTAAATGGACAAATACCAAAATTATTAAATACGATGAACCTGCAATAATAAAGGCCCAGAAATAACCTGAATTATTGGCAGTATCGAGTACTGCTCCCAAAGCTAAATCGGCAATTATGGCAACTGCCACACCTATCATTTTTCCTATTCCAATAACAGAAGCAACTGCTTTTTTAGGGAAAACATCTGGAACCAGTGTATAGCTATTAATTGACCATGACTGATGTCCTGCTGCACCAAGTCCGATTAAAAAGACTGCCAGCCACTTACTTGCAATAACTGGTACAAAACTCACAGGTAAAATAATAATTGCACAAACCAACATGGTTATTTTTCGGGCTTTATTGATTGACCATCCTTTTTTGATTAAAGCACCTGAGGCATAACCTCCAAGGAGACTTCCGGCATCGGCCATGATAAAAATTACCAGAAAAGGAAGACCTATGTTATTAATGTCAACACCAAACTGTTCACCGAGAAATTTTGCACCCCAGAAAAGGTAAAACCACCAAACGCCATCAGTTATAGTTGTAAGAGAGAAAGCCCATGTTTCACGTTTGGGTATTAGTTTTAGCCAGGGGATTTTTTCAAGGGTCTCTTCATCCGAATCACTGTTGATATATGCCAACTCCTGTTTTGATAATTTTGGGTGATCCTCCGGTTTTTGGTATGTTCTCATCCATAAGAATACCCATAACGCACTAAGGACACCGGTAAAAAGAAATGGTATTTGCCAGTTATCTCCTTCAATAGAAACAATAGCACCAACAACGAATGGGGCTAAAATTGCCCCAACACTGGTTGAAGCATCAAAAATGCCGGTGGCAAAAGCACGATCTTTTTTTGGAAACCATTCCGCAACTGTTTTAATCGCTGCCGGAAAATTTCCCGATTCACCAATTCCAAGTCCGAAACGTGCAGCGATAAAGCCCATCAGACTGAAAGCAGGCCGTATTGCAGCATGCAACATCCCGAATATACTCCATATTACAATTGAAATGGTGTATCCTATTTTAGTGCCGAGCTTGTCTATAATACTCCCCATGAATAGCAATCCTATTCCATAAGCAATTTTGAATGAGACCATTATGGCCGCATAGTCTGTATTTGTCCATGAGAACAATTTTTGTAATGTGGGAGCCATTACCCCAACTATGCTACGATCGAAGTAATTGATAGTTGTCGCCATAAACACCAATGCAAGAATCCTGTAGCGATAATTACCGATGGTTTGTTTAACTTTATTCATACTTTTTTATGCTTGAAGTTTATATGGATTCGAGATTTAATAGAATTCATTATTTTGAGGCTTCATAAACTAAATTACCTGACACATAAGTCTTTACAATTTTCAGATCACTTTCGCCAATGGTAAACAAAATAATGTCGGCACGTTTGCCCGGTTCAATACTGCCACGATCGGTCAAACCATACAGTTTTGCCGGATTCGTACTTGCCATCATAATAGCTTCACTTACTTGACAACCAGTGACTTTTATAATACGAGCTACACCTTTCGAGATGGGAGATGCTGAACCGTACAATACATTTTGTGCCGGATACCTGAGCATACCTTCTTTAGTAAGTTCAATTGTTTCTCCTTCTTCGTTTTTGTATTCACCGGAAGGCAAACCCGCATAACTTGTAACATCTGAGGTAATAATAGTCATTTCTGAACCTTTTACCTTATAAAAAACTGAAATCTCTTCATCGCGTAAATGAAATCCGTCACATATAATACTGGCCATCAGTTGGTTGTTGGCAAGTTGAGGCCATAACGGATTTACGTGCCGATTGATCATATTGGCACAACCATTTCCCAAATGGGTTGCTATTTTGGCTCCATTCATTACCGCCTGATCAATAACAGGTTTGGTCGCATTATGATGACCAATAGCAACCACAATCCCCAATTTTGTACATTTGCGGATAAATTCCATCGCACCGTCCAGCTCCGGGGCAATAGTAACCGTTAGAATATTTCGACCCGAGGCTTCATAAAGTGCCATAAATTCTTTCCAATCGGGTTTGCGGACATACTTTAATGGATGAGCTCCTCGATAACCATCTTCAGAGGAAATGTAAGGTCCTTCCAAATGATAACCTACTATTGAACCAAGTATTGCTTTATCGTTTTTTGTTTCAGCAAGTAGGGTAAAATTTTGGGACAAAACTTCCTCACTATTTGTGGTAAGTGTAGGCAAATATGAAGTCACCCCTATTTTCCAAAGTTCACTGGTTGCCTTTAATATCCCTTCTTTACTTAGCAAACCACCGGCAAAACAAAAGGAAACACCAGCAAAGCCATTCACCTGATTATCAATCAGACCAGGTGCAATGTAAGCAACATGACTTGTATCGGATAATTTTTCGATTTGCTGTATTCCGGCAATTTTGCCGTCTTTTATCTCAATGGAGACAGGTTTATTATTAAGGTAATATATCCCCTCGATTTTGGTCTGGGCAAACGATATATGCACTGGTAACACTAAGGCGCATACAATTAATCGAAAGATTTTGCTTTTATGGAAGTAAATCACGGGTTTTATTTTATGTATTGTTACATTGTTACATTTTCCCATCCTTCATTTGCTGCCGACCGCTCCAAAGCTTCAAGCACAGCAATACATTTAAGTATGCTTTGATGTGCAAGTGGCTCTTTGCCTGTGCGGAACATCTCGACCATGTCGGTATAGTTTTTACCAGGAATGTTATTTTCAATTCGTGATTTCAGCTCAACAGTTCCTTCTTTGGTTTCAGCAAAAATTCTCCATCCATAAGAAAGGTTTTTAAAGATTAGAGTTGCAAGCATTTCATTGCCGAAAATCATCGTTGCCGTTGTATTTTTTCCGCTTCGCGTGATACGTACTTTACGGATATCATCCCCAAAAATGTACATCAGAGGCTGAACCATGTGAATGCCATAAAAGAAGACTCCGCCATAAGGTGATTCCAGATCTGCAGGTCCGGAGATAGTCACATGACTGATAACGCCCATTGTTTCAACCTGATTTTTGATGTCGAATGTCCCATCTTTATGAGCTTCGGAGCTATATGATGAAATTGGAGTACCTGTACGGTGTGCCATTTCGAGAAATTCTTTTCCTTCGGCAACCCTGTAACAAAATGGCTTATCTATAAATGTCGGGATACCTGCTTTTACGAAAGGTTCGGCAGGTTTCAGATGAAATTTTGGATGCCGGTGATCAACAATTAGTGCATCAATCTTTCCAAACATTTCGAGTGGATCCTTCACCATGTTGGGAATTTGACCTTTTTCCATGGCGGTTTTGGCAAATTCCTCAGTTTCTCCCCACACATATTTAACTTCAACACCGGGGAACATTTTATCAATGTTGAAAAGCTTTCCATATCCGATTGTATGAGAGTTTTCTGCTCCGATAATTCCAATTCGGATGGGTTTGTTGCTTATCACGTTTTCTGTAAACAACATAGATTCAGCCGCTTCAATTGATGAAAAACCAAATACGGAAAGTGCGGTTCCTGTGCCCAAAGTTTTGACAAACGATCTTCGTGATTCCATAAGTATAAATATTAATTCTTTGCAATCATTGTGTTACTGTGTGAAACAAAACTATCGTTTTTTTACACACTGTCACCATTCCGATTAATATTTATTCTTTCTCCTTTCACTTCACGAAGATGATTCATATCGTCTTGTAATTTATCTGCAAAAAGGAACGTGTCTGAACTGTATAAAATAATATTTGCACCTGCTTTGGCCCACTCTGTCTGTAAATCCAAAGTTCCTCTGGATCCGTTGTGCCCTCCTGCTGCACAACCAAGTTCTCGGGCTTTTTTGATAATACCACAGCTTAAGTTAAGAAATTCAACACTTTGATATTTTTCAGGCATTCCATAAGACACTGACAAATCGTGCGGACCTACAATGATTCCATCAACTCCCGGACCGTCAACTGATTGAACAGATAGGAAATCCTCCAGATTTTTTACCCCTGTTGGACTTTCGATGTTCAATATCAGGGAGTGGTTTTTATTATGATTTATAAGATAGGCTTCGAGTTCAGCTGAAGGCTTTTCTTCGCCATGTAGGATCTTCATTAGCTTTTTCCCCTTCAACGGGCGATATTTCACTGCTCCAACGAGATTGTAAACATCTTCTATATTTTCCATATACGGTACCAGAATAGCTCCTGCTCCTGCATCTAAAGCTTGTGTTGCAAGAAATGGATCCGGTTCCAAGATTCGAACAACAGTACTAATTCCTGCTGCTTTGTAGGCTCTGCACATCCAACCAAGAGAATCGGGATTATAAAGGACATGTTCATTGCACAGAAAAATAAAATCAAGTCCCAGACTGATCGTTGTATCAAACATCTTTGGAGATGTGGAAGTTATCAAGGTACCGTAAACATTTTTCCCTGAACGCAATGCGTCTCGAAAGTCATTTCCAACCATTATTCCCATTCTCCTCTCTTTCCGGATTCTGCAATTGCTGCTTTGTTAAATGCGGTTGCAGCTTGGTTCATTCTTTCAGCAATCTCAATTTGGTCATCAACACGGTCGAATGCAAGAGCTGCATTTATTACAGTATCACATTCGTTATTATCCATAAATATAGCAGCACTCAGAATTCGAGGTTGGTCTTCCTCCGGGATAATTAAGAATCCGTGCTTATCTGCATGTATCAAATCACCTGAATTCACTATTGTTCCGAATACTTCAACAGGTTCGCCCCAACTGATAGGAGATACGAATGCATGACCTACACAAAGCCTACGGGCAAGAGCTTTAAAACCCGCACTTTTCATTTCATCAAGATCTCTGATTGCCCCATCAACTATAACACCAACGCAACCAAGTTTTTTGTGGGTATTTGCGCTGACTTCGCCCCAAAAAGAGCCAATCACGTTTGGTTTATCCAAATCCTGCATAACAATAATCTTCGGACCTTGAATAGAAGCTATGAATTTTCTGTATTCTGCCCAAGCGTTTGGATTGGTTGATGGTTCTGACGGTTTAATTTTTACAGTTACTGCATAGCCAATCATGGGTCCAAACTCGGGCATAAAGTCTTTTGTCTCCTCAAGATTAAAACCGGTAGTCCGGGATTTCTTTGTAATTTGTTCCCATCCATTGTAAATTGTGGGAGTATTCCAGCGCTTGAGCTTCAATAAATCACCTAACGGAAGCATATAATATGATATTAGTTATTTATAAAGTCATTTCCCATCCTTTTTGGTATTCACGTGCCCAGTAATTCATTGCAGCCTGGTCGTTCAAAATATGTCCGTTCAGTGGGTCTATTTTTAGAGAATGTCCAACTCGTTGTGAGATATTTCCAAGTTGCATAAGTAATGTACTTTGGTGACCTCCAACAATACCGGAATGTAACTCTTCGCCCTTTTTAATACCATCAAAAAAGTTTTGAAGATGTAGAGCATCAAGTTTTTCGCCTGGATTCATAAGGTTTGAGGTATCAATTTCAACATCGCTTTTCACATTTTTAATCATTTTGTTGTCTAATCCAAAAATTGAATAATCGTTTCCACCCTGCATCACCATAGTTCCTTTTTCACCATAAAAAATAACTCCTACACTTGTTCCCTCAATTCGATGGGGATTACAACTGCGTCCTTCCCATGTCAGAGCGGAATTGTTGTTAAATTCCATACTAATTACCTGGGTATCGGGTGTTTGCCAGTCGTCCTGATAGCGATAGCGACCCCCTGTTGAGTTTACAATTGTGGGATATTCAACACCTAAACCCCATCGGATAAGGTCAACCATGTGGGTGCCATTATTTAGTGCTTCACCTGTTCCCCATTGCCAAAACCAGTGCCAATTGTAATGTATGTAGTTATCCCTAAATGCCATTCGTGGTGCTGGACCTTGCCATAAGTCCCAATCAAGCCATTCGGGGACGGGTGCCTCCTTACCAATACCTATCGAAGTCCTGTTATTGGCATACCACCCTTTTGCAAAGTAAACACGACCAATAACACCATCTTTGAGTTCTTTAATCCCTTGAACAACATTTGGCCACGATCTTCTCTGGTTACCCATTTGAATTACCCTTTTATATTTGGCTGCACCTTGAACCAACATTTCGCCCTCGGCAGGAGCATAACTGCATGGTTTCTCAAGATAAACATGTTTACCTGCTTTCATTGCGAGCAAGGCTGCCGGAGCATGCCAATGATCGGGAGTTGCTATTGCGACAGCATCAATATCTTTTATTTCAAGAGATTTCCTGAAGTCTTTAAATCCGGTAGGTTTTTGTCCTGTTATTTTTTCAACATTTGAGCAACATTTTTCAATTGCTCGTGTGTCAACATCGCAAATATGAACGACTTCACACGCCTCCAATTTTGCGAAATTCTGCGACAAAGCATAACCACGGGAATTTACTCCCACAACGGATAATCTAATGCGCTCATTAGACCCAACAATGCGGCCATAACTGCGTGTATTGAATCCTGGCAGAATACCTCCAACTGCAAGGGCGACCGATACGGCGGTTGTCTTTTTGATATATTCACGTCTTGTTGTCATGGCATTAATTATTGAAAATTTATATTTTACCCTCAAACCGTTTCATAATGTCTTTCCAGTTGGTGATAATGATACCCTCTTCTTTAAAAAATTGATGAACCACAGGGTCTGCAAATAACTCGCCTTCCCAAACCCGTTGTTGCCATGTCCCGGTTATTGATTTTAAATTTTCAGTTTGTACTGCAGGATGAAAAATTATCTTAGTTAATCCTGAATTTAATGATTTTACAAGTTTAAAGAAATTATTGCGCTTTTCTTCATAAGTTGAACCTTCAGGAACACTTGTGAAATTATCTAACTTGGGTAAGCGATATTCACCCACGTTGTTGATTACTTCATCATTAATAGGATAACCTGCCTGTTTAAATTTATTGGCCACCTGAGGATCAGATACATCAATTATATTTGCAGGTATCCTATATTCCTGAGCGACCTTCAGAAAAACTTGGACATATTCAGTAGAACCATACAATGTTCCCATGTGTGTATCAATATGGGTTGGTCTGTGTCCCAATGCAATTGCTTTTTCGATTTGTGCCCGAATCTCTGTTTCTACTTCTTTAGCAGAAGCATGCATAACTACTTCAGGGACTTCGTGATAGAATTTTCCATCGGGATCAATCAGTCCGGGTACTTTGGAAGGTTTGGAAACCGATCCCCATCTGTAATTTTTCCACTCGCTTGTTAAAGTCAGATGTACACCAATATCTGCCAAAGGATGATCTTTTGCCCAAGTTATAAATGAGGCTGCATTTTGACATGGCATCATCACCGCTGCCGATAGTAAATGACCATTTTCGATGTATCGCTTCGTTGCTTCATTTGCTTCGGGACACATCCCTGCATCATCTATGTGAAGTAGTAACACTTTTTTCCCTTGCGGAAATCCAAGTTTTTCTGACCAGATTTTTTTTGCAATCTTTTCAGGATCAATCACCACATGTTTAATTGATTTCTTTCCATCCCCAAGAGAATAAGAGTACGAAATATTTAGAAAGCCATCATTAGTCTGAATCAAACATGGATAGGAAAAGCTTCCCTTCCTGTCAGACTGGTATTCGATTAATTCTTTCCATTTCCAAGTTGAACCTTCGTCATCCGAAAGGTACAATGATAATTGATAGCGACCATCATTAATGTCATTCCCGAAAAAAGCCCATTTTCCATCCTTTAAAACACATAATTCTACACTTGCTTCATTAGGAATATCAGTTTTTTGGGAGAGACTCCAGGATTCCCCATTGTCGGTTGAAATACTTGTGTGTACGCGCGAAGGTGAGTCACCACTATCGCGCATGTAGGCAACAATATTTCCATTTTTCTTGACAGCAAGAGCCGGTTGAATCGGACCACGACCAACAATCGGGAGACTCGGTCGCCATGTTTCACCATCATCATCCGAAATGGCAACAATCGAAAAGTTAAAACCATCGGAGTATAGGGGCAAAAGAATTCTTCCGCTTTCGAGAGTAATCGGATGAATTCGGGTCATCCATCCCAGGCTTCTCTTTAACAGATCTTTACTTGCTTCTTTGATCATATTGTCGTAAAGTGGGGCATAACCCGCCCAACCTGCCTGGCTTTCAGGCATTTCTTTGAATTTCTTTTCTACTTCTTTAGCAAAACTATCATCTGGTTTGAGAAAGATATTATCCTGCCATTCCCAAACGGGAGCTTCATTGCCATTGAAATTTGTGGAAGTACGGAATCTCAAAATACTATCTTCCCATTTATTGGCAATTACAGCCACCCAAAAAAGAAATAATTTGCCTTTCCGATTAAGAAAAAGTGTAGGATTACAATCTGGTATGCCTTTGGTATCGGCCATCAGAAAAGGCACACTCCATACTTTTAAACCTTTTTTCAATCTCGCACCCATAATTCGAACATCATCAGCTGTACGTTCTCCACTGCCCTGAAACCAGACTGCCAGCAAATCACCATTTGGCAACATTACAATACTGCTCCCGTGAACATGCTCATTTTGATAAGGGAAAATGATCTCTTCGCTTACAATGGCGTTTTTAGCGTTTCTTGTCTGAGCCACCCCATTAAAAGATGTAATCAGCAACAAAACTGAAAATAATCGGATTGTTCTTATCATTTGTTTGATATGTGTAATATGTTTATTCTTCAGGCCAGATTCCGTTGGTAATAGGTTTGGTCTTCAGTAGTGAGGGATTAATAACTACGTGTTTTATTAGTTTCCGGTTCCAGGTATAGGTTACATGTATTAGTCCGTCATTTGTTTGAATTACTGCAGGATAGGAAAACTCTGAGTCTGTGTTCTGATCATTTTCCAACAATACTGCTGCATTCCAGTTGATACCATTTTCAGAAATAGCTAAAGCCAGTTTATTTCTCCCTTTAATAATGGGATTGAAAACAAGTATTTGCTTTCCATCAGATAAGGTAGCTGCATCAATTCCTGAATTGTTGTTTGGTAGTTGAGTGGGAATCAAGGGAGACCATGTTAAACCATTGTCTTTTGACCATGATTCATTTATGTTTTTATTCCTGCTGCGGCATAGTAACTGTAAGGTGCCATCTTTGTAAAACAAAACTGTAGGCTGGATTGAATTTAAATTATTATTGTCTATAGCTATTTTCTGCCAGTTTCCCAAATTCTGGTCTGAAGTTTCCAAATATATGTTCCACTTCTCTGCTGTCTCAAAACTTGTAGGATATAATATTTTCCCATTTGTCAATGCAACTGGTTTATTTTTTATTGGACCAAGCAGATTATCAGGAATTTTCGTTGCAGAAGTCCATGTTTTTCCGTTGTCCTTCGATATTTTATAAAATCCCCACCAGGTACGTGGATTTGGCCCTACTTTATAGTATAGTACAATATCTCCGTCAGCCCTTGTAAATAATACAGGATTCCAACATGGGAATCTTTTCTCTTCCTGAACACCATCAGCAACTAAAATGGGTTTACTCCAACTTCCTTTAACCTTGGAAGCAACATAAATACAAACATCCGGGTTTCTTTCCTCAGTTCCTCCGAACCATGATGAAATCAACCCATCCTTTGTTTCGGTTATTGTTGAGGCATGGCAACTTGGGAACGAAACGTCCTGCTGTTGATAAATATATTCAAAAGTTACAATTGCGTTAGTTCCTTTAAATGGATTTTCTGCAAAAATAAAGGTCGTTATAAATATACTAAGAATCAGAAGAATAGATTTTTTCATGAAATTTTATTTTACTTTTTTTGAGAATAATTTCACCATAACGAAACCGATAAGAGTAATGGCAAGAGTACCGAAAACTATCGTCAAATTGCTGTGAAACGGACTTTTAAACAACAATAAATCTCCTTTGGTAAAGTAAATAGGAGATAAGCTCATCCAGATGATAATTAACGCTCCTATTATTACACCAATAACAGCATCAATATTCCGTGCACTCTTTGAAAGATATCCAAGAAGAAAAAGTCCGAGCATACCACCGCTGAAAATTGAGGCAAGACCCCACCAGGCATCCAAAACGCTTTCAACACCAACAAGACTTACAGCAATAATTATGCTTACAACACCAAATATCAAAGAGGAACTGTATAGAATTTTCATTGAAGATTTTTCCTGAGCCTCCTTGTTAAAATAACGCTTGTAATAGTCTGTTAAAATGATTGTCGAAGTACTGTTTATGCTTGTTGCCACTGTACTCATGCCTGCTGCAAATATCGAAGCAATTAATAGTCCGGTTATACCCACAGGTAGTCCTTTTGCAATAAAGTAGGGAAATACTTTATCACCTGCACCTGGAATTTTAAGTTCAGCAGGCAATAAATCGGGTTGTGCTGTGTAGTAAGAATAAAGTGCTGTTCCGATGTAAAAAAACACGATAGATACAGGAACATACAACAGTGAGCCAAACATAGCTGAGGATTTTGCTTCCTTCTCAGAACTTGTTGTCATATAGCGTTGCACAAAGTTTTGGTCTATCCCGTAGTTTTGGAGATTAATAAATAATCCATAAATCAAAACCACCCAAAAAGTTGAATCAGCAAGACTGGTACCAAAACTTCCGAGACTGAATTTATTGTTAGCAATGGCTATATCGAATATCTGCATTGGTCCTTCAGGCATCGAAAATGTCAAAATAACTGCACAAACAACTGCTCCGACAATAAGTATAATACCCTGAATAGCATCAGTCCAGATAACAGCCTGAATACCTCCAAGCATCGAATAAATAGTTATGGCAATACCTGTTACGATAATGGTTGTTTTTACATTCCAGCCGAAAAGAGCATTAAGAGGTAATGCAAGCAATAAAAGAATAGCTCCTGTTCGCATCAATTGAGTTAACATATAGCAAGATGAAGCATAAATTCTTGCCCAGGCTCCAAAACGTATTTCGAGGTAATTGTATGCCGAAATACTTCCAAGGCTTCTGTAAAGAGGGACAAAGAACTTAACTGCAAGGATTGACGCAAATGGAATAGAAAGACTAAACACAAATGCATTCCAGTTTGACATAAAAGCTTTACCTGGAAGGGCTAAAAAACTAATGCTGCTAACGAAAGTTGCAAAAATTGACATTCCTACCACCCAAGCAGGGAGTTTTCCACCTCCGGAGGTAAACTGATCTGATGTCTTGTTTTTAAAGAAAAAAGCAGCTCCAAAAATTACATTTCCAAAAGTCAATACAATAAAGACGATCAAATCAAGAATAGGTAGCTTCATTTGAGTAGTTTAACTATGTAAAAAAATATTTGTCAAAATCACTTGAGAATATCACCCATTTCGGCAATATACTGTTCTATTTTCTGCCTGTCTTCGCCTTCAAATTTCCTTAAAGGAAAAGCAACGTAATCGTTACAAAGCCCCAGGACAGACAATGAACATTTTACTCCTTTTGTATATTTTGAGCTGGTTTTTCCCACGCTGTAAATGGTATTATATAGTTTCATTACGATATTGCGAAGAACAGAAATTTTTCCAAAATCGCGGGCAACTGATGCCTCATATAAATCAACAAATAACCGGGGGAACATATTGGCTCCACCTGCTATTGCTCCATGTCCTCCCTGCATAATAGTCTCTGGGATAAATAATTCAGTTCCGGTAATAATGGAAAATTCAGGCGAATCTTTAAATTCTTCTATCAGAGAAAACAGATAAAGCATATCACCCGAACTGTCTTTAATTCCGATTGCACCCAGCTCTTTTGCTGACTTAACAGTCTTTATTGTCAAATGAAGCTTTGTATAGCTTGGCATATTGTAAAGCAGGAGAGGCAAGGGCAATTTCGGTATGAGGTTTTCGAGGTAGATCATCATTTCGGCCTGAGAAATTGGAATATAGTACGGGGGAGCCACAACAACCGCATCTGCACCTACTGATTTCGAATATTCAGCGATTTCCAAAGAACTTTCGAATGAAGTATCGGTGATTCCAACCATAATTGGAATTCTGTGACTTACAAGTTCACAGGTTCTCTTTATGAACTCACGACGGAGCTGGTAACTAAGACTTGGAGCCTCACCCGTGGTTCCTAAAATAAATAAACCATGCACCCCACCCTCAACGAGATGCTCAACCAAATTTTCAAGTCCTTTTACATCAAGTGTATTATTGTCAATAAGAGGCGTGATAACTGGAGGAATTATTCCGATTAATGGTAATTTCATAATTATAAAAGAATAAATGTTTTATTAAATTAATATGTTCGTAGCAGCAAATTATTACAGTAGATTGTTTTATGAATTTATTTCTTTGAACAAAGTAACGCGATCAAGATTTATTTTACTTCTATAATATTGTTCTATTTACATTGTTTTTTAACCGTTATATGAAAATAATCGCTTACATTTGCCCTTTCAGGTAAAAGAAAGCTGATATGGAAATAATCTATGAAAAGATATTTGTTTCTCACAACTACTCGTTTATAACGCGAAAGTTGCTTATGGATGCAAATACCCATAAGATACACTCGCACAGGAATTTTGAGTTAAATTACATTGTATCTGGTTCTGGGAAAAGGATTGTTGGCAATAGTATTTCGGGTTTCGCCAAAGGAGATCTTGTATTGTTAGGTCCTAATATTCCGCATTGCTGGGATGTATTGGAAACAGAGCAGGATACTCCGCCTGAATGTATTGTAACCCATTTTAATGAAAATTTAATTGGTTCAGATTTCTTTAATATTCCTGAGTTGGAACAGATTGTAGCCTTGCTTAAAAATGCAGGTAACGGGATTTGGTTTAAGGGGAAAAAAACAGAAAAGGTTGGTCTGGCATTGAAAAAAATGGTATCTTTAAAAGGTCTTGAACGTTACATCGAATTATTGAAAGTTTTTAACCTTTTACTTCAAATTGAAGATCGCCAGAATTTGGCACTGCCAACTTCACTGCCAAGTTCATACGATACAGATCATGATCATATTAATAAAATCTATGAATATGTTTTTAAAAATATTCAGACAGGAATTAAACTCAAAGAGGCATCGGCATTAGTTTTTAAGGAACCAGGTTCTTTCTGTAGATATTTTAAAAAGAAAACGAAGCAAACCTTCATGGATTATGTAAAAAATGTGCGTATTGGGCTTGCTGCCAAGTTATTGGCGGAAACTGATAAACAGATTACACACATTTGTTACGAATGTGGGTATAATAATCTGGCTAATTTTAACCATTATTTCAGGGTAATTATGAAGAAAACTCCATCGGAATATCGTAAGGCATTTAAGTAACTATGTCTGAATTATTGTCTTCTTTGTATTCTCTGAACTTTTTATCTCCCTGATACATTAAAAACCATTGGAATCAGGTACAAATTTATCACATTTTAAAAATCGTATTATGAGAAATTTTATACATTATTTATTTTTGATCTTTACTTTAATTACCACTTGTCTTTTTATCCCTATCTTGAATTCTTGCAATCATGATACAAAAAAATCGCAGAACATTTCATTTGAGGGTGCTTATCAGGATGGCCCTTTCATGCAGGAATTTCACGATGCTTATAAGATTGGTGATAATCCGGCTGATAACGAAGTCAGAAGTATTGTGGCGGACATGGAATCAAATATTTGGATTGCAACAGCTTCAGGAATTTTTATGAAAAAACCTTACAGCAGGGTTTGGCGTCCAATCATTGCTGGCGATGATAGAGGTCCGGCCTATTCTGTTGTCGTAAATCCGAAAGGGGATGTATTAATGGGAACATGGAATGGCATTTACCGTTTCAGCAATAATATTCTTAAAAAAGAGGAGGGAATGAAAGATCCTATTTCAGTTATTTGTAATGACAGAAACGAAAACTTTGCTTTGGGGCCATGTGGAATTTGGCGTTCAAATGCGAATAAATGGGAACTTCAGGAATTTAAGATTGCACGTACAATTAGGGATGCAATTACTGACGGTAAGGGTAATTTATGGGTAGCAACCGATGTCGGGCTTTATAGTTGCAAGCATGGAAAGAATAAACTGTTTCAGGATGTTTCAGAATTAATCAGCTCTTATGTCCGAACAATTTCTTTTGATCCTTCCGGAAATATTTGGGCTGGATTGATGGGGGGTATATCAATTCGGGATGATAAACACCTGATAAAGAATCTTACCACTAAAGACGGAATACCTTCTATATCCGTCAACTGTGTTCGTCAATCCCCTGATGGTATAATGTGGGTTGGAACAGATGTAGGGGTGGTTCGGTTTGCTAAAGATGGAACTCACTCTCTGCGTTTCAGTAAACGTTGGTTAACAGACAATAAAGTGAATGGTGTAACATTTGATGTTGATGGCAATGCATGGATAGCTACTGCCAATGGAGTTAGTGCGATCAAGAAACGTATGATGACTTTGAAGGATAAAGAGAAAAATTTCTATAGTCAGCTGATGAAAAAACATATTCGGGAACCTTGGACTTGTGGAATACTTAGATTGGAAATTCCAGGAGATACAGCTTCATGGCGCAATTCTGACGATGATAATGACGGAGAATATACAAGTGGATATTTGGCTATGGAAAGTTTCAGATATGCCGTAACTAAAGACGAAGATGCGAGGATTAAGGCAAGAAAAGCTTTTGATTTTTTGAGGTATTTGCAGACTGTGACCGGAACTGAAGGTTTTTTCGCAAGATGTATAGTCCCTGTTAGTTGGACAAAAGTTAACGATCCAAACAGAACTTATACTGAAAAACAACTTGCCGAGGAACTGGTAAAAGATCCACGCTACAAACCTGTCGAACAGCGATGGCGAAAATCGGCTGATGGCAAGTGGTTGTGGAAAGGTGATACCAGCAGTGATGAAATGGATGGTCATATAATGGGTTATTTTTTCTACTATGAGTATGCAGCTGATGAGACAGAAAAAATATTAATCCGTGACCATGTTAAAAAAATTATTGATCAACTTATAAGAACCAACTACAATCTGATTGACATTGATGGAAAACCTACGCGGTGGTCTATATGGTCGCCCGATCAGT
Organism: uncultured Bacteroidia bacterium; assembly: GCA_903834845.1. Classification (GTDB taxonomy): domain Bacteria; phylum Bacteroidota; class Bacteroidia; order Bacteroidales; family Prolixibacteraceae; genus JAAFHB01. Next base: position 3,431 of record CAILKW010000362.1, on the reverse strand, counting down.
TAAACCGCGATCCTGATTGGGTGTCAGAAAGAAGTATCAATTCATTGGAACTGCTTACATATCTTAAATTTGCAGGTCATCTTACAGGAGATCAAAAATATGAATTAGAATATCGCCGCTTGATTGACAAGGAAGATTATCTTAAAAATATTTCAAATTTAAATAAAAAAAATCCAGCATGGCAGGTCTATTTCGACCGTACACTTGAAGGTTATCTTTTTCCCATTTTGTTGAAATATGAAAAAGACCCCAAACTGAAAACGTTTTATAATCAACTTATTGAAGAATGGATGGCAATTCAGCCTTCAGGAGAAAATCTCATCAATAATCTGTCTTATGCCATTGCCACCGGAAAAAAAATTAATGTTCAGCAAACGATAGATTTTTTGAAAGATACACCTCTAGATCTGGTAGATTGGCCGATAGACCATACATTACGTGAAGATGTTCAGATTGTTAGAAGTCCGATTCTCGAAGAAGTGCAGATTTCGGAACTTCCGCCTGCAAGCGAACGCTCAACAGTACGATGGGATAAAAATCCCTGGGCAGCTGTTCAAGGCGACTCGCAACAAGTTCGGGAACCGGTATTTTGGTTGTGGCCCTATTGGATGGCTCGTTATCTGAATATAATACAGAATTAGATTTTCATTGACCTTTGTAATCTGATTATGATGAAAATGTGTCCGTTTGGCATAGGGCTGTATATTCTGACATTTATTGCCTGTACACCTCAAAAAAATAATCCTGAAGTTTTTAACCTACGTTGCGAATACATTTCAAATCCTATTGGAATGGATGAGCTAAGCCCACGTCTTTCGTGGCAAATGAAAAAAGATGCAAGAGGTTCGCGTCAGACAGCCTATCGAATATTGGTTGGTACAACAAATGAGCTTGTGAGTGATGATAATCCTGATCTTTGGGATTCAGGTATTGTTGAGTCTGATCAATCTGTTCAAATAGTTTACAAAGGGAAGCCATTGAGTTCGGGAAAGATAGTTTCTTGGAAAGTTAAAATATGGGATGAAGATAAAAATGAATCAGAATGGAGTTCAACCTCAAATTGGGAAATGGGGTTGCTTGCCAAAAATGATTGGCATGGAAAATGGATTGGCGCACCTGCATCATTAGCAGCCAAAGAATGGAAATTTCCTTCTCCTCTTTTCAGAAAGAAAATAAGTATTTCAAAAAAAATAAGAAATGCGCGAGCTTACATTAGTGGTCTTGGTTATTACGAACTGTACATCAATGGTTTCAAAATAGGAGATCATGTATTGTCACCCAATCAAACCAACTATGATCGCCGGAAAGTTGAGAAATGGAGCGAATCAAGAATCGGAAATATGAATACAACCGTATTATATGAAACTCACGATATTACATCCTTTTTGAAATCAGGTGAAAATGCCTTGGGTATTAATTTAGGTAATGGCTGGTACATTCAGGCCGACCGATTTTTAGATTCTTCATTATGGTACGACACACCACGACTGATTGCCCAATTCGCTCTTGAGTTTGAAGATGGAAGCAAAGAATTGATTACAAGTGATGAAAACTGGAAATGCTCTTTAAGTCCGATTCTCCATAACGGATTACATGCAGGTGAAGTTTATGATGCACGTTTGGAACAAAAGGGATGGAATGAAGTTGGTTTTGATGATTCAAAATGGCTTAATGCTGAAAACGTTCGTCCGCCAACAGGAACGTTAAAAGCACAAATATCGCCGCCAGACCGAGTTACAAAAACCATCATTCCAGTTTCAGTTACACAACGTAAGAAAGGTATTACACGTTTCGATATGGGTCGCTTGATTTCAGGTTGGGCAAGATTGAAGATCTCAGGAGACAAAGGGACAGTTATTAAACTTCGTTTTATTGAGGAGTTTGGTCCTACTTATGGTCAGACCGACACATATATTTTGAAGGGAGAAGGAACCGAAATATGGGAACCCCGCTTTACATGGCATGCATTCCGTTATGTTGATGTAATAGGTTCACCATCTGAATTAACCGTGGAAAATTTGGAAGGAAGAGTAGTAAATACCGATATTACAAGAGCCGGAAGTTTTGAGTGTTCCAATAAATTGCTAAATCAAATCCTTGATAATTACCTGTGGACTCAACTTGGAAATGTACATGGAGGTGTTCCAAGTGATTGTCCGCATCGTGAACGCAGGGGCTACACGGGTGATGGTCAGATTTCGGCCAAAGCAGCAATTTACAATTTAGACATGTCCCAGTTTTATACCAAATGGTTAGATGACATTCGTGACGGTCAAAATCATAAAACAGGTTATGTGCCCAACACTGCCCCTTATCAGGACGGGGGAGGCGGAACGGCATGGGGCTCAGCCTATATAATTATTCCCTGGTATATGTATCAATATTATGGAGATAAGCGTCTTCTGCAAAACCACTTTTCAGGCATGAAACATTGGGTGGAATATCTTAAAAATGAACTGAATAATGATGGAATATTAGCCAATCAGGGACTTGGAGAGTGGGTGCCTCCTGAAATTGTCGTTATTCCGCCGGAATTTGTAAATACTTGTTATTATTTCTATTGCTGCAATCTAATGAGTAAAATTTCTACAGTTCTTGATTATAAAGAAGATGCAGAATATTTCACACAATTGGCAATGAAAGCGAAGACAGCCATCAATAAAATCTATTTTGATCCATCGAACTCAAATTATGGAATAGGAATACAAGGAGCAAATGTCTTTCCTCTTGGTTTTGGAATTACAGAAAATCAAAACGTTGATGCCGTTTTTAATAATCTGGTAAAGAATATTGTTGGTAAAAACAAAGCGCATTTTGATACAGGCATACTTGGAACACCTCTTTTACTCGAAGTATTGACTGCAATGGATCGTGCAGACCTTGCATATACACTAATGAATCAGCGAGATTTTCCGGGATTTGGATATATGATTGAAAAAGGAGCCACTACCATTTGGGAAACATTTCAGGGAGATGTATCTCACAGCCACCCAATGTTTGGAAGTGTTTGTCAATGGTTTTATCAAAATATTGGCGGAATTTCGCCCGATCAGGATAAGCCAGGGTTTAAACATGTCATTATCAAACCATCGCCCGTTAGCAGTCTTTCTTTTGCGAATGTTTCGTATCAATCAATGTACGGTGAAATCAAAACACAATGGAAATTTTCAGGCGAAGATTATTTCCTAAATGTTAAAATTCCTGCTAATACCTCTGCTAAAGTATATGTTTTGGCTGTTTCGGAAGAGAACGTTTCCGAGAGTGGAAAATCAGTTTCCAAAAAACAGCAGGTAGAATATTTGAAAACTGAAGGCAAATATGCTGTTTACGAGATTGAATCCGGAGATTATCAGTTTATATCTAAAGGATCAAAAAAACTGTTGAGAAACACAATCCTTTCAAATCCAATTATTCATCCTGGTGATACCCTT
>CAILKW010000361.1 GCA_903834845.1 uncultured Bacteroidia bacterium | reverse complement strand
TAAAGCATTTCTGTTAGAAAGAAAAAATGAAACCGACACTTGGGAGAAACAAACGAAACCACTCATGGTGGAATGGTGGAATGGTCAATCAGCTGTTCTTGACTTCTCTAATCCAACAGCAGTGGATTGGTTTAACAAACAATTAGACCAATTAATTGCTAATTATGGAGTTGATGGCTTTAAGTTTGATGCAGGAGACATGGAATTTTATCCGGCAAACGGTATAAGCAAAAAAGATATAACTCCAAATATGCATGCAGAGTTATACGCTCAATTTGGTTTGCGTTTTCCTTTAAATGAATACCGGGCCTGTTGGAAAATGGGTGGTCAACCTTTGGCTCAGCGGCTGCTTGATAAAGCGCATACTTGGGTCGATTTGCAAAAACTGGTACCAAATATGATATTGGAAGGACTTTGTGGATATACATTTTCGTGCCCTGATATGATTGGAGGTGGGTTGTGGACATCATTTTTAGACAAATCGACACTCGACCAAGATTTGATTGTACGCTCAGCTCAATGTCATGCGCTGATGCCGATGATGCAATTTTCGGTAGCTCCGTGGAGAATTTTAGATAGTGTTCATTTAGAAATAATAAAGAAAGCGGTTGAAATTAGAACGAAGTTCACGCCATTAATTTTACAATTAGCGTATGAATCATCCAAAACAGGTGAGCCAATCTTAAAGAGTATGGAATTTGTGTTTCCAAATCAGGGATTTGAACAAACCATCAATCAGTTTATGCTCGGAGATAAGATATTAGTAGCCCCAATGTTAGAAAAAACCAATATACGAAATGTGAAATTGCCCAAAGGCACTTGGATAGATGATCTGGGAACAAAATACAAAGGGGGGCAAACTGTAAAGATGGTAGTGCCACTTAATCGGTTGGTATATTTTAATCTTCAAAAATAGCGATTTGAAAACACAAATTTACAAACAGCTCTTATTCTCTTTTGTTGCTGTATCAATTATAGCTGGTGGATGCAAAGCGCAAATAACTAAAAAAAACGAAGCCGTTATTTTTGGGGATAGCACCTACTTTAGGAATGTCCCTGCCCAGCCAAACGAAGATTCTTGGAAATTTATTGCGGATCTGAAGTCTCCATTATGGACCAAACATGCTTGGGGTAAGGCTAATGCCGGGCCTCAAATGGCTGATCTTTCTCACGGGGTGAAACTGAAGTGGGCATTTCCGGATAACAAAGGACACCTTGAGACAGCCTATAAAGACTTGCGCTTATTTCTTTCGGCAGGAGATGTGTCGTGCGAAAATGGCAAATATATCCTGGAATCTATTGAAGATAAAGAACTTAAAGGAGAGTCGTTCAGGTTGGAGGTTCAATCCGATGGATGCCGTATTTGGGCTGGTGATGCCGATGGTATAAGACATGGAATATTCTATCTCGAAGATGAAATGCTTCGTCAACGCGGCCCTTTTCTACCTCTTGGAAAAGTTGAAAAGCACCCTGTAATTGAAAGACGAATTTCGCGATGTTTTTTTGGTCCGATTAAGCGTCCTCCAAAGATGCGCGACGAGTTGATGGACGATGTCAATTATTACCCGGAGCAATACCTGAATCGGCTCGCTCATGAAGGAGTTAACGGATTGTGGCTGACTGTCGAATTTCGCGATCTGGTAGCTACTTCTTTCACACCTGATGCTGGCAAGGATGCCAAAAAACGACTCGCAAAACTAAAACAGACGGTTGAGGCATGTTTGCGTTATGGCATCCGAACTTATATTTTTTGTATAGAGCCACGAGCATGGGAGCCAAACAATCCCATTTTGAAAAAATATCCCGAGTTGGATGGTGCAACTTTATGGGGCGTTAATCATTGTTTTTGCCCTATGAGCCAGACTGCTCATGATTATCTTTATCAATCAGTAAATAAGATCTTTAAATCCATTCCTGAACTTGGCGGAATGATCAATATTTCTTACGGTGAGCGGGGAACAACCTGCCTGAGTTCAGTTCCCGTATTTTCACCATTCAAAGATGGTATGATCGATTGCCCACGCTGTGCTCATAAGAAACCCTGGGAGATATTGAATGCTTCCTTGTCAGCCATGGAACAAGGGATGCACGATGCAGCACCCGGTGCCGAACTGATCAGTTGGCTTTATGTGCCACAACCACAGCGATATATGACAGGCGATAATTACAACATCGCCGACTGGATCTATGAAATACCCGCTCATACGCCCAAGGGTGTTATTTTGCAGTATAATTTCGAATCAGGAGTAACCAGGACCGAATTTGGAAAGCTGCTGGTTGGCGGTGATTATTGGATTTCTAATCCTGGTCCGAGTTCGAGGTTTAGCCGTATCGCTGAGGTTGCAAGGGAAAATGGGACAAAAGTTTCGGCAAAAATCCAGACCGGTAATTCTCATGAGGTGGCTACCGTACCCTTTGTTCCTGTACCATCATTGCTGTTCAAAAAGTTCAGTGGAATGAGAAAACTGGGAGTTACCCATACGATGATGTGCTGGTATTTTGGGAGTTACCCCGGACTAATGAACAAAGCAGCCGGTCAGCTTTCTATGTATCCATTCCCTGAAAACCTGGATTCCTTTTTAAATCAGCTTGCATCGGTTAACTGGAAGAAAGAAGATATCTCAAAAGTAGTCGAGGCATGGAAGGAGTTCAGTGAGGGTTATGAGAACTACCCCTTGACGAATATGTTCCAGTATTATGGGCCAATGCACGATGGTCCTGTATGGCCTCTCCTGCTAAAACCTGCTGATGCACCATTGTCGCCAACTTGGCAGATAAATTCCAGCATAACCCTTAAGCCATGGCCTCCAAGCGGAGACCGGGTTGGTGAATGTATAGGCGAAATATTGAATCTGGAAGAGGTCGTAGAACTTACAAGACGAATGACAACATCATGGGATAAAGGCCTGGCCATATTTAACGGATTGCAGAATCATTACTCCAATGAACCTGAACGTATTTTAGATATTGGCGTTGCAAAGGCCCTCGGCATACAGTTCCGAAGCGGATACAATATTTTACATTTCTATTTACTCCGTGAAAAAATGTTCCGTATGGAAGGGAGGCAACGCTTGGAAATACTGGATCAACTTGCTGAAATCATCAAAGAAGAGATAGTATTAGATAAACAGCTTATTGTATTGTGCGAAAATGATTCCCGTCTTGGATTTCATTCAGAAGCAGAAGGTTATAAGTACTTTCCTGAGAAGATCAAATGGCGTATAGAGCAATTAAAAAGTGTTCTTGCCAATGATGTTCCCGAACTGAAAGAGATAATCCTGAAAGGTCAACTTTTGTTCCCTGAATATACCGGGAAAAAACCGGAAGGAGCGTTAGCCGATTGTGTCAGTTCCGATGGCTCCATCTGGTCGGATGCAGTACCTGTTTTGCCCGGGAATCTTAAATGGCAACCACTCAGTTATGGTCCAGATAAAAGAGAGATACAGTGGGCATCAACACATGATAAAAAAGTGCTGTATCTATTAATTGCCGACGGGCAAACGATTGGTCCGGCTTCGGAATTGTCACAGATCTCAGGTATTAAGATTAGAATCGAACCACTACGACTCTGGCCATGCAAATATTATCATTTTAATACTAAAACAGAAAAATATGTTGATCCAATGATAAGAGTGATTAAATTGCAAGGCAAATCGTATACTGTTGTGCGTATTCCTTTGGAAAGTATTGGAACAGAGGCTGAACAGTTAGCACCATTAAGAATTGATTTAAAAGTTGGAAATAATTCATGGCGACTGGTTCATCCAACTACTTCACGATTGGAGCTTGGTACGGACAATCCTGCAGATTTGGGTTGGCTGGTGTTCCGGGATTGATATAAAAAACATGGTTTTTAAAAAAATATCTTAAATTGCGAGGAGCATATTATTAGTCTTTATACTGCTGTTTGAAGTTGCCCAATTGTTGGCACAGTCGAATGCACATGAAAAAATCAGGTTTTGCAATCATAGATCCCGTATATCGCACTGATAAACAGTGGCCTGTATCCAAACTGAAAACTGTTGGTGCATAATCGATGTTATCAAAAGGGACAGGTTATTCTGGGCAGGTGAACTGGCTATTAGCAAGATGGCCAAGGCCTATTCGTTTTGTGAATCTGAAATTGTTGCTCATAGCCTGACTGTTTTGGTCGGGCAGGTATAAAAATTACCGACATCATAAATATACCATCCGGAACAATATCCGAATTGAATGGGAAATCAATAGCAGGGCCAAAAATAATAAATGAGAAATTGCATTAACTTTGGGACTTAAAGATACTCAGCGTATTTGTCATAAATATAAATGTAAAATATTGATCTAATTATGAATGAGCTGAAAAAACTCTCGCGCCGCCGCTTTATTGCCGTTTCTGTATTGGGCACTGGCGGTATGTGCCTGCTAAGCCGATGTGCCAACCCACCTCTTTCGCGATGGAGGTTTCTGACAGAACAGGAATCAGTTTTACTCGATGCATTGGTTGAACAAATCATCCCAACAGATGAATGGCCAGGAGGACGCGATGCTGGTATCACGAATTTTATCGACAAACAGCTGGTTGGTCCATATACCCGGTTTCAGGAAACCTATCGGAAAGGATTATTAGCCATTAAGGAAACCTGTCAAACCAAATTTCAAAAAAGGTTCGAAGATTTACCATGGGATGATCAGACCCAATTTCTGAAAACGATGGAGTCGGGTAAAATGGAAGGAAAGAATTGGGAAAAGGGTTTCGACAAACTGTTTTTCGGATTGCTGCGAAACCACTCTATGCAAGGTTTTTATGGCAGTCCGCGTCATGGCGGAAATAAAAACAATGTCAGTTACAAAATGTTGAAACTTGATTATCCGGTAATTATCGGTCAAAATCGTTATAAAATCTAACTCATGGCAAATAAACATGTGAATGCTATCGTAGTCGGTGCAGGAGCCGGTGGTGGAATAGTAGCCAAGGAATTAAGCGTAGCAGGGCTTTCAGTTGTTCTTTTCGAGCGAGGTGGTTGGGCTACTTATGATGATACCGATACGGATGAATTGATCTCTCAGCGAACGACAGTTTTGGGTAATGCTTATGGACCAGATGATCAAAGGCATAGAAGGGTTGTTGTGAATGTGGATGGCAGCACAAAAATAGTATTGCCCAGCGAAGGGGGTTATAATAACAACGCAGCTTGTGTAGGTTCTGGTACAGTTAGTTACGGAGCAATGGCATGGCGGTTTATGCAGGAAGATTTTAAACTCAAAACTACTTACGGACACGTTGAAGGTTCGACGCTTGATGATTGGCCATTTTCTTACGAAGACCTTGAACCCTGTTACGAAAAAGCGGAGTGGGAGATTGGCGTTTCGGGCGATGACAGTCAGAATCCGTTTGCTCCGCCGCGCAGGAAACCTCATCCAATGCCACCTTTTTCCCATAATAAGGAGGCGAGTTTATTATTTGATGCAGCCAAACGGTTAGGATACCATCCGTTTCCGATTCCAATGCTGCGAAATTCTATCCCATACAGTGGTCGCCCTGCATGTATCCGTATGCGCACCTGTGTAGGATTTGCCTGCCCTGTCAATGCCAAATGCGGAACCCATAATACGGTGATTCCTGTTGCAATCGAAAGCGGAAATTGTGAATTGCGAATTAATTCAATCGTAAGCGAAATAATTGTCAATACACAGGGTAAAATAACCGGAGTAACTTATTTTGATGAAAAAAACAGGAAACAGACCCAAACTGCCGACTTAGTGGTGATATCTGCTTCAGCAACAGAAACCGCAAGACTACTTCTTAATTCGAAATCAAAGTTTTTTTCCAAAGGAATAGGAAACGAAAACGATTGGGTAGGCCGTAACCTTCAGGGACATGCCTATACCGGTGCAAGGGGCATTTTTGAGGAGGACATTTATGATGATTTTGGTCCGGGTGCCTCGGTAGCCATCTGCGATTTCAGTCATCACAACCCCGGCATCATGGGTGGAGGGATGCTTTGCAATGAATTTATTCGGATGCCGTATATTTTTACAAACGTCCGTCCTCCAGGCGAAACCAGCTGGGGAAAAGGCCACAAAGAATTTCAGCGAAACAACTTTAAAAAAGTGGGACAGGTTCAGGGACCTTATCAGGAGATTCCTTCGTATGAATCTCGTGTGGAAGTTGATCCTGCTGTAAAAGATTTCTGGGGTATTCCGGTTGTCCGATTGTCCGGTTACAGGCATGAGAAAGATATAGAAGGTTGTAAATTAATGTCCGAAAAGGCAGAGCTATGGTTAAAGGAAGCTGGTGCTGTTTTTACCTGGCAAAATGTGGGTGGGGGAAAAGGGTTGAGTGGTGGTCAACACCAGGCTGGAACCTGCCGGATGGGAAACGATCCTAAAACTTCCGTAACGGACAAATTTGGACGAATTCATGCTGTTCCCAACTTATTCGTAGCCGATGGAAGCTTACATGTCAATAATGGCGGATTCAATCCTGCCCTGACTATAATGGCTTTAGGCTATCGGGTGGGTGGTTATATTGCAAGTGAATGGTTAAAAGGAAACCGATTTAAATAAACAGCAATGACCAGAAATAAAATTGTAAAAATAGTACTCCTGATTGTATCTTCATTTTTTGTAGTTTGCCTGATCTTGTTTGGTGGTTTTTATGGATACTGGAATACGGCCTCACCAGATAAAACCTGCAGTTCATGTCACGAAATAGGTAAATCTGTTGATTCCCAGGCACAATCATCTCACAGGAACCTCCATTGTAAAGAGTGTCATGGAACTGCATTAAGTAATGGCATCCACAGTACTAAAGAGAAAGGAATGATGGTGGTGAATCATCTCAGGAATAAAAATGATGAGAACATCCGATTGGGTGAGGAACAACTGCTTGAAGTGATGAACAACTGCAAACGCTGCCATACCTCCGAATTTGCAGACTGGTCTTCAGGTGGTCATTCTATTGAATATCAGCATGTTTTTTTGAATTCGAAGCATAATTCAACAGAACAAATAAACTTCGACTGCCTTCGCTGTCACGGTATGTTTTTTGAAGGAACAGTAAACGATGTTGTTGAGCCACTTAATATTACAGGTCCGTGGAAATTAAAGGATCTTAAAAGGGCAACAATGCCCGCTATTCCATGTATGACCTGCCATCAGATTCACCAAGATGGTTTACCTCATAGCAGGCCTGACTACGCCGGAACCAAATCAATTTTTTATCAAAAACAAGATAATGGTTTTGTGGTGGGATTTTATGATCGTCATGAAAAAGTTTACTTTCCCATTACACAATTACCCCGACTGAACTTGTGGGAGGGTGAACGATTAGTTAAGGTATCAGATGATCCGATCATGCGAAATTGTATTCAGTGCCATGCCCCTAATGCCCGTCACCAGGCCGGGACTTCCGATGACCGGACACCACGTGGCGTTCATGAGGGTTTGAGTTGTATGGCGTGTCATGAAGTACATAGTAATAATGCCAAAAACAGCTGCATTTCCTGTCACCCGGCCATTTCAAACTGCAAACTTGATGTCACGAAAATGAATACGAGTTATGCCGATGTAAAAAGTTTGAATAATATCCATTTTGTAGCTTGTGCCGACTGTCATAAAGATCAAAAATCGAGAATTAAAAAATGAATATTTAACAAGTAACTCTTTTAAAACTTGAATGTTTCGACCATTATTCTGCAAAGTAAAATGCAAATATCCTCTTCTAAAATTCCTGTTTTTTTAATAAGCCTTGTTTTATCAACACTCCTTATTTGATCAATTGCCAATTGACCCGTCTTCCCTTCAAAAAAGCAATTCACACGGGTTGGATAATTTTTAATTGTACTTGTTAAAGGAACAATGATAACTGTATTGAGAAATTTGTTTGCTTCATCTGGAGATATCACAAGGCAGGGTCTGCTTTTGCTTATTTCGGAGCCCAGTGTAGGGTTTAAGTTTACCAACCAAAAATCGAACCTTTTCACCGCTACCATGTCCATTCCTCCTTGTCAAATTTATTTTCTAAACATTCAAACATATCTACTTCTGAATTACTTGTTTTTGTTGCTGCTGCAAATAATTCTTCCCAGCCCTTTCGAGGCTTTGTCTTAATTACAATTGTATCATTATCAATAGAAATATCAACTTCCGACCTTGAATAGATATTTAGTTTTTTCAAAATAGCAGCAGGTATTATTATACCCTGACTATTACCGACATTAATAATACTTGTTTTCATTTGTTATAACAATTAATGTTGAAATGCGTTTATAAACTGCAAATATATTTAAAATTGTTACAACATCTATATATAAATGACAAAAAAAATCTCCTATTACGATTTTGTTATGCTTTTTAAAATTAACAAAAACACTAATTTTAAGAGTGTAAATTGGATTTTGCTTTACATTTATTGATACCTTTATCATTCATTTTTCCAACTAAGCAATTCTATGAATTTCAAGAATTATCTACTTTTAGTAATCATGATTGTGACATTGGGATGCTCAGACATCAAACCCAATGGAGATACTCAGTACCAATCTTTTGCCCCTGATGGTATTCCATTTGTCGTGGCAGATTCGGCTTTTCTTCCTAATATGAAAGGGAATCATCGGGCCGTTGTCAGGATTGACAAATCGGGTTTAGATGCCGTAGTTGTCAACATTCCCTGGCGACGCCCTGACCTGCGTCCTGAAACAAAAAAAATTGTTGTGTATGGTGTTAAATCCGGGAAGGAAGTTGTAAATGTACATGTATTGGAATTCTCTTCCGAAAAAGGGAAAATAGCTTTTCAGCCAATAGTGGGTGAATCAGAATATTACTTTTATTATCTTCCATACAAGTTCCGAAGAAAATGGGATGATGCCCGGTATGGCAAGCCATGGAACGATTACCTTACACCTATTTATAATGCCGATTCACTTTGGGTTGCTTTCGTGGATAAAAATATGACATCTCTTCCTGAGGCTAAAGTTGAAAGGATAGAAAGTCGGTCAAAGTTTGATGCCTTTACAAGTATGGGCCTCATTGCTACCGGGAATGAGGTTCAGACAATCCTCGAAAAATACAAGGATGATTACCTGATTTATACTGAAGACCGGGCTTTTCCTATCCGTTTGCCAAATACAATCCCTGTACGCTGGGCAAGAAAAACACCCACCTTAAGTTTTGAGGGTACTGCCTCGAAGAACGAATATTACACCTGGCAAATAGGACTTTGGGCTTCCAGAACCGATATCAATAATATGAAGGTTACATTCAGCGATATGACCTCTGGAAGTGACAAAATCAGCAAAGATTCGGTGACTTGTTTTAATCAGGGTGGGATCAACTGGGACGGAAACCCAATCAATTATGATGTAAATGTTCAAAAAGGAAATGTTCAGGCATTGTGGTGCGGTGTCCAAATTCCAAAAAATGCAAAAACAGGAACATACAACGGAACTGCAACCTTAACAACTGAGGGTGGTACTCCCAAAGTGATCAAAATTTCTATTCAAGTTGAGGGTCAGTTTTTGGCAGATAAAGGCGATGGCGAAGGGTGGCGGCACTCCCGACTTCGTTGGCTGAACTCTACCATTGGAAATGACGGCTTACCTGTAAAACCATATATGGATATTATTTTGTCAGGAAATACCGTTAATGCATCAGGAAAGACATTGGTTATTGACAAAAATGGATTACCTGAAAATATCAAAATTAATGACACTCAGGTTTTGGCGAAACCAATTAATTTTGAAGTGGTTACCACAAAAGGTACAATATTGTTTTCTGCCAATAATTTGAATATCAAACAAGTATCAACAGGAAAAATATCATGGACTGCCTCATCGGTTCAAAACGGATTAAAATTCACTTGTGATGCAGCTATGGAATATGATGGATTTATTTCTTATATTATTCAACTATCTTCAGTAGAAAAAGATATGAGTATTATTGATGTCCGTTTAAATGCCATTTATTCCCCCGAATCATCGGAATACTTTATGGGAACAGGCTTTGGTGGAGGATTGCGTCCTGAAAACCATTCGTGGGATTGGAAAGGGTCTTACGACAGTTATTGGATAGGAGGTGACCTATCGGGCTTACATGTTGAGTTTATCGGGGATGTTTATCACGGGCCATTGATTGCGGATTATAAACCCGGGCCACCAAAAAATTGGGCAAATGATGGAAAAGGAAAGATAACAGAAGCAGGGAGCAAAGGTCAACAAACAGTTTTGGTAGCCTCAACTGGTACTCTAAAACTGACAAAAGAGCCCATAAGTTATGGATTTCAATTGTTGATAACACCCGTCCGCCCAATAAATCCTGCGAAGCATTTCTCGGAACGATATTACCATTCAGACCCGAAAGGTTTTTCTAAAGCTGCCGAAGATGGTGGTGCCAATATTGAGAACATCCATCATGCACAATTGCTTAATCCGTTTATTAATTATCCGTTCATTGTTAGGGATTCACTTATTAAACACATTGAAGAACAGCACAATGCAAATCGAAAGGTAAAACTTTACTACACTATCCGGGAATTGACGACCCATTGTCCCGAAGTTTATGCCTTACATAGCCTGAAAAACCAAATTTTTGAACCGGGAGTAGGGTATGGCCTTCCATGGGAATGTGAGCATCTGATAGACAACTACAAACCGGCTTGGTACACCGAACTTCCCGATCAGAATTCGGATGCTGCCCTTGTATTGGTTGGCTCGTCCCGCTGGATAAATTACTATCTTGAAGGATTGCGCTGGATGTTTGAGAATTACAAAATTGACGGGATCTATATGGACGATGTCTCTTTTGACCGGCCGGTCATGAAGCGGATGCGCAGGATCATGGAACAATACAGACCCGGTTCTTTGATTGATCTTCATTCCAATACCGGATATTCCAAAGGGCCTGCCAATCAATATACCGGGTTCTTTCCTTATGTTGACCGTTTGTGGTTTGGGGAAAGTTTCCAGTACAACAAAATGACCCCTGATGAATGGTTTGTTACTGCTTCGGGAATTCCTTTCGGACAAATGGCGGAGATGCTTCAGGGGGGCGGTAACCGTTATCTTGGTATGGTTTACGGTGAGACTGCAAGGGATTCATACGGGGAATTTTCGCCACGACCGGTCTGGAAATTATGGAAGACATTCGGGATTACCGATGCCAGGATGATTGGATATTGGGATAAGGCATGTCCTGTAAAAACCGATTCTCCGAATGTAAAGGCAACAGTATATTTTAAAACTAAGCAAACGCTTATTTCAATTGGCAATTTTGGGGAGAAAGACCAGGATGTTAGGCTCACCTTCGACTGGAAAACTTTGGGTCTGAATCCTGAAAATGTAGTAATAGCAGCACCTGAGATTAAAGATTTTCAGGAAGCCAAAACTTTTGAGGTGAATGAACTTATACCGGTAAAAAGCAAAAAAGGGTGGTTGCTGATCATAGAGGGAAAATGAAATTTTTCAGAAAGAACTATTTGTAAAGTTATTTATAAAGTAATTGAGGTTCAGACATTCCAAAAAGGATTGACTCTGAAGAAGGTATTGCTATGCCTGTATTTTCATTTCTACCCTGCAGAATATACCTTGGAGTAGAGACATTCATTTCATTCACAGCCTGTTGACAAAGTTTTCCGATATCGCCGCCTTTCACCCTGTTCCAGATCAGGGTCAGTTTCATTCCGGTAAAAGCAGATGACATTTCATAGTCCCCATCACTGTCGCAAGCTGAGAAGATTGGGTCTTGTTTCCTGTTAAGACGAACCTTGATCATAAGGTTTATCGCATCAACTTTCCCCTGTCTGACTGTTTTGACCCACCCTGTTTTATAAGCAGCCATGATTTTCCCATCATTAGCAGTGGCAAGCTCCATGGCAATAACATTTTCGGGAGGCACATTATAGCCATAACTACCGATCCCTGCAAATATTTCTACAACTGGCTTATAGCTTGCTGAGACTATAAATGTCTCTATTCCGCGACTTTTGAATGTAGCGATCAGGTTTTGCATCTCAGGGAAAATGCGTAACCCTGTCTTATACGAATAGCTAACTATACCCGCCTTTGTCTGCAATCCTGCAGGTGATACAATCGTTTGTTTGCTTAATTGATTGGCTAGTTCACGCGAAATGGATTCCTTTGCCAGTGTTCTGACTTCCTCTATCGTTAGTCCTTCAAACAAATAGAGAATCCAGAGATATCCATAATCGGCTCCAATCCCAGCTGTTGCACAGTAACCATCATACAAAAAAGGAATTTTCGCAATAAAGTCGGTGTATTGAGGTGTTGTTTTAATCTCTTCCAATGTTTTGGTGCCTTTAAGTCCGGAATAATTATCATACAGGAAGTTATAATCGCTGATCAGATCCTGGTTAAGGTCTGCCAGTGACACATTCCGGAAATCAGCAGATAATTGTGTCGTACCGTTGATGTTGTCTTTGAGCAACCCGCTGAACGATTCCTTGGTCATTTTATAACGGAGATTGAACAACTGATGGCGCATAATTGCCTCTTCGACATCGAAATGGGCGCAGGTCTGGTCCCAATCCAGAACAGTGTATGGAGTTTCGTTTTCTGTAAAGTACTTCCCTCCTTTTCCGTAGTCGTTTATTAATTGATTCAGAACCTGGTAATTCCTGTCCGACCAGTTCAATTTGTCCAATGTATCTGTGATCACAAAAACATCTTTCCGGCAACTTGTCAAATAGAGAATTAAGAATACCGTAATGATGAGCAGAATCGACGAGGCTTTAAATGCAGGATGGGAGAAATTTAGAACCCTTTTATTGAACCGATAATTATTCATTGATTTCATGGTAATTTGATCAGTTTATTAGTGTAATATTATGTTTTTTT
>CAILKW010000360.1 GCA_903834845.1 uncultured Bacteroidia bacterium | reverse complement strand
CCTGTCTCTGCGGGCAATGGAAGATCAGCTAACCTGTTTTTTGTCAGTTTATTGTAAAGATCCACTGTCAGATTAAGCCTGCTATTAAAAAATCCCATATCTATACCTGCATCAAAAGCCTCAGTTGACTCCCAAAGTAGATTTGGATTTGGGATATTGCTCCGTGTAAGACCGGAATTAGTTCCGTAAAGGCTTGCACCATAAACGCCATAAGTGTCGTTGATCGATAGATTCGATAACCCGGTTTCTCCCCAACTGGTTCTCAATTTCAATTGATTCATGAATTTCAGCTTCCAGAATTTTTCATTGTTGACATTCCAGCCTGCAGAGAGCGAGGGGAAGGTAGCGTAGCGGTTTTCAGGGGCAAAATTGGAAAATCCGTCTCTGCGCAGTGATGCAGCAAAGAGGTACTTATTGGCATAATCATAGCTTGCCTGTCCGAAGAAACTGGCACTCTTACTTTCAGAAAATGAAGATGATGCACCAAAGTTAGGAGAAACAACTCCATTGATGATGGTTGAAGCAGGGTCACCGGTAATAGTAGATATATAATCAGTGGCCGATCTTTGTGATGTGGCTATTACCTGAAAGAATCTGTTCCGTGTATAGTTAAAACCGACAAGAGCCATTACGTTGTGATTAGAACCAAAGGTCTGGTTAAACTGAAAAATATGGTCGGTCATTATCTGGGTTGTTTGATCTATCCGGCTCTGTTTGTCACGTGGATTTGTCTGTTGTGCATAGAATTTTTCAAAATACAGTCGGCTGTAATTGTTTGTATTTACAGATACAGATGGCCGGTAATGCAATTTGGGAATTATGGCATAATCAGCTGATAATCTAAGGACAAGCTGCGCTGTATTTACATTGTCGTCCTGATAATATAATTGATGAAGCCTGTTTCTTGGATTATTTCCCTCGTTGATGTTCGGAGTTCCGTCATCGTTGTAAAGTCTGTTCAGAGGTGGAACCCTTACGCCCCTTACGAGATCCCTTTCAATGTTATCACTGTATTTGTTATTGTTCCATAAATACGACACATTCAAATTTAGTGTGACCTTATCATTTAATTTATATCCTGAATTGGCCAGCGCACTGAAACGTTTGTAACCTGTTCCGAGAAATATCCCTCCCTGATCAACATAACCCAAAGAAACATTGTAGTTGGCAACGTCGTTGCTACCGTTTGCACCAAAATTATAATTGTTGGTTTGTGCTGTGTTCCAAACAACATCCTGATAATGACTGTCTTTAAAGATTATCGTTTTTCCGGGAGAGGCAGGATCGTCAATCGTTTCGTACCCCTGTGCAATAAGTTTATCAACATAAGGTTGACCCTCAATTGAAACGAGGTTATCAAGATACGCCGGTGTAAATTTGAAAATGCCATAAGAACCTTTTGTTGTGAATGTTGGCACAGTTGCAG
This sequence comes from uncultured Bacteroidia bacterium, assembly GCA_903834845.1. GTDB lineage: Bacteria > Bacteroidota > Bacteroidia > Bacteroidales > Prolixibacteraceae > JAAFHB01. The sequence continues at coordinate 10,827 of CAILKW010000360.1, read as the reverse complement.
AATTACCGGTAGTATAAAGGTAGCTATTGACATTGTAATTGTCAATTCCGCGCATCATAGTAGAACGGGCAAGTGTCAAATACTCCCTTGCACTCATATAATTATAATCACGGGCCTGCGTTTCAATACCATGCTGATAGCGGAAGGTAAAACTTGCCTTTCCCGCTCCTGCTCCTGTTTTTGTTTTAATTACGATTACACCATTTGAACCACGGGCTCCATATATAGCTGTTGAGGCCGCATCCTTCATTACCTGAATTGATTCAATGTCATCAGGGTTGATGTCATTTAGTCCTCTAAAAATACCGTCAACAATTACCAATGGATCACTTGAATCACGGTTTGTTATATCAGATCCTCCCTGAGCCGTTCCATAAGGTCTTAAAGTCGTACCACCGCGAATGACAATGTTTGCCCCTGCACCAGGTTGTCCTGTCAAAACTGGTATTGAGACCCCCGCCATTTTGCCTTGTAACGCCTGAACAGGATTTGAAGAAGGCATGTTTTTCAACTCATCCTGTCCAACCTTTGAAATGGCACTGGTCACTTTTTTCGTTGATTGGCTACTGTATCCTATAGCCACTACCTCCTCCAATCCGATAGTCTCATCGTTTAGCACAATATTGATTTTCGTACGTTGGCTGATTGGAATTTTCTGTCTTTCCATTCCAACAAAAGAGAAAATCAGAGTGGCTTTCTTAGAAACTTTGAGGGAATAAATCCCTTCATTGTTTGTGATTGTTCCATTAGTGGTTCCCTCTTCAACCACTGTAACTCCGGGCAATTTATTCCCTTGCTGGTCACTTACCTGACCACTTACTGTCACGCTATTTTCCTGTGCCTTTAATTGTCCAGCCAGACAAAAGACCAGAAATAGAACCAGAAACCACAGCCCTATTTGTAAACGGAGGGCACTGAAATAAAACTTTTTCATCATCTTTGTAAAATGTTTGGTAAATACTAAACTTGCTTTTTATATTGAGGGTGGAAAAGTGGAAGTTTTCCACCCTTTTTCACTAGTTATTAGATTATCATATCCCCGGATCCCGGTGACAATTTTTCATACTCTTTGAAAAACTCAATTTCTTCCAGCTCCTTTCTGTATTTTGTTAGCTCGGCTGGTGTGTAATTTTGAGCAGGAGATCTCAACGGACCGCAGTCCAATCCGAAAAATTTCATGATTGGTTTACCACCGATAACTCCACCACCGTAACGTATCAGAATTTCAATAAACCTTACCGATTTGTACTGATAAAAGCGTGCTTCTTCAATATTGCCTTCCTGAAAAGCTTTCATCAATTTCAGGTACAGGGGGGCCAGGTAATTGAACGTACTTCCGACTGCACCTTTTGCACCGAGGCTTAGTCCGCATAAAAGCTCTTCATCAAAGCCATGCAGGATGTCCCATTTCCCATCGTCTGCTTTCAGGCATTGGAACATCTCCATCATATTTCTATGAGTGAACTTTATTCCGGCAAGATTGGGGATTACGGTTTGTGCTTTATTCAGAAATTCCGGCATTGATAAGCAGACATTTGATACAGATGGAATGTGGTAATAGTAAAATGGCAAATCAGAGGCACCGGCTGCCACCTCTGAGCAAAAAGCAACCAAATCTTCAACTCTTGAAGGTTTTAAAAACATAGGACCCATACATCCAATTGCATAAGCTCCTGCTTTTTGGGCATGTACAGCCAGGCCATGCGATTGTTTGGCAGAGGTTGTACCAACATGGACTATTACCTTAAAACTGTCAGTCTGATGTTCAATCCATTTCTCCGCGACGGCAATCCGTTCCCCGGAAGTCATCAACATCCCTTCGCCGGTTGTCCCGCATACAAAGGCACCACTAACGCCATCCTTCTTTAGTTTATCCGAATATTCTTTAACAATTCCCAGATTTAACACTCCTTTGTTATCCATCGGCGTAAAGGGTGCTGCTATTAATCCTGTTAACTTTTGCATTTTGATCTGTTTAATGATTGAATTTGTGTATTATTTATTTTTTCGAAATCTTAAATATATCAGGCGTTCGTACTCCGGGTTTTATTTCGCCGCAAGCTACAATTGCCCCATTCCCGAAAGGTATTGCACAGGTAGTGACTGGACAAAATCCGTCAAAACGACCTCCTGAAGATATGCTCTTTTTTACTGTATTGAAAATGCGTATCTGAGGTGAGAAACCATTATGACTGTTATTAAACCTGATAAGTTCAGATTTTATCTGATCCGCATTTGAACCAGTGGCTGCTTTAGCCAAGTCCATGGCAAGATGTTGTGCTTTTAAATAAGTAGAGTCGGGTGCCCCTCCAATAAAAACAATGTTATCGGAATCGTAAGCGAAAGCTGAACCCGCCATAACCGGAAATCCTTCCTTTGAATTTGTTTCAACTGGATACCATTTTTTGAGCACCGGATCATACATCAATCCATCGTTCAACACTATCGGCCTTTCAGGATTGGTCACATTCCTGCCACTGAATAGGTAGAGACATTTTCGAATGCCATTCGATTGCACCACCCCAACACTTAATATACGTGGGATACCAGGATAGGGTAGTAGTTTTTCCCATTTGAAAGTCTGGGTATTGATTTTTGACAAATCAAGTCTGTAAAAATAGTTATTGGATTCCTTACCATCAGGTGATACAGAACCTCCAATAACATAGACAAAACGGTCCAATAAAGTGGCAGTTGTAAAGCTTAGGGGAACTGGTAAATCGGGGTAATCCTCCTTGACCAGGTCAGCGGATTTTTTATCCCACTTTATTAGAAATACCTTTGATGTGCATTTATCCAGGCCATTCCCACCAATACACAATATGCCTTCAGGTAAAGTTATTGATGAGCCATAAGCTACTTGTTCTGGTAGTCTGAAAGCAATTGGGATTGGCTGAAGTGCATCTTCGCCTATTTCAAAGGCATAAGTTTTATCCTCAAATATTTTTGTACCTCCCTCCCATGGCATTTTATCCGGGAAATAGCATCCGCCTCCAACAATCAGTTTTTTATGGACAATTCCTGAGAATGCACCGGCTACTCCTTTGTTTTTTTCCTTCAAAACAGAGGATGGTAACTCTCCAATCTTACTTGCAGTGAAGATCGGATTGGGGTTACCTGAATTGGTATTATTCGAACAGGTGATGTTCAAAACTGCTGCAGTGAATATTAAAAAGAATAACTTCATGCTCATAAGTCTTTACGGTACATAAATTCTGAATATGGTTGCAAGTGGCGTTTGATAGCGTTTCGATAACCCTCTATATCTCTGGCTTTGATAAAATCAAACAAATCCTGATGGGTAACAATTTTCCCTTCACTAACCAAACGGCTGTTAATCGGGGCAAAATAGCTTTCGTAATTTCTTACAGCAAACTCAAAGACCGGATGAATGATTTTTTGGAACTGTAAAACAAAGTTGTTCCCGGTTATTTCATATATTTTCCTGTGGAATTCTGTTTCCTGTTCAACAGTTAATTGGTATTTGGTGTCCTTTTGCGACACAACAATTTTTTCCAGTTCTTCTAATTTGTTATTATCTAAGTTTTTAAATAAAAAGTCGGTAATTCCTATCTCTAAAATAATCCTCATTCCCATCATTTCCACGATAGTATTTTCACTAAAAAGATATGGGTAAATTACTTTCTCAAAGGCTGAAATAAGAGATGGTTCCTGAATGACAATTCCTCTTTTGGCGCGTGATTGTATAATTCCAAGCATTTTTAAACGGCTTAATGCTTCACGCAAAATATTTCGGCTGATACCCAATTCAGACGAAAGCATCAATTCATTTGGCAAAGTGTCTCCGGGAACAAGCATATTCGCCTTTATATACTCAAGAAGCGACATTTCAACTTTGTCCACCAAAGTATTTGATCGGTAATCCATTTTAAAGTCCATATCTCAATATTTGTAGTAAAATACTATTAATACTAATTGTAGGACAAATATAATTGTTTTTTCCAACAAAAGCAACAAAGTATTACATGTTATACAACATGGAATTCTTACTTTACTGATAATTTGTTTTGAAATGGCAATTACTTTAACCAAATATTGCTGTTGGTCTTATTAAATAACTGTATAGTATATTGAAATTCGTCGAATTCAAATTCGGTAACAAGGTTTTTTTTATTTTGTGAGATTGCATTACTGTCTGTTTAGGGAAAATGCAAAATAGTTTACTTCTGTTAAATTTGTTACTGCTTTTACGATAAGAACATAGTTTTTTCCAATTTTAATTCGAACTGGTGAAGCAATTCTTTACTTGAATTCTTCTTGTGGTAAGCAGGGAAATAATTTGCTGCATTATGAATATATAGGTCTTTAATGATGTTTTATCAACAATAAAACGAAACGGGAAAGCAGGTTTTTGTATTTAAGGATTTGTTTTTGCAATATAGTCAATATTATTTATCATTAAATATCAGATAGATAGTTAAATATTTTGCAAAATCGCACATTTTTGTAAAAGATATTCATCAGAACTGCTATTTTTGTACATTTGTTTTTGACAAGTAAAGACGTTTAATACTACAAAAATATGTTGGAGTCGAATGAGTTCGATGAGATAAGGCCTTACAATGATGAGGAAGTACCGGAGATTATGAACAAGTTATTAGTTGATCCGGTTTTTGCCAGAGTACTAAAGAATGTTTTTGCCGATGATGCTAAGATTCAGGTTATTAGAGATACCATGCTGCAAATCCAAAATGTTGAGGCATTTCAAAGGGCCTTTATGATTCCGTTTCTTGAAAATATCATAAATACAAGTACGAAGGGAATAACAATTGCCGGTCTTGAGCATTTGGAAAAGGATAGAAGTTATTTGTTTATTTCAAATCATCGTGATATTGTTCTTGATTCTGCCTTACTCAATGAAGAAATGTATAAATACGGTTACAACTCTACAGAGATAGCGATGGGAAGTAACTTACTTGTATATCAATGGATTGAAGATTTGTCAAGAGTAAACCGTTCATTTATTGTAAAGAGGAATATTCCTGTAAGGCAAATGCTCAAATCTTCGCACTTACTTTCCTCTTACATCAGGCATACCGTCACAAATAATGGAAATTCAATATGGATTGCTCAGCGTGAAGGGCGTTCAAAAGATGGTTTAGACCTGACATCTCCTGCTGTTCTTAAAATGCTCAATATGGCAAACACCCGAAAATTTGTTCGGGGTTTTCAGGAATTAAATATCGTACCGATGGCTATTTCGTATGAGATTGAACCATGCGGTAACGAAAAAGTGGCCGAATTACTCAAACGTCAGTCTGATCCCGGTTTTCAGAAAACAGAGAAGGACGATTTACTTAGCATGGCAAGTGGTTTAAAAAACCAGAAAGGAAGGATTCAGATTCAATTTGGTGCACCTATCAGTCGTAATGCACTTAAAAATCTTTCAAAAGAAGGTAATATAAATGATCGTTTGAAACGTCTTGCTGAATATATTGATTATCATATTTATAACAACTATAAGCTTTTCCCCAATAATTATATCGGTTACGATTTGTATTACAATTGTAATAAGTATATCGATCATTATACTATTGAGGAACAAAGGTCGTTTATTGAGCTTACCCACCAAAGGCTTAAACTCGTAAACGAAGACCGAGAAGATGCCATGCAGCTTTGGCTTAAAATGTATGCGACTCCTGTTTATAGTTACGAAAACTGTTGTCAGAAGTGTCAGGAGTGAAATTTGAGTCCATAATCTGGGACTGGAATGGCACCCTGTTGAATGATGTAGATGTAGTTATTGAAGCGATAAATAAACTACTGAACGACAGAAATTTGATACCACTAACCCTTGAGCGGTATCGTGATGTATTTACCTTTCCGGTACGAGACTACTATGAGCGTATCGGGTTTGATCTAAAAAACGAGCCTTTTGAAATACCTGCAATCCAGTTTATTACAATCTACAATAAGACCGTTGAATCATGTGGTCTGCATAATGACGTTATCCCCCTTTTAAGCAGGTTGCACAGCATCGGTTATCGGCAGTTTATCCTTTCTGCAATGGAGCAACAACAGCTTGAAAAGACTGTTCTCGACAATTCAATACTCCATTTTTTCGAGGATTTATTCGGATTAAATAACTATTATGCTATATCAAAGGTTGAAAATGGCAAGTCGCTGATCAGTACAAAAGGATTAAATCCTCAACGTACCCTCTTGATAGGCGACACAATACACGACTATGAAGTGGCACAAGCCATAGGCTGCAGTTGTGTACTTGTCGCAAATGGGCACCAATCGAAAGAAAGGCTTGAAAGTTCCGGAGCTATTGTACTGAATACCCTTAAGGAGATTGAGTTTTAATAATTATAACAAACCCACAACAAACAACCGACAACAACCATCAACCGACAACCAACCACTGACAACAACCCACTGTCATCCAACATTTGATTTTTACGTGTTTAACAATTTATTGCTTAATGCCTGAAGTGTTGCTTTTTTGTCGTTGGTATTTACCAGAACCGAAATATTATTACAGCTGCCTCCATAAGAGATCATTCGGATCGGGATATCTTCGAGAGCTGTAAAAACTTTTGCCGCAAATCCTTTCTCCTCTGCAATCATATTTCCTACTATGCAGACTATTGTCTGATTTCTATCTATCTCAACCTGACCGTATTCTTTGAGTTCAGCAATAATTTCATTGAGATATTTGGGATCGTCAATTGTTAACGAAACAGCAACTTCCGAGGTTGTTATCATATCAATTGATGTTTTGAAGAATTCAAAAATCTCGAAAATATTCTTGATAAAACCATAAGCATTTAGCATCCTGCCTGACCTTATTTTTATTGCAGTAATTCCATCTTTGGCAGCAACTGCTTTAATTCCTGTTGTTTTACTTTCGGATGTGATCAGAGTTCCCGGATCAGGCGGATTCATGGTGTTTTTTAACCTTACAGGAATATCGTTCATCATTGCAGGTAACACGGTTTGCGGATGAAGGATTTTTGCTCCAAAATATGCAAGCTCTGAGGCTTCGTTAAACGACAGCGTGTCAACTTTCATTGTATTTGCCACATAACGCGGGTCGTTATTGTGAAATCCATCAATATCAGTCCAAATCTGAACCTCTTCGCTTTTGATTGCAGCACCTACTAATGTTGCGGTGTAATCTGACCCACCCCTTTGCAGATTATCAATTTCGCCAACATCATTACGACAAATAAAACCTTGTGTAATGTAATAATCTGCTCTTGGTTGACTTTTGATCAAATCGTTCAACTTTTGTTTTATGAAATAACTATCAGGCATTTTATCACTATCAATTTTCATAAAGTCGAGTGCCGGGAGTAGCAAGGTGTTATACCCTGTTTCCTGCATTAATAATGTGAAAAGAGCGGTTGAAATCAACTCACCCTGAGCGAGTAATGCACGTCCTCCTTCTTCAGGAAATACACCCGATGTATATGAGCGGATTAGTTCAAACCTCTCTTCAAGTATTCTTTTACCTTGTTCTTTCATCTCTTTGGTAGTGTAGAGATCGAACACGACATTGTAGTATTTTTTTTCGAGCGAGCTAATAATTCCTAATGCGGATTCTTTGTTCTTTTTTGTGAGGTAGTCCGAAATTTCGACTAAACTATTTGTAGTACCCGACATGGCCGATAATACAATCAGCTTTTGCTCCCCGTCAGCAATAAGGTTCATTACTGTTCTCATGTTTTCAACAGATCCTACCGAAGTTCCTCCAAATTTAAATACTTTCATTTTGCCTAACGCTTTATTTTTTTGTTTGATGCAAAAATAGAAATATTTTATTCCTATTTTTTTGTTTGCTGACTAATCTATTGTTTTTTTATATGCGATTTTTATTCTGCAGATTTATTCTGTAGGTGTTGGCCTAAGTTTTTTATTAAAACACATTGAATAGTAGGAATGTGAATCAAATACTACACCCAAAATTTAGACTATTGGTGTTGCTGCCTTATTCACGTCTTTTACCTTTACAGTAAAGATCGAAAACACTTTATCTGCAGCTACAAACGACTGTTTCGATGCAGCAGCCGCACCCGCGAATACACTCTGAACCTGAGCAAGTTCATCGAATATTGTTACACCGGTTTGCACCGTTGCGAACGCAGCTTTATTAAAGGCATCCAATTTCTCAGTCCCAAAACCATAGTTAGCCATTGCTTTAGCCGATCCTGCAACCCAATTCTTGAAATCGGCCTGCATAAGTCGCGCAAATTCACCCTGTTTAGCCACAATATTGTCAACCTCGGCACCATATTTACCAGTTACCGACTGCACATCGAAGTATGCTTTTATCGTTTCTGTCGGGTCAAACCCTTTTTCGTAAGACGGTTCACGAATCATTTCTTTCAGATTGCCCATATCTTGCACCGATTTGTCGAGGTTGAGCATCTGTAACTGACGGAAACCACCACTAAATCGGGCTGCCTCCTCGGTTGCTTTCATTATACCAAAGCCAAGAGCAGCAATACCCGCACCCGCAGTAACAATAGGATTTCCAATCAGTTCGAAGGCACGTCCCACGCCCGGAATCTCGTCGCGCAATGAGTTGAAAGCCTCAATGTTGCTTACCCTGAAAGCATCCATACGCCGCTGCATACCACCCGTGGCACGGTCAACCTGCTGACGGGCAGCATTCAGTCGGGATGTCATTCGGTTGTTCATGTCTAATATCAGTTGTATTCGCGATGTTGCCATTTAATTAAAATTATGAATTAAAAATTACGCATATTGTTTTTATAAAAATTGTTGTATATTTGCAGCAGTTTGGTTTTCGAACCAAATTAGCCGGGCCTGCGTAGCCGGGCGCAAAGGCCGGGGGCAATGAAACTTATGTTTTGTTGCCCCCGGTTTTTATTTGAATTTTTCAGTTTGCCATACAATTAAAAATTAAAATTACGCATTTTGTTTTTATTAAAATGTGTTGTATATTTGTATTGAAACGTTGGGCGGTTTTAGTGATGGTTAATGCGTTAGCAACCGTTGTGAGATAGCAATATCCTTTACAGGACTTCGCCTACACGCCTGACGTTTTTTTTATAATTGTTGTATATTTGCACCGTCATGGGACGCTCTCCCGAGGCTCACAAAAGCGGCATTAACTTCGGTTACTGCCGCTTTTGCTTTGTATATGGTCTTAAGTTGTAGTCGCGATGTAGCGTTTGCCATACAAATAAAAATTAAAATTACGCATATTGTTTTTATAAGAATGTGTTGTACATTTGCATGAAAATGCTTGAGAGAATAGAGGATCTGGGTTAATGCGTCAGCAACCGTGGAGCCGAGCGCGTACATAATGTGTCCGCCACTTTCAAGCGTTTTTTTTATTAGTTGTAGTCGCGATGTAGCGTTTGCCATACAACTAAAAATTAAATATTACGCATATTGTTTTTATTAAAATGTGTTGTAGATTTGTGTTAAGAAACGATTGAGAGTATGATTGAGGAGGTTAATGCGTTAGCAACCATGCCACAAAAGACTATACCTTCGAGGATAGCACTTTCAAGCGTTTCTATTTAATTAATAATCCCACTCTAATTTCTTCTGTTTTCATTTCATGCCAGGTCTTTATTTCTAAACCATCAATAGTGATCTTGCAATTAATAGCTAAAGTTTTATTATTGAAAAATTTCACATATCTGAATTGATATTGCGCATTGATTCCTTCTTTATACTCATTCATCCAGACCTTATCCGGATTGTTCAATACATCGTTCAAATGCGCAAATAGCTGATGCCTGTTTTCGGTCGGCTTGACATATTTCCCAGATATATGGTCGGTAAAAGTTGTATCCTTCAGTATCAACTTCCGTTTCAGATAATCCTCGTAGCCCATCAAGCCTTCGCCTGCATTGTTCCTGAATAGTTCCTTTACATTGTCGGGTGTAATAGTGGTATCCAATTTTAATGGCTTCAGTTTGTCGCGTAAATCCTTCCAGTTCTTTAGGCCATAGTCGGCAAAAGTGTAGTCGTTAATATTTTTATTCTTCGTTGCTTTACCGTTGGCATCCTTCAATGTACTCAGATACATTTGATTTTCACTAACTACCTCCCCTGCATCAGCGCGGTTAAAACCGAACATCTCCATTTGCTTTGTAGTGGGAATGCTATCGGCAGAGCATCTTTGCCATTCATCATCTTATCACCCGGGTTGCCAACCGACTGAATACCTTCGCATCGGCAGTTCCATCTGTTTGGTGGCCACAGACTACAGGCAGCCACATCGTCAAACGAAAATATACGTCCATCTAATGTGTCATGTTCATCGCGAACATGGCTATCGCCAACGGTCTGGTAATCCCATCGGTCTGGTACTCCCATCGGTTAATTAGTTTTTTCTCGCCAAAGAATTCCAGATAACGTGCTGTGTTTTGACCGGTTGCAACTGCAAATTTGTATTCTTTTGAGAGGTATGTTTGATTGAAATCTGCGTTTATCTTTTTTGCAGCTTCTATAAAATCATGCTCTGTACTGATCTGGTTTTTCTCCTTATCAATCAGTAACCAGTTTAACAGCAATACCTCAGCACGACCTTTCGATTCGCTGAACCGGAAAAGGTTCATTTCCATCATAGCTAATGCGCGGTGGTCAGGTGCGTTCCAGGCAGCTTCTACACGCCTGTCACCCCAGCCGCTAAATAATCTCGAACGCAACTCCTCAGCTACCAATTTACCCTTCAATAGCCGCTCCATTTCGGCATCGGTTGTCTTTTCGTTATACAGAAACCGGGCAATCAGTTCATCAAACACAGATAATTGGTCGAGTAACGATTGATGCAGAAAACAGTTTGTCGGAGCTAAAGAACTCAATAGCGTGGCATGG
>CAILKW010000359.1 GCA_903834845.1 uncultured Bacteroidia bacterium | reverse complement strand
GGGCCAAAAAAAACGTGAGCCAACAATTAGTGAATAAGAATACTACCCATCAATTACACGGATTACACGAATCGAAAAATTAGTGAAATTAGTGAAATTAGTGGGCAAAAAAAAACATGAGTAAAAATAACTACCCACCAATTAGTGAGTAAGAATACTACCCACCAATTACACGAATTACACGAATCGAAAAATTAGTAAAATTTGTGTAATTCGTGGACAAAAAAACGTGGGCCAACAATTAGTGAATAAGAATACTACCCACCAATTACACGGATTACACGAATCGAAAAATTAGTGGAATTAGTGAAATTAGTGGGCCAACAATTAGTGAATAAGAATACTACCCACCAATTACACGGATTACGCGAATCGAAAAATTAGTAGAATTAGTGTAATTCGTGGGCCAAAAAAAACGTGAGCCAACAATTAGTGAATAAGAATACTACCCATCAATTACACGGATTACACGAATCGAAAAATTAGTGAAATTAGTGAAATTCGTGGGCAAAATGAATCGTGAACAAAAAAAACGTGGGTGAAAGAAATAAGAATGGAAGCAAGATAAGTCCCAGCCCTTTATTAACTTTTACCTTTAGATTGTGTAATGGAATAAGTTGGTGTAAATAAAATCATAACTTTTTGGTATAAAATGGATACTGGAGCCAAGAATTGTAAGTCACGGAAATAATATATAGATTTACACATAAAATAATTTGACAAAAAAAACGAAACTATTATAGTGTAATGGATGTAATAAATTGTAAATCTTTAAATTAGAAAAAATGGCGACACTGACTCAAGAAATGAAAGACATGATTGCAACGCAGCAATGCTTTGTTGGAACTGTAGATGCTGACGGAAATCCTAACGTAGCCCCAAAACGTTCTACTCGCGTATTATCCGATGATTCTCTCATTTTTACCGAAGGCACAGGCGGAACAACTTATGCAAATGTAAAAAGAGGCTCGAAAGTTGCAATTGCTATTGTAAACAGGGATATCTTAGATGGGTATCGTTTTATTGGAACTGCTTTATTGAACGAAAATGGTGAACTATTTGAACAAGCGGCTGCAATGTCAGCAAAAATGGGACTGCCTAAACCTCGCGCCGTAGTTGTGGTAAACATTGATGAAATACACTCACTTAAGCCCGGGCCTTTTGCAGGCAAAAAAATTGGCTGATAAATACGAAAAAAGGGTTTGGTATGTGCTAAATTAATTTAGCATATACTGAACCAAAAAATCATATACAAATAAATTGTTTGAATGGATGTTATCATTGGCATAAAAAAGATATTTCAGACCTTTTCTTTTAAGTTTGATCGGGAAATTGAAAAAAAGTTTCTTGAATCCTATATTGAAAAGTCACTTCCGGTAATACGGATAGGGTACCTACTTTGCATTTTCTTATATGGTATTTTTGGTGTACTTGATATTTGGATTGTCCCTGAAACAAAAAATATTGCTTGGTTTATACGCTTCGCAATTGTTATTCCGGTTTTAGTCCTTATTATTTCTATCTCTTTTTGCAATTTTTTCAAACGTTACAATCAGTTACTATTAGTGGTTAGTTCCGCGGTGGTAGGATTAGGTATTGTTGCTATGATATCTTATTCAAAACCAAATGAGTTGGGTTACAAATACTACTATACCGGACTTATTTTAGTGATGATTTGGATTTATACTTTTATTCGTTTACGTTTTTGGAACAGCATGATATCCGGGCTAATTATTACTCTTGGATATGAAATAGTGGCTATATTTATTCAGCATCTCACAAACAGCGGAATAGAGAGCGAGAATATGTTAATTTTTTTAAACAACAATTTCTTTTTTATTTCAGCCAATATACTTGGTTTGTTTGCCTCGTACCACATTGAAGAACTTCATAGGTCGGATTTTCTGCATAAACAAACTATTATTTTACAAAATATTGAATTACACGATATTAATGCAGCCAAGGACAAACTGCTTTCCATTATAGCGCATGATTTAAAAAACCCTTTTAATTCAATTTTAGGTTTTTCTGAATTACTTTTGATAAATCATTCAAAATATGATAATCAAAAAAGAGAAAAACAAATCAAAATAATCTATAATACCTCAAAAAATACTTATCGCCTTTTAGAAAATCTTTTAACCTGGGCTAGTTCCCAATCTGGCAAAATTGAAATGAAGAAAGAAAAATGTAATTTGAAATCTTTAGCTCAGGAAATTATTGTATTAATTTCAGAAACTGCAAATAGCAAGAAAATCAACGTAATAAATGCTATTTACGAGGATATAATTATTCTTGCAGATAAAAGCATGCTAAATTCTATTATAAGAAATCTGATTACTAATTCAATAAAATATACAAAGGAAAACGGAGAAATAATAATTGATGCCAAAATTAAAGATAGACTTGTTGAATTATCAATCAAGGACAACGGGATCGGTATGGATGAAAAAATAAAGAAATCGCTATTTAAAATTGGTGAAACTAAATCCGGGTTAGGGACGCAAGGTGAACAAGGAACTGGTTTAGGTTTAATTCTTTGCAAAGAATTTGTCGAAAAACATGAAGGTAAGATTTGGGTCACAAGCGAAATCGGAAAGGGCAGTGAATTTATATTTACAATACCTATTTTGCAATGATTAACAGAGCCCGATAATTAATAGATTGACAGTTAAAAATAGATATTTATAACATATTGTTGAGCGTTCATAGCTTTTTTTGTGGGCTTTATTCTGTAACCGAACATTTACCGAGAAATCCGGTGAGGTAGTGCAAGTAAGGAGCTTTTTCGGTAACACGAAAATTCTACTTTCAAACTCCACAAAAAAACAACCCAGCCAACAATTTTTCGTAATCAACCAATTGAATTGAAACAGCCATTGCGCAAACCTTACGGCAAAGTATTGAGACTTTTTAATGTTGCATCCTAAAAACCTAGAATAACATTTAATCTGGCTTTAGAAAAATGTTCGGCAATTACACAAAAAGTACAGCTTCTGGCTCAACAGGAAATACTAATCCTAAGAGAAAATAAAAAATTAAAAGCAGTCTTGAAAATAGGAAGCTTTAATTATTTTTGCCCGAAGTTCAGGATAAATCATAAGTCATAAATATAAAGTAAAATACATCAAATGCTCAAAATGAAAAACAAATTCTTACTACTTGTTCTTATTGTAACTCTCTCAGTGATTTCGGTTAACGGTCAAAAAAAGCACAAAGCGGCTTATCCTAAAATGTTGTTTGGCGACACTTCGCGCATCGGTGTCCCGTTTGCCAAAGATCCGTTTGTGATAAAATTTGGGGAGCACTACCTGATGTATTATTCCATTCCGCCCTACAAGGATAAGTCGAACCCGGTACAAGGGTGGGGGCTTGGAATTGCAGAAAGCAAAGATCTTAACAACTGGAAAAAGATTGGCGAAGTAACTCCTGATGGTGAATACGAAAAGAAAGGCCTTGCAGCTCCATGCGCCATGGTTATTGATAATCAGGTTAATTTGTTTTATCAGACTTATGGCAATGGAAAAAATGATGCCATCTGTCATGCCAAATCGAAAGATGGAATTCATTTTACCCGAAATGCAACTAATCCCATATTTCATCCAACCGGAAACTGGAATTGCGGACGTGCTATTGATGCTGAAATCTTCAAATTCAAAGATAAATATATGCTCTATTTTGCGACACGTGATCTTGAGTATAAAATTCAGATTCAGGGTGTCGCCTCTGCACCGGCAAATACTACTTTTAACCGCGACCAATGGACACAACTGACTGATTCACCTATACTAAAGCCTGAATTTCCCTGGGAAGGTGCTTGTATCGAAGCTGCTGCATTGGTTCAAAAGGGTGATTTGCTTTATATGTTTTATGGTGGAGCGTATAATAATAATCCGCAGCAGATTGGTGTAGCTAAAAGTGCAGATGGTGTAAAATGGGAACGACTCTCAAACAAACCATTTCTGACAAATGGCGATCCGGGTGAATGGAATTATAGCGAATCTGGCCATCCGCACCTGTTTAAAGATGAAAATGGAAAGACCTACCTCTTTTTTCAGGGAAATAACGATAATGGCAAAACATGGTATCTCTCTAATGTTGAGGTTAAATGGAATGAAAAAGGGCCATATCTGAAATTATGAATTAATAATATTGCATGATTCCATTGCGTTTTTTAATCCTTTTACATGATTTGGAATATCATGGAAATAATTATTGTAGATTTGAACCGTAAAAAATAGGAATAAGCATTTGCCCTGAAATTACATGATATCAATAGAAGCCAAAATATTGAGCGATTTTAAAAAAGGAGATCATGTTGCTTTTGAAAAAATATTTGAACGATACAGCAAGCAACTGTTTCAGTTCTCTTTGAGCTACTTAAAGTCGGAAGTAGATGCCGAAGACATTGTACAGGAAGTATTTATTAAAATCTGGAACAACAGGAAGGAGATTAAAACTGATACCTCGTTCCAATCGTACCTTTTTACTATCACTCTTAACGCGGTGCGTAAGTATTACAATGAGCTTTCAAGGAGAAACGAGCTAAAGCACGATATTCTATTTGATACATTTGGACTTAACCCTGATTTCGATGACCGCTCCGATTATCAGTTTATGCTCGACAAGCTGGAGGAATTGATCAGACAGATGCCTGAAAAGCGGATGGAAGTTTTCATCAAAAAGAAAATTGAAGAAAAATCTTTAAAAGAGATTTCTGAGGAGTTAAATATTACCACTAAAACGGTGGAATACCATATTACTGAAGGTATGCGGTTTTTAAAGAGCGAATTCGGGAAACTTCAGACTAAGGGCCTGATATTCTTTTACCTTTTTGTCCGTTAGAACCAAGTATTTTTGGTTTCCTTCCGAAAGAAAACCTTGTACATAATCTCAAAATTTATTTTTTCTCCTGTTTGTGAAAAAAAGATTTATTTTTCACTGGGGTTTTCCATGGTTTCGGGATATAATGGCAGATGTTTGATTAAAAGGATTTGAAAACAACAAATGGATAACAAGATCAACTATAAAACACTGCTCGATTTTTCAAATGGGAAATACTCTTACAACGAGTATTTAAAGATAAAGCATTGGTTTTCAAATGTCAGGGAAGACGTGACGGTTGAGGGACAATTATTTGACCAATGGAAAGAATTCGGAGACAGCCCAACTACAAAATCACTTCATCCCATTTTTGAAAAAATACAGTATCAGATTTTGCTTCAGGAAAAAAGGGACGAAAAGAAAAAGAATATATGGCACTATTACAGGCAAGTGGCCGCTGTTTTGGTTCCGTTGATCGCAATTTCAGCTTCGATGTATTTTTTCTCCAAGCCCACCCAGACTACGGCACAAGCGTGGCTCGAAATTAATGTACCTAAAGGAGCAAGGATTGAATTTTTTCTTCCCGACAGCACTTCGGGTTGGTTAAACAGCGGAGCAAAACTGAAATATCCTGCCGAATTTACTCGTCACCGCAAAGTTGAACTTATCGGAGAAGCATTCTTCAATGTGAGTCACAGGGAGCAATCCGATTTTACCGTTGGTGTAAGGGATATGGATATAAAAGTTTTGGGAACGCAGTTTAATGTAGCTGCCTATACCAACGAAGCTGTTACCGAGGTGGTTTTGAAAGAGGGGCGGGTTGAAATAAATGGTACTGCAACGACATTCAGTCGGGTTATCAATCCCGGCGAAAAAATATCATATAACCACGAAACGAGATTACATACGATAAAGGCTGTTGACCCCGACATATATGCGGCATGGATGGATGGCTATCTTGTAATTGACAATGAACCACTTGCACAAGTTGCCAAAAAACTTGAACGATGGTATAATGTTGATGTTTCTATTCAGGATGAAAAACTTAAAAATTTCAGGTTAAAAGCAACTTTTCAGGAAGAGCCGGTTGAAGAAGTTTTGCGGTTTATTGCTATGACAACACCAATAACCTACAAAATAGAAAACAGGTATCAGGACTCAAAAGGGGTATTAAAAAAGCGACAAGTTATAATAAAGCTTAAACGATAATGCAAAACAGGAAAGTGTTTGCGGCACTTTCCTGTACAAATGCAGAGCGAGATGTTAACAATTTTATTCACTCTAACAATGGCAAAATTATGGAATTTTTTCAAGAAACAAGTTGGCGAAAAAACTTTTCTGTTTTGGAGGGTTTAGCCTTAAAAAAACTGTTTAGAATGGCACGGTTTACAATTTTCTGTTTTTTCCTTGGCTTGGTGCAGTCGCTGGCTGTGGAAACGTACGCACAGCAAGCACGGTTATCATTAAAGCTTGAAAATGAGAAACTTGAAAGTGCTCTCAGGGCAATCGAAAAGGAGTCGGAGTTCTTTTTTCTTTACAACAAGGATTTGATTGATGTTGATCGAATCGTGAACTTGGATGCAACCAACCAGACGATTAAAACGATTCTGGACAAATTGTTGGAAGGGACCGACATTAAGTACGCTGTGGTAAACCGGCAGATTATCCTGTCGAACCTTGAAGGCATTTATGGGTTGGCAAACCAGCAGCAAAAATCTGTTTCAGGTAAAGTTACTGACTCGTCCGGAGGTTCGCTTCCCGGGGTTTCTGTGGTTATAAAGGGAACTACATCGGGTGTAATTTCCGATATTAGTGGTAATTATTCGATTACCTCTATTCCTGAGAATGCCATATTAATCTTCTCCTTCATTGGAATGAAAACGCAAGAGTTTAAAGTTGGGAATCAAACAACCATTAATGTGAAATTTGAAGATGAGGCCGTTGGTGTGGATGAAGTTGTTGTTATAGGTTATGGCACCCAAAAGAAGGTGAATCTAACGGGTTCTGTTTCAACCATTCAAGGTGAAATGCTGTCAAAACGCACTGTTTCACAGACCTCACAGGCATTTCAGGGTTTGGCACCAGGGTTAACCGTAACACAGGAATGGGGAAATCCCGGAGCAACAGCCAGTTTTAATATCCGAGGTATTGGTACTTTGGGAAATTCATCGCCATTGGTACTGATTGATGGGATTGAAGGCAATATCAATAGCATTAATTCCAATGACATCGAGAATATTTCTGTTCTCAAAGATGCCGCATCAGCTTCTATCTATGGATCGCGTGCAGCAAACGGGGTTATTCTGGTGACCACACGAAGGGCTGGATTGAATAAATTGAGTTTCAATGCAAGAGCAAATGTGGGAGTACAAAGCCTTACCCGTATGCCAAAGTTTGTGGGGGGGCTGGATTATCTGAATATGAGAAACGAAGCCTTTTTGAATGAAGGCAAGACGCCAATCTACACACAGGATTACATAAGCAAATATTCTTCGGGACATCCTTCTGACCAATATCCGGAAACAGATTGGGTCAACGCTGTTTTTTCTGAGCCAGGGGTGCAACAAACCTATGGTGTAACGGCTACAGGTGGAACAGACAAAGTTCGTCTGCTTGCTTCCATTAACTATCTTAATCAAAAAGGGAATATGCCCAATACCGGATTTAACCGTTACGGATTGCGCATCAATACCGATATTACCCCGTCCAAAAAGCTTAGCATAAGTTTGGATATCAACGCTTCAATGTCGGATCGTTCTGAGCCAGGTGTGGGCTTTTATGACTTGTTTTATCAAACCTACCGAATTTCCTCTATATATGCTGATTATTATGAAAATGGGACAAGGCTTGCAGAAGGTAATCTCGGAACTAACCCGGTAGCTACGGCTACCTTAGCCGGTAAAAATACATACCAGGGAACTGATTTTTCAGCTAACGGTAAGGTTGTCTACGAGATATTCAAAGGATTGAAAGCGAATTTAGGCTTCTCTCCACAACTTTATTACGGTTCTGATAAACTGTTTCAAAAAAGGTTAACGCTTCAGAATGCTGATAAAACATCGACCTATTATTATCCTAATATAACCAAGTTAAAGAGGCAGTCTAATCAAAATACAAATTTGAATACAAAAGCCTATTTGACATACGATAAGACATTCGATAATCATTCTCTGGCTGCCATGATGGGATATGAACGAATCACTTTCAAAAACAGCTGGTTCAGTGGTTATAGGGAGAATTTTGTTTTACCTGAATATTCAGAGCTGAACGCTGGTTCAGTAAGCAACCAGTTGGCCAACGGATCAGGATATGAATGGGCTTTGCAATCCTATTTTGGCAGGGTAAATTACGGCTATAAAGGGAAATATCTATTGGAGGCAAATGTTCGTTACGATGGTTCCTCCAGGTTCAATAGTGAAAATCGTTGGGGTATTTTCCCATCCTTTTCTGCCGGATGGCGGGTGTCGGAAGAGAATTTTATGAAAAGCTTTTCATGGCTGTCTAATTTAAAGCTGATTGGATCATGGGGTGTTTTGGGTAACCAGGATATTGGAAACTACCCCTATCTTTCAACAATTGCCCTTGGTCAAAACAACGTTTACAACCATATTGCCGCAAACGGTGCTGCACAATTGGTTTATGCCAACACCGGTATTTCATGGGAAACAACCAAAGTTACCAATTTAGGTCTCAATTTTGGTTTACTTGGTAACAGGATAACCGGTAGTTTTGAATATTACAACAAAGATACCTATGACATTTTGCTGAAATTGCCGATTCCTGCAACGACAGGTTTAGATGCGAGTGAGCAAAATGCCGGAGCAGTAAACAACAAAGGATGGGATTTGTCTCTTGGCTACCAGGGAAATTCGGGTGATTTAAAGTATTCGGTTAACTTCATGTTATCTGATGTCAAAAATAAAGTTGTTAGTTTAAATGATGGCGGACCATTCTATAGTTGGGAGGATAGAACCATTACAAAGACTGGAGAACCAATCAATTCATTGTTCGGGTATGTTTCAGAAGGTTTGTTCCAAACCCAGGAAGAGATTACTAGCCACGCCACCCAGTTTGGAACGGTTGCCCCAGGTGACATCAAGTACAAGGACTTGAACAACGATAAGATAATCAACGAGAAGGATCGCACCATTATTGGAAATACCATTCCAAGATTTAACTATTCTTCTTCCATTCAATTGGAATGCAAAGGATTTGATCTCAGTCTGTTGGTTCAGGGAGTCGGAAAACGCGACAACTTTATGATGAAAGATGCGCTCATGGCTTTTTACAATGGAGGAAGTGCGCAGACTTTTGCTTTGGATCGCTGGACCCCTCAGAACACAGGCGCTTCCTATCCCCGGTTAACTGCCAATTTCCCCAACAACCAGAAACCTTCTGACTATTGGATGAAAAGTGCAGCCTATTTGAGATTGGCAAATGTTCAATTTGGCTATTCTCTGAATTCCAGTATGTTAAAAAGGATTAAGTTGTCTCAGGCCCGTGTTTTCGTTTCCGCAGACAATTTCTTCCAGTTTGATAATTTTTGGAAAGGCTGGGATCCGCAGGCTCCGGCTGGTGCCGAGGCAACTTTCTATCCTCAGGCAAAAATTTTATCGATTGGTCTGGATGTTAAATTCTAAATATACCCTATCATGAAAATCAAAAAATATTTTATCATACTTAGTTTTATCATACTATCAGGCTGCAGCAGTAAGTTTATGGATCTGGCCCCATTGGATAGTCCATCGTCAGCTACTTTCTATTCCAACCAGGATGAAATGGTCATGGCGCTAAATGGCTGTTACACCAGCCTATCAAAATTTGACTGGGATGGTATTCCTTATCAATGGTTTCTGGATTGTACCACTGATATCGCATGGTATCGGGGTGGTGGTGATTTCCCGGCAGCCGGGGCAGGGCTGCAATCAGCGAGTACCGGTGAGTTTTTTAATATTTGGAAAACTAGTTATACCTGTATCGGGCGTTGCACCCGTTTGTTGGAAGGAATGGTTAAAGGAAAGGATAAAGTAGCTCCTGCAACTTATAACCAAATCGCTGCGGAAGCCCGATTTTTAAGGGCCTATTGTTATTTGCAGCTGGTTCCATTATTTGGAGATATTCCTTTGGTTGATAAGACATTACCAATTGATCAGATGAAGGTGGCCAGAACACCAAAAGCCGATATTTATAAGTTCATCTACGCTGAATTGGATGCTGCAGCAAAAGATTTGCCTTTAACAGCAGCAGACAATGGTCACGCTGCCAAAGGAGTAGCTTTGGCAACCAAGGCACGTGCGGCCCTCTACAATGGAGACTATAGCATTTCGGCAGAGGCTGCAAAAGCAGTAATAGACCTGAAACAATATACACTGCACCCGAATTACAGGGAACTGTTTACCTATGCCGGAGACAAAGCCAATGAAATTATGTTTTCTTATGGTTTCGCTACCGGAACCCGTGTGCATGGAATTTGCCGGACCTTAACTGCCAGAATGAACAGGGGAATGTTTGGGGGATATACAACCATTATTCCAACCATGAAATTGGTTGACAGCTACGAATGTATTGATGGCAAACCAATCAATGAATCACCAATTTATGATCCGAAGAAGCCATACATCAATCGTGATCCACGCTTGCATCAAACAATTATTTGTCCGGGAGATCTGTCAGGTGGTTGGATTTTTCAATCTCATCCCGATAGTATCAGGACCAAAAATGTAGAGACAGGGGAAATTCGAGGCAACTTAGATGCAACCGGCGCATTTGCCTCCTTCTCCGGATTTACCTTTCTAAAATTTTTTGATGAGAAGGATCTCCCTGCTTCCGGGTTATGTACCATGAATCTCATTCTCCTGCGCTATGCAGAAGTATTGTTGACCTATGCGGAGGCCAAAATTGAACTGGGACAAATTGACCAGTCAGTCTATGATGCCATCAATCTGGTTCGCAGCAGGACAACCGTTAAAATGCCGAATGTAACTTCTGTTACGGCACCAAATCAGGCAGCAATGAGAACACAAATCCGTCGTGAAAGGAATGTTGAGCTGGCCCAGGAAGGTCTGCGCATCTTTGACATCAGGAGATGGAAACTGGCAGAAACAGCCTTGAATGTGACATTGTACGGTCGTCCGAACGCAAAAACAAGAAAATACGAGGGATTGCCAGCCTTTGATGCTACGGGAGAAGTACCAAACTATGATGCATACAAGGATATTTTCCGTGTCATAGAGGTGCGCAAGTTTAATAAGGATCGTGATTACTTGTGGCCAATTCCGCAAAATGAGATCAATGCCAATTCTAGTTTGACCCAGAATCCGGGCTATTAGGATAATTGAATTTTAAAGCAAAAGGGGTGGTTGTTTCTGCCCCTTTTCTATAAATTTGAAACTGAGAATTATGAAGAATATGGCCAAATCTATTTTGATCTGTCTGTTTTGCCTGGTCTCTATTAGTTCCATGAGTCAGCAAATGAATATCTATTCAGATTTTCCCGGAGGGAATCTGCTCGTCGATAAAATCAAGGGTGATACGATTTGGGTTCGACCCGATTTACGTGACACGAATGGTGATTGGTTCTACTGGTGTTTTGCGGTGAATCAGGCAAAAGGTAAAACCCTGACTTTTATACTTACCAAACCCAATTGCCTTACATCGAAAGGACCCGCAATCAGCACTGGTCGTGGTAATCATTGGACTTGGATAAATCCTGATCATTCGTGGGATTCTACATTTACCTATACATTTAAAACGAATGAGGAAGTGCGCTTTAGCATGGGGATGCCCTATACGCAAACCCAATTTCAAAAGTTTATTGAACCTTATCTGAAATCTGAATTTGTTACCCTTGACACTTTAGCCACAACAAAAGGAGGTCGGAGTGTTGAACGATTGACTCTGAAATCAAAAAGTGGGATAGTAAAATACAAAGTACTGATTGCTACACGGCATCATGCCTGCGAAATGATGGGCAACTATGAGATGGAAGGGATCATTACTGAAATATTGAAGGATGAGTGGTTAAAAAATAATGTAGAGTTTTGTCTCATCCCATTTATGGACAAAGATGGTGTTGAAAATGGTGATCAGGGAAAATTAAGGATCCCGCACGATCATAACCGCGACTATAGCGGAGTCAGTATTTATTCCACGGTGGCAGCCTTACGAAACTGGGTTCCTGCCTGGTCTGAAAATAAGCTGGTTGTTGCGCTTGATTTACATTGCCCATGGATCAAAGGGGAGGATAATGAGAATATCTATGTTGTTGGATCGCCTGATGAAAAAATTGCACTGCAACAACAGCTTTTTTGCAACATCCTGAAAAGTACCAACAATGGAGAGCTTAAAATATCTGGAAAATCCTATTTTCCCTATGGTAAAAGCTGGAATAGTGCCGAAAAAGCTACTCCGGGACTCTCCTTCAGCAAATGGTCGGCACGATTGGAAGGAGTAAGACTGCCTATCTCAATTGAATTTCCATACTCCAACAACGAAGGTCAAACCATTACCCAGGAAAATGCCAGAGCCTTTGGAATTGATTTGGCAAGGGCAATTAAAAAGTACTTGATTCAATTGTAGTTGCATATAAATTGAGATATGGAATTTAAATCGGACTGGCTTCAATCCAAAAAGAGATTCGAGGCATTATGGGAAAATGAAATCACTGACAGATGCTGTATTGGTGTGAAAGGTTGGAGAAACAGAAGTTCTTATTCCGAACAAGCAAAACCAGAAGAGTTTGCCTCACAATGGTTGGATGGAGAATATATTTTGAAAAAGGAACTCCACAAGATGGAGCATACATTTTATGGAGGTGAAAGTTTTCCAATGATTTGGCTAAACCTTGGTCCCGGAAGTCATGCTGCCAGTTTCAAAGGAGTGAATCATTTGTTGCGCAATGAATCAATTTGGTTTGAGCCTTTGTCTGAAGATGTGGGATTGAACATTGAAGAAGACAAGAATAGTTTCATTGAGCAAATGACCTATAAAATGGCTGATTATTACGTGAATCAGAGCAATGGTCGTTATTTTGTTTCAATGCCGGATAACTGCGGAAATCTTGATGCACTGGCACATTTGAGAAGAAGCGAACTATTGTTGGTCGACCTTTTACTCTGTCCTGCAGAAGTGAATCTGGCATTGAAGAAAATCCAAAAGGCCTGGGAAAGAGTGATAAATACTACCTATAATATCATAAGAAATAACAATGAGGGAGGTAGCTGCGTTGGCTGGCTAGATACCTGGGCTCCGGGATTGCATGCGCAAATGCAGGTAGATATATCGGTCATGATCGATGAACAAATGTATACTGAATTTGCACTACCAGAACTTGTAAGCCAATCTGATATCATTCAATACCCTCTTTATCACCTTGATGGGCAAGAGCAGGCAAAATTTATTGACCAGATTTGTTCAGTAGAAAAACTACGTATGGTACAATGGACAAATGTGGATGGACAGCCTTCACCTGTTCAATTCATTCCTGAAATGAAAAGAATCCAGCAACACGGGAAAGGAGTACTGGCAAGAGTAAGTACAGTTGCCGAAGCCGAAACGATTATCAGGGAGTTATCTTCAAAAGGATTATATGTTCTAATTGATACAACCCTTGATTCAGAACGGGAAGTAAAAGATGTCATCCGGATGGCTGAGAAATATACGCACGAATAGGGATAATGCACCAGAAACTCATGAACGAAATCACAGATAAATTAATTATTATAATCTATTTTGTGGTCATCCTTATTGCAGGATGGCTGGTCAGCCGGCGCAATAAAAATGTCAGTGCCGATGAGATCATAACCGGAGGTCACCAGCTAAACTGGTGGAGGGCTGCACTCAATGTAATTGCTGTTTCATTTGACGCCGGTACTTTTATTTCAGCTGTAGGCTGGGGATTTATCTGGGGGATGAACGTACAATGGAACGCAGTTAACCTTTGGTTTACCGCTCCGTTTGCTGCCTTGTTTATCCTGCCAATTTACTGGAGATCCAAAATATCATCTATTCCCGAACTTTTTGAAAAACGTTTCAGCAAATCCATCCGACTGCTTTTTTCGTCAGTGCTTATCATATTGATTCTGATTAATATTTCGGTAATGACCATCATTGGCTCGATTGTTTTCAATAAATTTTATGGCTGGCCACAGCACATAACCGCATTTGGCATCATTATTTTTATTGCCTTTTATGCCATTAAGGGTGGGGTAAAGACTGTTCTTTCTATTAATACTTACCAGTCTGTTTTTCTGCTGATTATTTTTTTTATTATTGCGGCTATCAGCCTATATCATGTTGGAGGAATTGAAGGTATGGTCGATGCAAGGCTCTTAACAAAAGCAGGCACACCCATGGCGAGCCTGATGCCTCCTGCCGGCTGGCATCTTTACGATAATGTGTGGTTTCCGTTACCTTCAGTGTTTTTATGGGCACCGTGGCTCTCGATTTTTTGGTTGCCATGCAATGCTGTAATGATTCAGCGTTTGATGGCATCAAAAAATGTCAGACATTCACAAAAAGCATTAATTGCTATTGGCGGTTGGAACGCTTTGTTTTGCCTTGTATGTTACATCATTGGTGTTTGCATCGCCATTTTATTTGCTAACTCTCCGGAGGTAAAACCCGAAAATGCATTACTTACATTTATCACAAATGCCAATTATTTTCCTGTTGGACTGAAAGGTTTGGTTATAGCTGCACTAATTGCTTCTCTAATCATGGCTCTCGAAGGTAACATCTCAGCAGGAAGCAACTTGTTGCTTAAGGATATTTATCCGCTATTCGACAAGCGCCCTTTAAATGAAAGACAGGAAATCAGAGTTAACCGATTGATCCAATTATTTTTGTTGTTGCTTATCATGGGTTGCCTCACTCAATTGTTCAATAATAGCCGAATTGTTGAGGTGGGACAAATCGTACTCGGAGATATATCCGGCGTTCTGGCGGCTCTGCTTTTAGTTGGCATATTTTCAAAACGGGCTACCAATAAAGCTGCCATTATCAGTTCCTTGACAGGATTTGTGATTGCACTTGCCTTACACTATTTTACAAAGTTAAATTTCCCATATTTTGGATCAATCTCCTTTTTCTCAACAATATTCCTGATAATCGGACTGAGTTATTTCGAGAAACCCATGCCGATAGAGAATCTAAAAAACATCACTGTTCATACAATGGAAGGGTTAAATGGACCTTTTATTGGGTTCCATTTCTGGCCAGGTTTGTTAAAATGGATGATTGTACTAACACTGGGATGGTGGACTTTATCCTTCCTTTGGCAGTGGTATATTGCTAATATTTAATTTTTTCAACGTGAAGAGAATTTTACTATTGTTACTTTTAATCAAATTCCCCGGTTCGGTATTTTCACAGGAACAACTGCAGTACCTCAATCCAAAATTGTCACTTGACGAACGGGTTTCTGACTTGATTTCAAAGATGACCCTAACGGAGAAAGTGCAGCAAATGGCACACAATTCGCCGGCAATCGACCGGCTCAATCTTCCCGCCTACAACTGGTGGAGTGAGGCCTTGCACGGTGTGGCACGATCTGGAAATGCAACCGTTTTTCCTCAGGCGATTGGTTTGGCAGCGACTTTTGATGAGGATCTGGCCTTTCGCACCGCTGATGCTGTGTCGGACGAGGCCAGGGCGATCTACCAGGCGGCGATCAAAAAAGACCACCGGTTCAGGTACGGCGGACTCACCTTCTGGACACCCAACGTAAACATTTTCAGGGATCCGCGATGGGGCAGGGGCCAGGAGACCTACGGGGAAGATCCCTTCCTTACGGGACGAATGGGGCTCAATTTTGTGAAAGGTCTTCAGGGCAACGACCCGAAATACCTGAAAGTTGCCGCTTGCGCCAAACATTTTGCCGTGCACAGCGGACCTGAACGCCTGCGCCACGAATTCAATGCAGTGGTTTCCAAAAAAGATCTGTACGAAACCTATCTGCCGGCTTTCAAAACGCTGGTTGACGGTGGCGTCGAATCGGTGATGTGCGCTTACAACCGCACCAACAGCGAACCCTGCTGCGGCAGCAAAGAGCTATTGGTCGATATCCTGCGCAACAACTGGGGTTTCAAAGGCCATGTGGTCTCTGATTGCTGGGCCATTGCCGATATTGACAAAGGACACAAATACACTGCCACACCGGCCGAATCTGCTGCATTGTCGCTTAAAAAGGGGGTCAACCTCAATTGCGGGGATGAATATTTTCCTTACCTGATCGATGCGGTCAAACAGGGACTGGTCACCGAAAAGGAGATCGATGCCTCGCTGGCCATCCTCCTCCGCACCCGCTTTAAACTGGGCATGTTTGATGATGAAGGCAAAAATCCTTATGCCGCGATATCCCCGGAGGTCATCAACTCGGCCAAAAACAGGAAGATCGCACTTGAAGCCGCTCAAAAATCGATCGTGATGCTGAAGAACAACGGTGTCCTTCCCTTGAAAAATGACATCAGCTACCTCTTTATCACCGGACCCAATGCCACCAGCGTGGATGCGCTGATGGGCAACTATTATGGTGTGAACCAAAACATGGTCACCATCCAGGAGGGCATCGCCGGACACCTGGCTCCCGGCAGCCTGCTTCAGTATAAGCAGGGCTTTTTGCCTGACAGGGAGAACGTGAACCCGATCGACTGGACCTCCGGCGATGCCAAACAGGCAGATGCCATCGTGGTGGTGATGGGATTGTCGGGTAACCTGGAAGGCGAAGAGGGAGAGTCGATCGCTTCGGCTGATTTTGGCGACCGGCTCAACTACGATCTTCCCAAAAACCAGGTGGAGTTCCTCAAGAAGCTACGCAAAGACAACACCAAACCCATTGTGGTCGTCCTAACTGCAGGATCTCCGGTCAACATGAGTGAGATCAGCGAGCTGGCCGATGCCGTATTGTGGGCCTGGTATCCAGGAGAAGAGGGGGGCAATGCCGTGGCGGATATTCTGTTTGGGCAGGTTTCCCCATCCGGAAGATTGCCCATCACCTTTCCCAAATCGCTGGATCAGCTCCCGGCCTATGACAATTACGATATGAAGGGGCGCACCTACCGCTACATGGAGCAGGAGCCTTTTTATCCGTTCGGGTACGGACTGTCCTACACAAAATTTAGCTGTTCGAACTTGAAATTTTCTTCTGTTAAAGCCACCAAAAGCCAATCTGTTCAGGCGGAAATCACCGTTAAGAACGAAGGCAAAATGGAAGGTGATGAGGTGGTTCAGCTCTACCTCACCAGAGAAAAGGGAAATGCCGTTACACCTCTGTTTTCGCTCAAGGGTTTCCAAAGAATTCACCTCAAACCGGAAGAAAGCAAAAAGGTGATTTTTAACCTTACGCCAGCCATGCTTAGCATCGTGGACGAACAGGGCAACGACAAACCGGAATCCGGTAAAGTGAAGGTATTTGTTGGGGGTTCCCTGCCGGGTCAACGTAGTTTGGAGCTTGGAATGGGGAAAGTTGCGGAAGGTGCGATTGAGATTGTGGATTGAGAATTGTCAAATTTAACGACAATTGGTTTAATTTTTGAGATAAAACAATATAACACAGAGGAAGAAGGAGAAGCACAGAGTTACACAGAGGTTTAGAATTTTCTCTTTGACTCTGTGTAATATTGAACATGTTACATAAGAGAAATTAAAAAATTTTGAGTCCAATAATCCTGCTAATTTGATTGTAATTATGAACAGATTTTATACAATAATTTTGTTTCTTGTTTTCTGCCTTTCCGTCCTTACCGTTGCACAGACCAACTATAAAATCTCCCCAAAAGTTATTGCAGGCATTGACGACAAGCTTTTCGGGCAATTTATGGAAAAGCCCAGCTGGGAAGGCGAAATTGGCGGGGATGCTGCCATTGACAAAAAAACAGGTAAGGTACTGCCTCAGGTGATGCAATACCTGAAAGAGATGAACCTGCCGGTGTTGCGCTATCCCGGTGGTACCGATGTGGATTATTATCCCTGGTACAACCTGATCGATCGTGTTCCCAACCGCCACGAAAAGAGACCCGCCTACCGGAATTTCTCGGGAGACATGCACTATGCATCAGACAACCGGCTTGGGCTCGATCAGTTTCTTCTTCTTTGCAAGGAGTTAAAGTCAGAACCCTTGCTGGTGGTCAACATCGGGGATGCTTTCTTCAAAAAAATCACGATCGCCGAAGCTACCGAAAATGCTGCTGGAATGGTGGTTTATTGCAATTTAAAGCGCAATAAATCACTACCGGAGGGAGCTGCCGACTGGGTATCTGTTCGAAAAAATAACGGACAAAAGAATCCTTTTGGCGTAAAGTATTTCGAAGTAGGCAACGAACCCTGGCTCTTTTTCGACAGGATGCCAAAAGGGTACAACAGGGCCGAGGCCATTGCGCACTACATGAACTGCCTGGAAGCTATTGTCAATGCCATGCGAGCTGTGGATCCCTCCATTCAGATCATCACCGACGGAGAGATCAAAGAAGTATGTGAACAGCTCAAATACCGGATGGGGAGCAAAATCAACTTTATTGCTTTTCATTCTTATTTGCCTTGGGGGATCGGCCAGGTAAAGCTGGAGGGGAAAACCTTTCCGGTCAATAAAATGACGGAGAATGAAATCTGGAACGCCTGGGTAAGCACGCCTTTTATGGACAGCACCACCGGATTGTCGGCCTATCCTTTGCAGGGTAGCTATGCCGCCGTACGCCAAACGGGATATCCCATTGCCTGCACAGAGTGGAACTGGAATGGCTGGTGGCAGGGCCAGGCGCTAGAGGAAGCCAGTCTGAACTCCCGCTTTGCCAAGGGAATCGGTGTGGCTGGATTTGTCCATGCTTTGATGCGTGATGCCGCATACATTCAAATTGGCAATCAGTCGATGCTGGTTGGTAACAAATGGGACATTACTGCCATCCATGTGGATACACTAACCAATGAGGCCAGATTCTTTCCTACCGGGAAAGTGCTGGGGTTCTATTCGCGGTATCATGGCGATCAGTTGTTGGATCTGCAGACTCAGAACCTGACCTATTTTAGCCAGCCATTTGAGTTAAGCGGCATCAAGCCGGCTCCCAAAGTGGCGTTCATCGATGCGCTAGCCACGCGCAGCAAAAACAAACTCTATTTTCATGCCATCAACAGGAATTACTCCAACGATATGGAAATATCGGTGGATTTGTCAGCCTTGAAGGTGAAACCTGAATATGTGCACCATCTTTTTTCGAGTACTGATGTAAAAAGGGATGAATTGGGTTATTTCAAAGATGAGAAAAGGCAATTCAAGGGTTCTTCAATTAAAATTGTTTTACCCAAACATTCGGTTTCTATCCTTGAATTTGCAATCAATGATTAAAATATTAATTTTCAGTATCAAAAAATATACACTATGAAGTTAAACATTAGCCTTCTGCTGAACTTCTTGCTTATCCTGGCAGGCAATAGTTTCGCGCAGAATGTTACCGCCCCAAAATCTTTCAGCGGCATCTATCCGCATCTTGCCAATTACAACAATGAGGGGGAATGTGGCACCGGAGCAGTTGTTCCCTGGGCCGGACGGCTGTGGGTGATCACTTACGGACCTCATCTGCCGTTTGGCTCGTCCGACAAGTTGTACGAGATTACTCCGGAACTTCAGAAAGCGATTCGTTCCGAGAGTATCGGCGGGACCCCTGCCAACCGGATGATCCACCAGGAGAGCAACCAGCTTTTTATTGGACCTTATGCCATTGATGCCAACCGGAATGTGCGGGTCATCACTTCGAAGAATATGCCCGGCCGACTTACCGGCAATGCCCGCCACAACTGGAAGGGGTAAAACTTCCGATCTCCATCGAATTTCCCTATTCCAACAACGAAGGTCAAACCATTACTCAGGATAATGCACGAGCCTTTGGAACCGATTTGACAAAGGCAATTAAAAAGTACCTTATGCAACTTTGAAATCATTTTGGAGCAACACCAAGCCTGTTCCAAAAAAAGATAATGGTTCATTGGTGTCTATTAAAAAATGTTAAAAAAAATTGAAGTCCAGATGCATTTGGGAATTGTTATCATCATAAGCTTTATTTTCAACAGAAGCCAAGAGCTCCTGAATGGGATCCTTGACCAGCAAGGAGTTGCCAAGGAT
>CAILKW010000358.1 GCA_903834845.1 uncultured Bacteroidia bacterium | reverse complement strand
ATACCTTTAGGCGGTAACCGAAGAGGTAAATTTAGACGGCACATGAATTTGTTGGCAACTATGTTATTGGGGGGTCTCTGGCATGGAGCGAACTGGACATTTTTAATTTGGGGTGGACTTCATGGGGTCTATTTAATTCTAAATCATGGTTGGCAAAATATACGTAAGAAATTCGGGTATCATTCGACAGATACAACTTTAATTTATCAGTTTATATGCCATTTTATTACCTTTATTTCGATTGTTTTTGCTTGGGTATTCTTTAGATCGACATCATCAGATGCCGCCATTATCGTCATAAAGGGTATGCTAGGAATGAACGGGACTTTGCTGCCACTAAAATGGGTCGAAGACACCGGGAGTAATTTTATTGTTCATTGGATGTTGTCGAATGGCATCAAGCCTGCTTTGAATGATAATTTATTTACTGGTAGTAATGAGATATGGGTAATTGCACTATTGCTTTGTATTTGTATGTTTCTCCCAAACACAAGTGACCTTTTTTGTGAAAAGAATAAAGATGGCTCGCAGTTATGGCTGTGGCATCCGAATAAAATCTGGGTTACACTTACAATCATTATGGGTGTCATATCCATATTATGTATTTCCGATATGAGTGAATTTATTTATTTTCAATTTTAGCTACTAATGAGTTCCAAATCATATAGTAAAACATGCTTATTTTGGATTTTATTATTGCTTACATTGATTGCATTAATCAATAGGGTAGTTGATCCGTTTTGGTATTATCGCGACCCTCAAATTGTTGGATTTAATTCAACCAAAACTGAATTTCATTCTTACGAAAAACAAATCAAACCTTTTGTATTAAAGCAGTCGCATCCAGAAGTACTAATTTTTGGTAATTCATTTTTTGAAATCGGGCTTAATCCGTCGCATCCAAGCCTGACCAAGAATGGATCGTATCACAGTTATAATTTCGCCATGGCAGCATCGGAATGGGACAAAGTTTATTGTCACGTTCTCTATGCTATGGACAATACAAATTTGAAAACGGTAATAATCGGCATTGCGCCGGGATCCCTGCCCATAATTGATTGTATTGTTCAAAATAATAGTTTAGGTAAGATCGAACTTCAAACATTACTGCTTTCTTTTGACGCCTTGCGCGGCTCGTTTAATACACTACGACATCAGCATAAACCACCCACTCATACTGTTGACGGATTATTCTTTTATCATAGAAATAACAGTCCTCAGATTGAACAGGTTTTTAAATTTTATTTCGACCGATATTTGAAGCTCTCCTCAAGCAAATCATGCAGTAATATCACTGATGTATTTCCTAGTGCTTGGACATATCCAAATAACTTCGAGAATCTAGCGGGTTTGCGAAATATTTTAGAATTGCTCGTTAGTCGAAAAATCAATGTAAAACTTGTGGTTTACCCTTATCATGCACTTTGGATGGAGCTATTGATGAATTGCGGCGAAACGGTGCAAAGATGGCAGTCATTATATGCCATCGCTATGCTAGTCGATGAAATAAATCAAAATCATGCATTAATAGAGCTATGGGATTTTCAAGGTACTTCTGATATGCTTACTGAAAGGATTGTCAATAACAAAGTCAAGTACTGGCAAGATCATGGTCATTTTAATTACGAAATGGGCGATGCCATGCTTGATGTCATTTTCAATCAACGTAGTGT
>CAILKW010000357.1 GCA_903834845.1 uncultured Bacteroidia bacterium | reverse complement strand
TGTGCCATATCAAGAATAAACGATGAATCGGCCATAAATACATCCCTGCCATGATTATCAACCGACATTTTATTGTATTTGCGTTTTTTAAAATCCTCAAGCGTTGCCTTGTCTTCGCTTTGAATCCAGCAAGCTTTGTATAATGATAATGATTCCCAACGACATCGGGCATTATACTCATGTTCAAGGCGATACTCAATAACTTCAAATTGAAGCGCACCCACTGTTCCTATGATTTTTCGTCCGTTTAACTGACTGATAAACAACTGTGCAACACCTTCGTCCATTAATTGATCAACACCTTTTGCCAACTGCTTCGATTTCATTGGGTCATTATTCTCGATATAACGGAAAATTTCGGGTGAAAACGATGGTAAACCCTTGTAATGCAGTATCTCGCCCTCGGTAAGTGTGTCACCGATTACAAAGTTACCCGTGTCGGGAATACCAATTATATCACCGGGGAAGGCTTCGTCAATGACCTCTTTCTTGTCGGCCATAAATGCGGTTGGACTCGAATATTTGAAAACTTTTCCTAAACGGATGTGGCGATAGTTTTTATTTCGCTCGAATTTGCCTGAACAAATTTTCACGAAAGCAATCCTGCTTCGGTGATTCGGGTCAATATTAGCGTGAATTTTAAATACAAATCCGGTGAAGGTTTCTTCGGTACACAATACCAAACGCTCTTCGGCTTTTTTTGCTCGGGGCGAAGGGGCTATTCGCACAAAGGTATCGAGCAATTCCTTCACTCCAAAGTTGTACAGGGCACTGCCAAAAAACACAGGAGCCAAATCGCCTGCAAGATATTGATCTATATTAAATTCGGGGTAAACTTCGTTAAGTATTTCGAGCTCTTCGCGCAAAACTCCGGCATCTTTACCAATAATATTTTCGAGTTCGGGATTGTTAATATCTGTAAAACTTATTCCGGTTCGAATATCGGTTATACTTGGATCGAAAAGGTTAAGGTTTTGATCGTAGATATTATAAACTCCTTTAAACTCTGGTCCGCTGTTAATAGGCCAGCTCAAAGGACGCACCTTTATTAACAGCTGTTTTTCGATATCATCAAGCAAATCAAAGGTATCATCGGCAGGGCGATCCATTTTATTGACAAAAACTATTACTGGTGTTTTGCGGCTACGACAAACATTCATCAGTTTTTCGGTCTGAGGTTCGACACCTTTGGCAGCATCAATAACGATGATAACACTGTCAACAGCTGTGAGGGTGCGAAAAGTATCCTCCTGAAAATCCTGATGGCCAGGTGTATCAAGGATATTTACCTTATATCCATTGAATTCGAAACCCATTACGGAGGTAGCCACAGAAATACCACGCTGCCGCTCGATTTCCATAAAGTCGGAGGTGGCTCCTTTTTTTATTTTATTGCTTTTTACGGCTCCTGCCACATGAATGGCACCGCCAAAAAGGAGTAGTTTCTCCGTAAGTGTTGTTTTCCCTGCATCGGGATGACTGACAATGCCAAATGTTCTCCGGCGCAGTATTTCTTCTTTTAAACCCATAACAAATTTTAAGGGTGCAAATTTAGTTCAAAATAATGATAATGTAGCGGCTAATCACGTTTACCCATTATTTGCATGTTGTTTTACCGGGGTGTTGCTGGTGGGTTGGGATATGCTGACTTTGCAGGCGGGGAGGAGGTTGCTTTCACAAGTCGTTGCCGTTGGGTTAGGATATGTTGCCTTTTCAAGGCCGGGATTCTGCCGGCATCCATCGTGGTTTTCCCATCACGGTTTCCCAAGGCGTTGCCGTTGGGTTAGGATATATTGCCACTGCGTGGCGGGGATTCAGATGACATACATCACGGTTTCCCAAGGCGTTGCCGTTGGGTTAGGATATGCTGCCACTGCGTGGCGGGGATGCTGCTTGCATTGTGACTTGTTTTCCCAAGGCGTTGCCGTTGGGTTAGGATATGTTGCCACTGCGTGGCGGGAATTCTGCTTGAATTATGACCTGCATCCATTATGATGATCTGTTTACAAACTTTAGGTACATGTCCAAATATCTTGGCACGGTCAACAGACTGAAAGTCTAATATACTCTAGCCCAATGGCAACGCCTTGGGATATGATGAAACCCCCGAAGTGGACACCCTGAAAGGGTAGTATAAATCAAAGCGATACAAGGCAATAACATCAGAAAACCGGCTATTAGGCTTAAAAATATGGGCTATCTTGTCAGATTGCATCGAATACCAATACTCTCCAAGCCTGTAATAGCTAATATGTTTTAGGTGATGTTCTGCTTGATCATCGGCAGAAATCTCCAAACCTCTTTGTTGAAGGCGTTCTACCTGTTCTTTTATAGTTGTTGCTTCCTTTTTAAACATATCTTATTTCACAAAAAAACCTCGGTAAGATACTCAAAATTAGTATCTAACGAGGTTAATATTCTCTTTACACAATATATTAAAAGCAAAAGACACACCCTGGGACGCTGTTCTGATGGGTAGCGTGGTGTGTACTGTTGATGCAAAAGTAACACATTTTTCAATTGCTGCAACATTAAACGCTATATGTTTTTCAATAATTTTTTTAATGTGTTTCAAAACTGTTGATTAACTATCCGTTTTCCATCGTGGTTTCACAAGTCGTTGCCGTTGGGTTAGGATATGTTGCCACTGCGTGGCGGGGATTCTGCTTGCATAGTGACCGGCTTTCCCAAGGCGTTGCCGTTGGGTTAGGATATGCTGCCTTTTCAAGGCGGGGATTCTGCTTGAATTATGACCTGCATCCATTATGTTGATCTGTTTACAAACTTTAGGTACATTTCCCATATTGAAGTACGATCAACATCGTGGCACGGTCAACAGGCTGAAAGCCTAATATACCCTAACCCAATGGCAACGCCTTGGGATATGATGAAGACTCTAAACCAAGGGCAACGTTTTGGGGAAAACGGCTTGGGAAGGTTTCCCATACTTTTCAATGCCAGCAACAACTTACCGGACAATTGGATAAACACTGCATAACGGCGTATGCAACAATGAAAACCACCGGCACTGAATAAAAAGGCAAAAGGGTTTTTGAGAACATGACATGCCAGACATTGTTTTTTGGAATGATAAAATCCACAACCTTATCAGCAGGAAACTCACGCGACATGGTATTTAAATCATATAAATACTTGTCAGTCTGACTTCTGTATTCAATAACCCATTTATACATTTCCCTGTAAAGCTTTTCGGTGCTCAGGAAAAATGCATCGAGATACCAAAAGCACAAAACAGGAACCAACAGTAAACCAATTAGTTGGATATTGCCACCCAATAATTCTTCGCGACTGAAAACCACGATGGCCGAAAGAATGCCAATCAGCCATTTCTTTACCTCAAACGAATTGGAAGCCATGCATTTGATAACGTCTTGAATCAGATCAAGTTCCTTGTGGATTACCTCTTTTTCCATCTTATTTTTTAACTAAGAATTTATTTTCAATTACTTTTTCAGCAAAATCAACCAGGAATTTGTCCCTTTCATGACCACTTTCAGGCAAACACTCTTTATTTCCTTTAAATGCTGCAAACTTTGCCAATCTGTTATTGTATTTTACCGGAGCTACTGATATGCAATAGGCAAAAACCTTTTCTTCAGCATTTCTGCTTTCTATTATGGGTATCTCTTTATCCCAAATGTATGGATGTTTCTTGAAATTTTGGTAAGGCATACTGACCAACATAAGATAGCCATCAGCATTCATGAATATTTCTTTTATTTTATCATCCCACAAATCCCTTCCATCAACTACCCGGTCGTCATAATCTATCCTGATGGCTCTATTAAGTTCATATTCCGACAAGCTTTCAACAATTGATTCCAGATCTTTTAGGTTTTCAGAGGCATACGAAATAACCAAAATTTTCGGATTAGATGAATCAACATGTCTTAAATCAATTTTTTTATCCACTACACACTCTGAATCCTGATCTCCTTTACCTGTATAACTGGGTTGAAACCCTGAGTTAGATTTATCGTTTAAAAATTCTTTTCTCAAACCTCTTGATGCTAATGACTTTAAATCAATAATTTTACCATCTTCAGTTAACCAGTTTGACTTTTCATTATTGAAATCACTTTCTTTGAAAATGTTTATAATTGGCAACAAGTAATCATCAACAACCGAGTTTTCGATGCTTATTTTGATCTTTGTATTATTATCAGAAACCTCCACCCTGAATATCCCTTTCTCTGTTTTTACCAGAATACCATTTTTCCAAATATTCTCTACTTTGGTCTTGTTGCCCAGGTCAACAATAAACTTTTGAATCTTGTAATAATCGAGATAATCTGGCTGATAGGTGAATACCTTAACTTCCCGGGCATCTTTCCACAACTTCTTTACGGCAGGTGTTTCATTTTCGGCCAGAAATTCGGGGAAAATATAGTAGCTATCTTCAGTTTTTACTGCATCTTTCTGATAAAGCGGAAAGCATAAACTACAACTATGCATAAAGTTAAGAAACAGCCACTTATGCTCTGTTTCATATCCATCACCAAAGGCTTTGAAAAGATCTTTTACACGCACCATTCCTTTAAAGACGTTGCGGAGTTCGTCATAGAATGTGCTTTTTCTGTCCAGAGGTTTATAAATGGCTTCAAGTGCCCATCGTTGGTCAGCAATAATTGCGTCTTTTAAAAATTCTTCATTGGTGTCTATTAAAAAATGTTAAAAAAAATTGAAGTCCAGATGCATTTGGGAATTGTTATCATCATAAGCTTTATTTTCAACAGAAGCCAAGAGCTCCTGAATGGGATCCTTGACCAGCAAGGAGTTGCCAAGGAT
>CAILKW010000356.1 GCA_903834845.1 uncultured Bacteroidia bacterium | reverse complement strand
TTATGCCCGATTGAACAACCTGGCAAAAACGAACAGCGGTATCACTACCGGATTGTATAGTGCAGATGATATCACAGCCTATGCAAAAAACGATCCTTACGACATGAATCATCCGAGTGTTAATTATCGCGATCTTCTGATAAACGATAGCCGGAGCTTTACGCGAGCAAGTGTGTCAACCTCTGGAGGAACAGATGCCATGCAGTATAGTGCTTATATTGGCTATAACGGTGAAGGTGACAATTTCAAAATAGGACCAAAAGCAGGTTATCAACGGATAAACGCACGGTCGAACCTTGACATTAGAATCAATGAGTTTTTGAAAGTTCAATTGAACTTCTCTGCTGGTTTGTCCTTGCGCGATTCGCCCAACTACGGGTATAACAGTACCATTACAGAAGGTGGTGCTGCAATGGGATTGACTGAAATGCCAAATTTATTGAATGACATTACAAACACACCGCCAATAGCATTTCCGGTTTATATAAATAACGATCCTACTTTGAAGTCGCCGTGGTTTGGGATATCTTCCTCTTATGGGACAAGCCCTGTTGGAAACCTTGTAAAGAACGGATACTATAACGAGTCGGGGCGAAATGGGGCAATAAGTGCATTGTTCGAATGGGACATGGGAAATATCATACCAGGCTTGAAATCGCACACGTTTGTTGATTTCAACACCTTCTACTTGTTGCGCATCGGAAAAGCAGAGAACTATACTGCATATAGGATTGATCCAAGAACCTACAACCCTACTTTGGGAATCACTTCGCTGACAAAAGCTTGGGATGGAGTTGACGCAACCTCTCGCGCTACTTTACATGACTTCTATTTTCAGAATTATGCAGCTTATGAGAATTTAAGCTATGACAAAAAATTCGGAGATCACTTTTTCCTGGGATCAGCAACCTACCGTATGTCTTCAATAAAGCGTAACGGATTTGAAGAACCACAGCGCGAACAAGCCGGAATTTTCACTGCCCTTTATTCTTATCAGGATAGGATTACCATTCAAGGAGTTCTGAACTATGGGGGAACAAGTGGTATGGCTCCCGGCTATGTTTATTCTACCTCGCCGTCCGTTGGTGTGAGCTGGATTGTTTCGGAGGAGAAATTTATGAAAAACCTCCTGTTTATTGATTACCTGAAAGTTCGTGGAGAATTTGGCGAAACTTCTGTCGATCCATTCAGGGGTCCGTTTGCTTATAGAGACCGTTGGAATTTGGATACAAACACTGGTAACACAGACAAATTCGGTACCTATTACAGTAATACCGGAACCTGGATTGGAACATATAAACAATCTGCCAATAACTATCGGGCATATCCAAGCCGTATCGGTAATCCTACAATCGGACTTGAACGCAGAAGAGAGCTTAGCCTCGGATTAGATGCTGAGATGCTTAAAAACAAACTCTCAGTTGAGTTTAACTACTACAACATCCTGAGATATGATGCTATTACAACAAGGACTAATACTACTCCAATCCTATCGGGAACAACGGCTACTCTTCCTGCGGTGAACTATAATTCATATTCATATCAGGGAGTTGAACTGGGCTTGAAATTCAGGGATATTATCGGTGACTTTCATTATACCATCGGTGGAAACGCCTTTACTCAAAAACCAATAATCGAACAGGTTGACGAACCAAATTACCGGAACGAATATCAAAAAACCGTTGGAGGCCCGTCTGATGCAATTCGCGGATTAAAATATCTCGGACGTTTTGCAACTGATGCTGAAGCAAATGCTATTCCACAGTTTGGTGAAAACCTTCATGCCGGAGATTTGAAATATGAGGACGTAAACAAAGATGGCGTGGTTGACGATAACGATGCCCAGTATATCGGACATTCAACCCCAAAATTGTATTATGCAATTAATCTGAATGTTAGCTATAAGGATTTTGATTTGACTTTAACAGGGGTTGGCCGTGCGTTCTACGACCAAATGTTGAACAGCAAATATTACACTAACGGTTCTGGAGATAATGTTTATTCGAAATTTGTTTTGGAAAACATTGATGCCAATGGAATGGGAGGTGCTTATCCTAAATTGACTTATTATCAGATTACAAACAATTTTAAAACCTCCAGTTTCAGGTTGGTTGACAACAGTTTCTTTAAGATTCAAAATATTGAGGTAGCATGGAATCTGCCGGTTCGGAAATTTGACTGGATGAAAGGGGTAAGGGGATTTCGGATTTTTGCACGCGGCGCAAATGTTTTGACTTTAGATAAACTTAAAGAAAAAGACGTAGAACCCGAAAACATCAATTCCGGGATTACCAACTATCCACTGAATATCACACTTACCGGAGGAGTAAAATTAACCTTTTAAATATCAAGAAATATGAAATTTAAAATTCTTATAATAATATTCGTTGCATTGGTTTCCGAGTCATGCAGCAAATTTCTGGATGCTTATCCAAATGGAGATAAGGCAAGAGACGACGTATTTGCCTATCAGGAAAGTGTACAGGGTTTAATTGGAAGAAGTTACGACTATCTTGGTAGTGACTATTCGTCCAAAAACTACAATAGTAACGAAACTGCATATCTGGAATGTGCAACAGACAATGCTGTAAGGCGTTCTACAACCGATATCGTTGTTCAGTTTGCCAAAGGTGAGTTAACAACAGGAGGCCAAGCTTTTACAAGAGATTACTGGACAAGGGATTATAATGCAATCTTCTTATTGAACCTATTCCTCAAAGACAATAGGGGAATTAAATCAACAATATTGATTATACCTGAATTAAATAAGCTGGTAACCAGAAGATTGCAGGGCGAAGCATTTGGTTTGCGTGCCTGGGCCGAACGTGATTTGTTGAAAAAATTCGGTGGCAAAGAGCTTGGTGGAACGAGATTATTGGGCTTTCCGATTGTTAAAGATCCCCTCGATGCGTCACAGGATATTAATCTTGAGCGGAATACCTATGACGAATGTGTCAAACAGATTATTCAGGATTGCGATTCTGCACTAAAATACCTGCCAATTGCACATCGCGATTATCTTTATACGTCAGCTTATTTGAGCGATAAAAAGGATTTTCTCGGAGCTGTAAACTGGAATCGAGTAGATGGTGTCACCATGTATGCCATTAAAGCAATGACCTATTTGTCGTGGGCAAGTAAACGGTTCAACCCTTCAAACGAGCCTGCCCGCTGGGATTCTGCTGCAAAATACGCGGCAAAAGTTATGGACTTTAAGCTCGCCGCCTCACCCATCGGTGATGGTTACGATCCTACGAAACGTGTTGATTTTACTGATGTTTACGACAAAAGTATTGTTTGGTCTTCGCGACTTATTGAGAACGATATTACAATGGAACAAGTGTTTTTTCCTGCAGCCGCAAACGGAAACGGATTCGGCCCTTTTGGAGATATCGGGGCAACACGTGAATTCGTTGACGCATTTGGTGACAAAAACGGTTATCCGATAAGTAATAGTACCGTTTATGATGCAACCAAACCATTCGACAACAGGGAACCCCGTTTCTATTCTATCATAAATTATAACGGAGCCGGTTACATACCTGCATATAGTTCAACTACTCCAATTTATACATTCGAAACATGGGAACCTGATGCACAGGGGTTAAACGGTGGAAAAGACAGAGCAGGAAATGGAAATAATGTAAGGACTAATATTTATTTGAAAAAATTCCTTTATGGAATCAATTGGAAAGTATCCAGTTTCCAAAGAAGGCCACGTTGCAGATTCAATATCCGGTATGCCCACATGGCATTGGCTTACGCTGAAGCTGCAAATCAGATTGTTGGACCGAACGGTACGCTTTATGGTTATTCTCCCAAAACAGTTGTTGGAACAATGCGTTCTATGAAAACTTATGAAGATAAGACCGGGATACCTGCTGCAGATCCTTATCTGGTTAGTGTGGCAAGTGCCGGAAAAGATGCTTTCTATGACTTGATCAAGAACGAACGGCGTATTGAATTAAGTTTTGAGGGCGAACGCTTCCACGATATGGCACGCTGGACCGATGATACTCAGTTCAAAGCATTATATAACAAGCCGGTACATGGTATCAAGACTACCAAAAACGGGACTGCTTATACTTATGACCTGACTTGGGAAGTTGAGAACCGTGCTTACAATTCGGCCTACATGCCGTTACCTTATGACGAAATCCTTCGGATGAGCAAATTAATTCAGAATGAAGGCTGGGATAAATGGAAATAATATAACAAATTCAATTATGATGAAAAAGATATTAGCATCACTTTTGTTAGCTGCGACATTTGTCTCATGCTATAAGGATTATATCAAAGATTTTGATTACGACTCAATCTATATTCCTCTTCAGTTGGATGTCAGGACATTCGTTGTTGGCGAAGGTATGAAATTCGACATTGGAGTTGAATTGGGTGGCGTAAGAATAAACAACAGGGACAGGATTGTCACTTATCAGATAGACAATACTTTGATCACCCCGGCTGCCCTTGCTCAGCTTAAAGGAGGTGCTGCATACATAAGTGCAGCAGTTTTGCCTGTAACAACTCTGCTCCCGTTGCCCTCCAATTATTATACTTTAAGCAATGCAACCCAGTTTATTATTAAAAGTGGAGAGCATGTCGGTAAGGTGACTATTAAACCCGATTCGACCAGATTTTTGGCCGATGAAGCTACTATCAATCCAACTTATGCTATTGGTATCAGAGTTATTAGTGCCGATGCAGATTCGCTTATTTACAACAAAAAAACAGAGGTAATCGGAGTTAAATTCGAGAATATGTTATTTGGAAGCTATTGGCATGGTGGTGTTACAACTGTTAAAGACGCTGCGGATGCAAATGTTGTAAATACCATAAACTACTTCACGCAAATACCTGTCTCTGAAGTTAAAACATGGCAATTGAAAAGTGTTGGACCTTATGCTCTGTCAACCAATGGATATAGCGATGTAAGCTCATCATTTGCCCCGGAATTTATTCTGAATATCAGTGGTGGAAATGTCACAATAGTTTCGTCACCAACAGGAAAATACGCCGTCAAACCCGATGGAGTTAGTACTTATAATCAAGCCAAATTATTGCAGAATCGCAAGATTTTTCTGAATTACAAATATCTCGCTGCCGATGGCAACTGGTATCATGCAAAAGATACTTTAACCTTTCGTAACCGTATTCGCGATGGAGTTAACGAATGGATGGACGAAAATCCGGCAAATTATTGATCAGTCAGTCTCATAAAATAAGGGTGGACAACTTCGGTTATCCACCTTTTTTTTTGTGAAAATTATTTGGTAATTCATTAACGAGTAACATGGAATTCAAAGAAAAATTTACCTTTCAGTATATCATAAACCAACAATTTATACTTTAAATAATTGGTTACAATATAGATTTAATATATTATTTTTACCCATATTTGTACAAGACTAAAACGGGTATTTCCTGAAAACAATTACAACTCGGATGGATACAAACGCAAAATATTCATTTTCCTTCACAGGTGCATCGGCTTTAATTGCTGAAACCATTTCTATCGCCGTGGTATATAAACGATTGGGAAATTGGGATGAGGTGAAAAAATCAACAAGTGACCAAAACCTCCTGAATAAGGTGAAACATGCAACGTTTATCAGGGAATTTAGTGAAATTAAGAAACGACTCCTTTTATTGACCGATGAACAGTTGAACTTGCTATTAAATGGAAATCCGGATGATGTTAAAGCAATGGTTTTTGTAATGTTACTGAAATCATATACTTTCCTTTATGACTTTGTTGCAGAAGTTGTCCGCAACAAGTATTTCTTATTCGACAACAATATTACAGATTCGGATTATGCACGTTTTGTGAATACCAAAATATTAATCCACAATGAATTGGCAAACCTTTCGGAACAAACTGCGAAAAAGGTAAAACAGGTAATTTTCACTTTTCTTAATCAGGTGGGTTTAATAACCGGACGAACAAACGGCATAATTATAAAACCTTACTTATCAGATGTATCTATAAAAGCAATTGTTTGCGACCAACCACGGTTTTTAGCTTGCTTCCTTTTTTCCAATGCCGAAATCCATTCGGCGATAAAAACGCTATCGCATGACTAACCGGATTAAAGAAAATATCCCCAT
Organism: uncultured Bacteroidia bacterium; assembly: GCA_903834845.1. Taxonomy (GTDB): domain Bacteria; phylum Bacteroidota; class Bacteroidia; order Bacteroidales; family Prolixibacteraceae; genus JAAFHB01. The sequence continues at coordinate 16,720 of CAILKW010000356.1, read as the reverse complement.
AACTTTTGACCTGCTTTTTAAAATCCTTTCGGATCAAAAGTTCCTGAATAAGGACGGACTTGGCGGTGAGCTGCCATTTTTCATACAATCTTACCACGTTAACCAACAAAACGAAGTTGAAATACAGTTGCCTTCGCTGATTAGAAGACTTGTTGCCGTAAATATCAATGTATTGGAAATCAATTTATACCACCTTTGCATAGAAATTCTGGAAAACGAGAACCTTCTCCTGCAGATTTTTAAACAGGAAAGAGCTATGCAAAAAAACAGGCTCATACGCGTTCTTAGCGGTGCCTTAAATATTGATACGAAGATAATCCCTGAAATCAGGAAACGGATGGAGAATTTGCAGGCAAAAATCGTTTTCATTACCGGAGTTGGTGCGGCATTCCCCATCATACGTTCACATACCATTTTGAACAACCTACAATCGCTTGTTGATCAGGTACCTTTGGTGATGTTTTTCCCTGGCACTTACAACAACAAGTCCTTAACGCTTTTTGACAGTTTAAAAGACGAAAATTATTACAGGGCACACAACCTGAACGAATACAAAATCTGATTATGATACAAAAAGACCTTTATCTAAAAGACATCTGCCGACCAATTGAAGGGGTTATCAAGGCAAACGACGACCGCCACCTTTTACAGGAATTGGATGAATACGTCCTTACAAACGAACTTTTGGGAATTACCAATAAAGACAAAATGCTCCCCGGACTATTTGACGATTTGGCAAAACCAAATTTCGACAGCAGTATATGGATTTCGGGCTACTTCGGTTCCGGGAAATCGCATTTGCTGAAAATGCTTTCGTTGGTGCTCGAAAACAAAGAGATAAACGGCAAGATATGCGCCGATGTCTTTGCGGCAAAAGCTGTCAACGATCCCGAACTTGAAAGGAATATCAAAAAAGTGGCCATGGTCCCCACACGGTCCATCCTTTTCAATATTGCCGCAAAATCAGACGGGATCACAAGCCTCGGTTCAACCATCGACCCGGTGCTGAGCATTTTTCTCAAAGTGTTCAACGAATTGTTGGGTTATGACCCCTTAAACCCCGAAATTGCCGAAATTGAACGCCACCTTGAGTCTATCGGAAAATACAGCTATTTCAAATCAAAATACCAGTCACGATTTGCAAAGAGTTGGGAAAAAGGTAGGGAGGCTATCTTCCTGAACCAACATGAATTGGCCGAAATATATTCCGAAATTAAGTCGATCAATGTTGACGAAGCCAACCGGTATATCGACAACCTGATCAACAATTACCGTCTCGACATCGAAGGGTTCTGTGAATTGGTTTCGAAGTATGTCAAATCAAAACAGCCCGGGTTCCGGTTAGTTTTCTGTGTAGATGAAGTGGGCCAGTTTATTGCCGAAAACGTTGGGCTGATGTTGAGCCTCCAAACCATCGCAGAAACTCTTTCTGTTAAAACTCATGGGCAATCCTTTATGATTGTCACTTCACAAAACGACCTGAATGCCACCATTGGGGACCTCACCGCGAAACAGTCCCACGATTTTTCGCGCATCCAGGGCCGTTTTAAGATAAAACTCCCTTTGACAAGTGCCAATGCCGATGAGGTGATCCAAAAGCGGTTACTTACAAAGGAGGTGGAGCCGCAACGACTTCTGGCTGGTATTTGGGAAAAAGAGATGAACAATGTGAAGACTTTGCTAAAGTTTAACGAGGGATCGCGTCAATACCAAACCTACAAAGACGAAGTGCATTTTATCAACACCTACCCTTTTATTCCTTATCAGTTCGATCTCTTTCAGGCTGCCATCAAAGCATTAAACGACCATAATGCATTTATCGGCAGTCAGCAATCAGTCGGCGAACGTTCAATGTTGGGTGTCTTTCAGCAGGTTGCAAAGGCAAACGCTGAGAAAGACATTGACTGTCTCGTTACTTTCTCACAAATGTACGAGGGCATAAAAGATGTTCTTCAAAGCAACATCCAGGCGGATATTCTTCAGGCGCACAAGAGTATAGATTCAGTATTGGCCGAAGATGTTCTCAAAGCCCTGTTTCTTGTGAAATATGTTAAAGGTTTCAATGCTTCGGTTGGCAATATTTCAATATTGTTGCTCCCTAAATTTGATGTCGATTTGGCAACTTTCCGCAAATTGGTACAGGAAGCCCTTAACCTGTTGGAAAATCAAACCTACATTCAGCGAAGTGCAGGCGATCTATACGAATACCTTACCAATCAGGAAAAAGACGTTGAGAATGAAATCAAAAGCACCGAAATTGCCCCGGCAGCCGCAGGTGAGTTATTGACGCGTTTTTTATTCGAGGAAACGCTGAGAGATTCAAAAGTCAAACTGGATTCAGGCATCCAACCGTATGAATTTGGCAAAAAGCTCGATGACAACATAATAGCAAGGGAGAAGGATTTTTATGTGAATTTTATTACCCCTCTGAATACCAACTCTATAACGGTTACCAATGTGAATATGTTCTCTATTGGCCGTCCAAACGATCTGGTTATTTTCCTTCCCGAAGACAAACGGCTTTTTGACGAATTGCGTCTCATCAAGAAAACGGAAAAATATATCCAAAATACAAATTCCCCGTCGTTGGACCCCACCAAGATGAGGATCCTGTCTGAAAAAGCACAACAAAATAAAGATAGGGAAAGATCTGTGTTGAACCAAATCAAAGAAGGTATAGGTGATGCCAGGATGTACATAAATGGTTCTGAATTGACCGAAATTGGCAGCAAAGACCCTCGCACGAAAATTACCCTTGGAGTACAGCAACTTATAAAGATTATTTATACAAATCTTAAGATGTTGACTGTCGAATTTTCCGAGGCCCATTTGCCCAAAATAATCCAGAGCCAAGACACCATCTTATTTACCGAAAATCTTCACGAAATAGAGGTCGAGATATTGCACCGAATCCAACGCGACAAGGGCAACCATGAAAGGACAACAATTAAAAGCTTGAGCGATAATTTTAATATAAGGCCGTATGGCTGGCCACAGATGGCTGTTCTTTGCGTTATTGCCAAGTTGTACAAACGGAACAAAATCAGCCTCAAGCAGGATGCTTATCCATTGGATGACAGGGCTGTACTTGAGGCGTTACAACGCAACAACCAGTATGCAAATACGATTATCGAACTTGAAGAGGAGATCCTGGGCAGTCAGGTCCAGAAGTTGAAGAATTTCTATCAGGAGTATTTTAATGAACCCAATTTGGGAAACGAACCGAAAGAGATTTCGCGTCTCTTTAAACAGCGGATGGAAATAGAGGTAAAAGATCTTTCCGAAATCTACGCACTCCGTGGCCAGATAAAATTCCTGAAATCGGTCGGCGAACCATTAAACCGGCTTAAACTTCTTGTCGAAAAAAAACACCCCTATTTCTTCAATGCGCTTGATAAGTTTCAGGACGAGTTATTGGACGACAAAGAGAATGTTATCGATGATGTGAAAAAATTTGTGAATGGTGCACAGCGTTCCATTTTTGAAAATGTGTTGCTCTATCTTGAAAGCAACAATGCCAATTTCGATTACATAGGAAAGGAAAGCCTTGATAAACTGCATATTGTAGCCGAAAGTCCCGCCCCCTATAAAAATTCCCTGATGCAGGAGGCCAAAGCTGCATTGGACGAAATAAAGTCGGAAGTTTCGGTGCAACAGATTGCGGAACGGGCAACAGCGAAGGACGCAATCAATCAAAGTATCCAAAAATTAAAATCTTTTGGTGAATTTCTGAAATTGGAGGATAAACAGCAAGTTGACATTATTGCCCCCTTTGAACGATTGATCAGGGAGATTGAACACGAAAGGTTTATTGGGAACATCCGGACCAAGGCGCATAGTGCCATCACCGACATGTACCAGCGGCAGCTGGAGCTGATGTCACGATGGGCCACGCCACCCACGCCACCTGTAAAACCTGGCATTCCACCCGAACCACCGAAACCAAGGGTTGTCTATGTGCGAAAAGACAATGTAAAGGTCAACTTCCCAAAACCTGTACTCGAAAACAAACAGGATGTGGAAGATTACCTCGCGGCCTTGAGAGTTCAATTTTTGCGGATTATTGACGAAGACAAACGAATATCTTTGTAATTAAAAATTACGAATTACGGATTACGAATTACGAATTACGGGGGCAATTACGAATTATCAATTACGAATTACGGGTGCTGTAATGAGTTGGGGCTTTCTTTTAAAAACTGTTTAAGTAAAGACAAAGTATGACAAAAGAGGAGTTTATACGGCTTGTAAGTCAGGGAGAATCGCTCAATGTTGAATTCAAAAAATGTCAGAACGATTTGAGCGATACTATCTTTGAAACAATATGCGCCTTTCTTAACAGGTCGGGCAGAACCATTTGCATGGGTGTTTCGGATGATGGCGATATTGTTGGAGTGAATGAATCGTCTCTTGAAAACATGTTGAAGAATTTGTCAAATACAATTAACAATCCACAACAGCTTAACCCTACTGCTTACTTTTCGCCAGAAATTATTGATGTGAACGAAAAAAAGGCAATCTGCATTTATGTTCCTGAAAGCTCTCAGGTACACCGCTATAAGAGCCGCATTTACGACCGTATAGGCGATGCCGACAACGACATTACCCTGAACCACGCACTCGTTGACAATATCTATCTTCGCAAACGGAACAGCTTTACCGAAAATGAGGTCTGCCCTTTTCTGACATTGGATGATTTAAACACCGGTACATTTGAAAAGGCAAGGCATTTGGCAGCCACTTCCAATCCTGCTCACCCCTGGTTGAGCCTTAGCAATGAGGAAATACTTCGCTCGGCTGGGTTTTGGCGCAAAGACCGCACTACCGGCAAAGAAGGTTATATTTTGGCTACAGCTTTGTTGTTTGGCACTGAAGTCACGGTTTTGACCTATTGCCCCGCATATAGGACAGATGCCATTTACCGGAATAGGAATTATCAACGCTTTTTAAACCCCAAAAGCAGTGATCCCGATATCCGATATGACGACCGTGACGATGTCAGGGTAAACCTCATCGAAGCTTACCTGAGACTGATGAGCTTTGTGCAAAAACATTTACCCGATAAATTTTCGATGGACGAAGCTGGAATCCAACGTATTGACCTGCGAAACAAAATTTTCAGGGAGTTGGTTGCCAATTTGCTGGCCCATAGGGAATATCAAAGCAGCTTTCCGGCGAAGTTTCTGGTCTTTTCTGATTTGGTGATCACCGAAAATTGGAGCAAGCCACAACAAATGGGCACCGTTACCCTTTTTAATTTAGAGACACACCCCAAGAACCCGATGATCGCAAAAATTTTCAGGGAGCTGGGCTGGGTCGAAGAATTGGGCTCAGGCAGAAAGAACATTCAGAAATATGCACCATTGTATTATCCTGATTATAAGGTTGAAATCCAGAATCAGGAAAAGTTTGTCCTAACCATCTCCTATACTAATTTGGAATCCGACTTAACACCCGACTTGGCACCTGACTTAACACCCGACTTAGCACCCGACTTGGCATCTGACTTAGCACCCGACTTAGCACCCGACTTAGCACCCGATTTAATACTTCTGGATTTTTGTATTGAGCCGCAGGATAGAGTAACCATTATGAAGCAAATTGGTTTGAAAAATATTCAGAAAAATGCTGATCGGTATATACATCCGCTAATTGAAAAAGGGTATCTCGAAATGACGATTCCAGGGAAACCCAATAGCAGACTTCAGAAATATGTAATAACTGAATTTGGCAAACAGCATATTAGCAGGTAATTACTGGTTTTATTAACGAATGAGAATAGAAAAATGAAATTAAAGATACCGTTTCCAAATCCATAGCAGCCGGAGTTGGAGCCGGAGTTCAGCCGGAGTTGCAGAAAGAATAAATTACGAATTACGAATTACGATTGGGATAAATGAATGAGAAATATGGATACAATTAGTTTATCAAATTACAGGTGTTTCAAAGACCTGAAACTTTCTTTCAAAAGGAAAACCAATTTACTTATCGGTGATAATGCGAGCGGTAAAACAACTTTGATAAGGGCAATCAGTTCTGTGCTAAACTCTTTCTTTATTGGGTTTAGTGATGAAAATACCCGGTTTATCGGACTTTCAGACGATGATTTCAGGATCGAAGTAACTGAAACAGGCTTGGCAATCGAAGACGATATCAAAGTCCATTTCCATTTCCTGGGTTGTGCTTCCGTTCTGGAGCGCCATTATAAAAAAGGAAGGACACTTCAAATGCCCCTTAAAACGATAAAGGACCATGGCAAAGATTATTATAACCGGCTTTTTGTCGATGGCAAACAGGAAGTGGCCTTGCCACTTTTAGCCTGTTTTTCAACCTCCGATATTCATTCAAAAAGAAAAATAAACCCTGAACCCTTTAAAAAATATGCCCATAAACCTTCGTTTGGTTATTATGAATGTTTACAGGGAGATGGATTTTTCCCATATTGGACCAAACGGCTTTTAGTGCTCACCGAAGGAAGGAAAGGGAACATTGAACTATCTTGCGTCAACCAATCCGTTCAGCTTGCCTTAGGCCCAAATGGGTGCAACATTATATCCGACATGGAAGTAAGGCACAACCAAAGCAAAGTCTATTACCACTTTATCGATGGTCGGGAAGTTGAATCGGCTAATCTGTCCGATGGATACAAAAGGTTGGCAAATATGGTGACCGATCTTGCTTTTCGATGTGCGCTGCTAAACCAAGGGATTTTTGGAGAAAAAGCTTGTCTCAATACTGAAGGAACCGTATTGATTGACGAGATCGACTTGCATCTGCATCCTACCCTTCAATCAGTTGTGATTAAAGGTTTGCAAAATGCTTTTCCGAAGCTTCAGTTCATTATCACAACTCACGCACCGATGGTGATGACCAGTATCCCAATTGGTGATGAAAATAAAATAATCAAGTTGGAATTTAATCCAGAGAAAGGTTACACCGCCAAAGAAATTGAAACTTATGGGCTCGATGCTTCAACGTTAATTCAGACCGTTTTGGGTATCATCCCACGTTCAAAGGAAGTTGACGATCGTTTAAAAACGTTGTTCGATTTGATTGATATTGACGAATATACCAATGCCGCAGCCAAATTGAACGATATGCGAAACGAGTTCGGTGATAGGTTGCCCGAATTGGCTAAAGCGCAGGCTATGTTGAACTTTTTGAGCGACGAAAATGATTAAGATAGACAAACGAGTAGAGCCTGATGCCTGGACTCAAAAAAAAGCAACACCTGGATTTACCCTATACGAACCCATTTCAGAATTGCGAGATGCTTTGCTTGCAGAACAAGGAAATATTTGTGCCTATTGTATGCGCGAAATTCCGGTTAAAGATAAAGGCGTAAGTGAAACATCGAAAATAGAGCATATGAAGAGCAGAACAGACCGACCTGATCTTCAATTGGATTACAACAATATGGTGATCTGTTGTCCGGGATACATTAATGCTGAAGAGCATTGTGACAAATCCAAAAATGGGGATTCAGTTACTTTCTCGATTTTTAATGATACATTTCCAGATACACTATCCTATTCAACATTGAACGGAAATATCAAAAGTTCCAATAAAGTTTGGAATAAGGAAATGAAGGACATTTTAAACCTGAACAACAGCATGTTAGCAGCCAATAGGTTGAAAACACTTGATGGTGTGCATCAGGTACTTGAAAAGAAAAAATGGAGGAAAGCTAAACTTCATGAAAAGCTTGAAGAATGGTCGAATTCAGATGCAAATGGAAAACGAAAACCATATTGCGGCATTGTAATCTGGTACCTGCAAAAGAAACTCCGTTAATATCCGTAATTCGTAATTCGTAATTTTTAATTGATTCCCGTAATTCGTAATTTTTAATTCATAATTAACTAAATATGAACACAAACCAGCTTAAACGCTTCGCCAAGGATGCCCGCCTAAAATTGCTCGACCAGGTAAACCGGAAACTCGAATTTGTAGTAAACAACCGCAGCCAAAGTTTTATCGATACTTATGCAACACAGGTTAAAAGTCTCAACGACAAAATACGCCAGACAAGCCGTGAGCAGGTGGTCGAAATGGTGGCCTATACCTGGTTCAACCGTTTGATGGCATTGCGTTTTATGGATGCCAATGGTTACACTTTGCCCAAAGTGGTTACGCCGCTGCCGGGCATGACCAATCCCGAGATCCTCCAAAATGCCCTGGCAGGACAGATCGAGCCCGATTTGACCCTCGACCGCCAACGCCTTAACGACCTTTTGGACGGGCGCACCGTTGTGGCCGATGCACATACCGAAGCCTACAAACTGCTGCTGGTGGCCGTTTGCAACCAATGGCACAAGGCGATGCCGTTTATGTTCGAGCGTATCAGCGACTACACCGAACTGCTGTTGCCCGACGATCTCCTGAGCGATTACAGCATTGTGGCCGACCTGCGAAACGGAATGAGCACCGAAGATTGCCAGCAGGAAGAGGTAATTGGCTGGTTATACCAGTTTTATATTTCCGATAAAAAGGACGGTGTTTTTGAAGGGCTCAAAAAGAACATAAAAATTACTGCCGAAAATATCCCTGCCGCCACCCAACTATTTACGCCACGTTGGATCGTGCGCTACATGGTCGAAAATACCCTTGGCAAATTGTGGCTTGCCCTGAAACCTGCCAGCAAGCTCAGGGAGCACATGCCCTATTTTATCGAAGCCCCCAAAGGCAATTCGCCAACCCCTTTACCTGACGGCATAAAAGGTGTTACCGATATTACATTTTTGGATCCCTGCCAGGGAAGTGGCCACGTGTTGGTTTATGCCTTCGACCTGTTTACCAAAATTTACGAAGAGGAGGGTTACAATACCAACGAAATACCGGCGCTTATCCTGCAGCACAACCTTTTTGGGATCGATATAGACCCCCGCGCGGCACAGTTGGCAGCCTTTGCCCTCACGATGAAAGCCCGCAGTTATTACGGCCGGTTCCTGCGAAAACCGGTACATCCGAAGGTAATTGCACTTGAAAATGTAAGCGAAGAGATTATCGAACAGGCCGTTAAACTTCCGTTGCCCGTAATGGGGAAATTGATTTACGACTACCGCGATTTGACCCTTTTCCACCTTACCCAGGCCGACAACTTTGGTTCGCTGATCCAAATTGACCCCAGGGAACTTGAAGCCCTCGACCTGCAAAAAGGAAGCCTTTGGCACGATCAGGAAAAAAAGCTAAAAGAACAAGCCGAACTGTTGAGTCGTAGGTTCCATTGCGTGGTAACTAATCCGCCATACATGGGCAGTGGCGGCATGAACCTTCCGATGGCTGAGTATGTAAAGCAAAATTACCCTATAAGCAAATCTGATCTAATGGCTTGTTTTATTGAACGTTGCCTTAAATTTAACTCCGCAAATGGAAAAATGGCAATGATCAACCAACATAGCTGGATGTTCCTGAGCAGTTATGCCTCTTTACGGCCATATTTAATTGACAAAGTGCAATTTGAAACCATGTTGCATTTAGGCCCTCGCACCTTTCCCGAAATTGGTGGCGAAGTGGTTCAAAATGCTGCTTTTGTATTGGGAAATTACAAACCTTTCACCAAAGGGGTTTTTATTCGGTTAACCGATTTTGGTAACGCTCAACTAAAAGAAGATAAAACTTTGGAAGCCATTCAGAACCCTAATTGTGGGTGGTTTTATGCTGCTAACCAAAAAGACTTTGAGAAAATACCTAGAAGTCCCATTGGTTATTGGCTTTCAGGAAATATGATAAATATTTTTGGTGAAAAGAATTTATCTCAAATTGGAGATTTGAAACGAGGTATGACAACCTCGGATAATAATAGATTTTTGAAATTTTGGCCCGAAGTTGAAATCAAAAAAACTGGATTTGGTTTTAACAATGCACAAGAGGCTTTTGAATCTAAAATTAAGTGGTTTCCATACAATAAAGGTGGTTGGTACAGAAAATGGTTTGGATGCAATGAGTATTTAGTTGATTGGCAAAACGATGGAGAAAATGTAATATCATTTGCCAAAACAATAAATAAATCTTACACAAGAACCATTGTAAATGTGAGTTACTTTTTCTTACCATCATTGACTTGGCCATATATATCATCTGGAAAATTTGGAGTTAGGTTCATTGAAAAAGGTTCTCTTTATGATTCTGGTGGACCCGCCCTGTTTAATTTAGAGGATACTTTTTTAGTAGCTGCATTTCTAAATTCAAAAGTTGTCAAAGAGATGCTTAATGTACTAGCTCCCACCATAAACTATCAAATCAATGATATTGCATGTTTACCATCCCCCAAAGCGACTATTAATTATGAGGATTTAGTAAAAACTGCTTTGTCAATTTCGAAAGAGGATTGGAATTCCCGAGAAACTTCGTGGGATTTTCAGCAAAACGGGCTTATCAAACAACATATCAATTTATTACAAGGTTCTTCTGATGTGTACCGAAACTATTGGTCAGAAAAGTTTTACGAACTCCACCGCAACGAGGAGGAATTGAACCGCCAGTTTATCGAAATCTATGGTTTACAGGAGGAGCTGACACCCGATGTACCTTTGGAAGAAATCACCATTTTACAGGAAGAGGCAAAAATAGTTGACAATCAACTCGAAATACAGGTTTTGCCCGTTCTGCTGCAACTGATCAGCTATGCCACAGGCTGCCTGTTTGGCCGCTATAGTCTTGATAGAATGGGTCTTATATTGGCCAACCAGGGGGAAACGTTGCAGGACTATTTACAGAAAGTGTTTGGCCAGGATCTTCACGCTCCAGACGAAATGAAGGGCGTTTTTTTACCCGACGACGACAACATCGTACCGGTATTGGATGGGGAGTGGTTTACAGACGATATTGTAGGGAGGTTCGGCGAGTTTATAAAGGTGGCCTTTGGGGAGGAACACCTCCACGAAAACCTCCGTTTTATAGAGGGTGTGCTTAGCAAAGATATCCGCAAGTACTTCGTCCGCGACTTTTACAACGACCACGTAAAACGGTACAAGAAACGTCCGATTTACTGGATGTTCAGCAGTCCGAAAGGGCATTTCAAGGCATTGGTCTATATGCACCGTTACCAGCCCGATCTCTGCAGCCGGATACTCAACGACTATCTGCTGGCTTTTATCAGCAAGCTCGAATCGGCCAAAAACACCCAAACGATGTTCAGCCTCCGCGAAGATATTACAGGCCGAGAGAAAACCCTGGCATCGAAAGAGATAGAACGGCTGGAAGAGATGCTGAAAGATTGCCGCAAATACGAAAGCGCACTGTTCACCATTGCCACCCAAAAAATCAGCATTGACCTGGATGATGGGGTTAAAGTGAATTACCAGAAGTTTAAGGAAGTTTTGGTGCCCATTAAAGGTTTGGAAAAGGAGGAAGACTAAATTAATTACACCCGAAAGGGTATAATCTTGGCAAAAAAAATAATATTTATACCCGAAAAGGTATAAATCAATTAATATTTATATATTTATACCCGAAAAGGTATAAGTTATGGAACTAAACGAATTTGTAAAAGAAAAAAGGATTGCCGTCCGACTTACACAGCCGGAGCTGGCTGAAAAGGCAGGTGTAGGTCTTCGCTTTGTTCGCGAATTGGAACAAGGTAAAGAATCCCTGCGAATGGATAAAATCAACCAGGTATTGAAATTATTTGGTTATGAAATGGGGCCGGTAGAAACAAAACGAGAGCCATGAGAAAAGCTGAAATCAAGTTCAATGACGAAACTGCCGGATGGCTTTCACAAGATGAAAACGGGTACCATTTCGGGTACGATCCGGATTATCTCAGCAGCGAAAACCCTATTGCAGTGAGCCTGACACTACCCTTAAAGGAGCAAGCTTACACCAGTCCGGTTTTGTTTTCATTTTTTGACGGATTAATACCGGAAGGATGGCTGCTGGATATTGCAGAAACAAATTGGAAATTAAACGAACGTGACCGGATGGGATTATTAATGGCCTGCTGCAAAGACTGTATTGGTGCAGTAAGTGTAATACCGGTTGAAAATAAGGATTAAGATGATGCGATGTTTATTCTGTTACCAACCTTTGTCTGAAGATGAAATAGATTTTCATCCGGCATGCAGTAAAAAAATATTTGGACAACCTACACCGCCTGAACTTCCATACGAAGAAAATCAAGTGGGAGAATTAGCGTTACAGGTTGTTCAAAGCCAGATCACCGTTACTGGTGTACAAGCTAAATTATCGTTGCATCTTTCAACGGGTAAAAAAAAAGCTGAACCCACGCGTTTTACCATTGTTGGTCTTTGGGGTGGATATATCCTCAAACCTCATGCGGCCAAATATCCTGAAATGCCGGAAGTGGAAAGTTTAACCATGCATTTGGCAAGTATCGCCAAAATCAAAGTTGTTCCTCACAGTCTGATTCGATTTAAGTCAGGTCAATTGGCGTATATCACCAAGCGCATTGACCGTATTGGCAAACAAAAACTACACATGGAAGATATGTGTCAGCTGACTGAACGATTAACAGAGAATAAATATTTAGCCTCCTACGAACAAGTTGCAAAAGCGATTTATAACTACTCGTCCACACCAGGTCTTGATGTAGTCAATTTTTTTGAACAAGTTCTGTTTTCGTTTCTCACCGGAAATGCTGATATGCATCTAAAGAATTTCTCGTTAATTTATGGGAAAGGCCTAAAACCCACCTTATCTCCAGGTTATGATATGTTGGCTACGGCAATTGTGAATCCTGACGACAAAGAAGATTGTGCATTGACATTAAATGGCAAAAAAAAGAAATTACGATACAACGACTTTATTGCTGCCTTTAATACCTTAAAGCTTGATGTAAAACAGCAGGAAAATATATTCAGTAAAATGGAGAAAGCAAAAGATAAATGGCTGAAAATGATCGATATCAGTTTCCTGAGTGAAGATTTTAAGGAACGATACAAGCAATTGATTCAGGAAAGATTTATCAGACTTTCGCAAAAAAATAAATAGCATGAGCGATATTTTCACCATGAACAACAAGGTACAGGCTGCACTGGAGAAGAAGTTCCAGGAGCACCGCATCCTATTTTGGTACGAGGGAAAGGCCGAATTGACCAGCCTGTTCGATAACCTTCAAATTCCGGGTGTGGAGAAACTTATGATCGAAAACAATGAGTTTACGCTGAAACACCGTATGTTGATCCTGCAACCAAATCAACGTTTTTTGGTCTATCAGTCAAAACCCAGGCCCATTGACAATGAGAACTGGCTGTTGGACATCCTTTTATCCAATTTCGAGTTTCAAACCGAGGCCTCTGCCCTCTTTTTGAACGATCTGGAATTGCCACCCGAGTTTAAGCCGTTGATCCAGCAACATGAAGGATTTTTCACCAACGAAAAACGAATCTCAGAATTAAAAGCATTGCTCGAACCTGATGATCGGGAAGGTAAAATCAGGTTAAAAATGATATCGATTTTGTGTGGCTGCGAAGCCGATTGGGAAAAGGTATTGTATAACCTGTTTGCCGAAATTCAGAAAGAAAAACAAGACCGGTTCAAAGCAATTGAAAAGTTCGGGCTAAATCTTTTCTTTTGGGAGGCAATCGAAAGGAAATTCAATTACAAATCCGCAAATCCCGGAATAAAGGATTTTTTGCTTCAACTGATCAACGACAATTTCCAGCGGAGTATCCCAAATGGCAAAGCGGTGTTATCAAAAGATGCCTATTTGTTTGTCAACCGATGGAAAGAGAACACCAAGGCCAGGCAGATATTCGAAGATTGGAGCCTGCAACTGGAAAAGGATTTGGGCATCGAACCGTTTATTCAAAGTTTTGACAATGAGGTATTGCTGGATGCCGACACTTTTGCCGTGATCGACCGGAAGATAATCGTTGACCTCAGGAATTTTGTCCTGAACGGGGCACTTTCCAATAGCCTGGTTCAGGAACAGATAGAAAAACGGAAGTTGAAATTTTTCTTCGATAAGTTCAGCAACATTTATAAAGCGTTGAGCTATGGTTCATCGTTACTTGATGAAATACGGAAAACAAACCTGTCGATTGCCAATCCTACCGAAGGGCTTGAAAAATACATCCAGCAACTTTACAGGATCGACCTGCTTTACCGCAAGTACATTTATTATAGCGAGCAGTCTGAACATCAAAACATTTTAAAGGATTTGACTCTGAAAGTTGAAAAGGCTTATGGCAACTCCTTTTTATTGAAATTGGGAAACAATTGGCAGCAAGCCATTGATTTGATGCCTGAATGGAAAATTGCCCCTTTTGTCGCCCAGAGGGACTTTTTCAAAAATTGGGTCGAGCCTTATTCCAACAAAGACAAACGGATTTTTGTGATCATTTCGGATGCATTTCGTTATGAATCAGCCGTTGAGTTGCGTGAAATGATTTTACAGGAAGACCGGTTCACTGCAGAACTTCAAGCCATGCTTGGTTCATTGCCAACCTATACGCAATTGGGGATGGCCTCCCTTTTGCCCAACCGGGAACTGAGCTTCTATGAAAAATCGGAAATTGTTTATGTGGATGGGCAAAGTTCGCAGGGCACTCCCAACCGGACGAAGATATTGCAGAAACGCATCCCTGAAAGCATTGCAATCAGTTCAAAAGATTTCCTGAAGATGAATGCGAAGACACAAGGCCGCGAGTATATCAAGCCATATAATGTCATCTACATCTACAGCAACCATGTTGACAAGACGGGGGATGATAAAGAATCTGAAAATGAAGTATTTAAAGCTACTGAGGATGAATTTGTCTATTTGATGAAGATCATCAAACAGGTATCGAATATGAACGGTACCAATATGCTGGTTACTGCCGATCATGGCTATTTGTATCAGCAGAACCGTTTGGACGAGACAGATTTTACCGATTATACCCCATCGGGTGAAATCTATAAAATCAATCGCCGGTTTGTTATTGGGAATAATCTTGTGGAAAATCCATCTTTCAAAAAATGGAAGGGTAAACAGCTTGGTTTTCAAGATGAGACTGAGGTATTAATTCCAAAATCAATCAACAGGTTAAGAATTCAGGGTGCCGGGAGCCGGTTTGTACATGGCGGAGCCACTTTGCAGGAGATAGTGATACCTGTGCTGGAAATAAACAAATCGCGTAAAAGTGACCTGGAGCAGGTCGAAATTGACATCATCAGTGGTTCGACCAACATTACCAGCAACACTTTTGGCGTTAATTTCTATCAGAAGCAGGCCATTGCTGAAAAGATTTTTCCGCGCCAGTTGAGAGCGGCTTTTTATACGATTACGGGAAAATTGATCTCCGACTCTGTAAGTTTACTTTTCAATAGCACAGATAATGATGCAGTTGCACGGGAACAGCGAAAGACCTTCCTGTTTATTTCCGATGCATCAAAATACAATGGTCAGGATGTAGTCTTTAAGTTGGAAGAACCTATTGAAGGAACAACACAGTTCAAAATTTATAAAATCTTCACATATAGGATGTTGATCGCTTTTAGCAGTGAATTTGACAATTGAAATGTACAACGATACTTCAAAAAATTAAAGGTTTTTAATCTATGTTTGAACAGGCTCTTCAATTATTGAAAGATGACAGAAATAGCTTCAGAAACATTTTCAATGAATACTTTAAGCCTCTTTGTAATTTGAGTTTGCATTATCTCGAAGACAATGACGAAGCAAATGAAGTAGTTCAGGCTGCTTTTGTAAAACTATGGGAAATCCGACATGAATTGAACGCTGATTCAAACCTTCGCAATTTCCTTTTTACTCTGGTAAAAAATAATTGTCTGAACATCCTGAAAAGGAGACAGATACTGCTTAAACATCACGAGAAAATAAAATGGATAGAGATGCACTACCAATACGAAAGTTTGGCAAGTATAGGTGGTGATTTTCTTGAGTATAACGAATTAAAAGAAAAAATAGACATTTCAATACAGAAGCTCCCCGAGCATTGTCGTATTGTTTTTGAAATGAGCCGGTTTGACGATCTGAAAAACCGTGAAATAGCTGAAAAACTTGGTGTTACTCAAAAGACAGTAGAAGCCCACCTTACTAAAGCATTGAAAATTCTCCGAAATGATTTGAAAGAGTATCTGCCGATTCTTACTGTCATCAGCAAAATACTGTATTAAATTCCCGAAATTCTCATTAGGGTATTTATCTCTTCATTTGTTAATAGGTAAAATAGCTGTAAAAAATGGAGAATAATTTATTATCACGCATCCTGACCGGTGAAGCAAATACAGAAGAAAAGGAAGAATTCTACCGCAAGTTAGGAGATAGTAAAGCTGAAGAACAATTGTTTTACGAAGTCAAAAGTTTGTGGCTTCGTGCCTCAATGCAGAAAAATAATGTTGATATTGATTCTGAATATGAATTTAACAAGCTATGGGCCAGGATAAAACATCCGGTGAAAACGAACTCCTTTTCTATCGTTAAGCGGATTATTCAGTATGCTGCTGTTATTCTGATTGTTTTAAGTATCGGAAGCTTATCGGGATATTATATTTCAAAAAACACCATTAAAGTTGCCGATTCCGGTATTCAAAAATTTTCAGCACTAAAAGGAAGTGTTAGTATTGTAGAATTTGCCGATGGGACAAAAGTATGGCTAAATGCTGATTCACATCTAACCTATCAGGAAGATCGCAACACCAAACAACGACTTGCCGAGCTTACCGGCGAAGCCTATTTTGAGGTAAAACACAATGACGATTTCCCGCTATTAGTTAAAGTTGGTAATATTATAGTTCGCGATTTGGGAACAAC
>CAILKW010000355.1 GCA_903834845.1 uncultured Bacteroidia bacterium | reverse complement strand
ATCTTCCACGATTCACACGCGATGTTTCAAGATTATTGAATAAAAACCACTTTTTTCTGGCCGCAAAAGTGGTTATTCATCTGATTCCGGGTGTTATGGCAACCGATTATTTATTGACAGCAGAAGAGATTCCATCAGGATTTTACCCAATCAATGATGTAGGCTTGCTGATTGATTATTATGACGATGCAGCTAAATGCCCTTCGATGTATAATGCAGGTGAGCCATCAAGCAGATTTTTGTGGGTAGCAGCCACACGCAAAGCACTTTCAATCTCAAAACATAATTTGATCCTTTCAGACAGCGAAGGATTTGCATGCGAATCAATTGGAGGAACTTTTGGTTATTTATCGGGTAAAACAGCAGTTTTTCCGGCTTCCCCATCGCAAGGTTACTCCCCACCTATTTTGAAGGTTGTAATGGAATGTGCCAAACTATGCAAATTTGAGATCATCGAAAAAAAGCAGATCAGTCATGAAGATCTGCAAAATGCCGATGAGTTGTTTATAATAGATAATTGCTTTGGTATTCAATTAGTTAAAGGACTAGGCGGCAGAAGATACTATACAACTGGAAGTACAAAAATTGCATTTAAGTTGAGTGAAATCGCCCGAAAAGAGCATCCATCGGTTTAGGGATTTAACAAATTCAGCCAGCCCGCGAAACGAGAAATAAAAACAAATGTTAATATTTATCAAAAAATTGTATCGCAAAACAATAAACTTTATCTTTACAGAGTATTTATGAATTGTGAGTAAAAGCATATTTTGGTTTTTAAAGCTCATAAAACGTTGGTGATTAATATAATAAATTAAAAAATGATTCGTTATGAAACAAAGTGAAGGTTTATTTTACAAGATGAAAAAGTACAAAGAAAGAGTTCATCTGTTATTGTCGCTGATAAAAAATTATTATGTTGATTGCAAGTTGTTTTATAAACACTCAAATATTTTTAAACAAGATACTTTCGGCAAAATTGAAGCTTTGATTATATTAAGGTATCACTCTCTTGAAAAGGGTTTTCTTCATGATTCTATCAGATATGAATTTGGGAAAAATGTCGTTATCGAGTTGGCAAAGCTGCTTAAAAGAGAAGATGTTATCGCAAATTGTAACCGGTCACAAATAACGGCAGCTTATATGGTAATGTGTAATTACTATACCGCACACTCGGAGAAGAATGTTGATATTTCATCATACTATCCAAAATCTGATTTTGACTTTTTTAGCAATATGCTGGCTTTAAATTTTTTAAGCGTAAATGACCAGCAGGCAACTTCATATTTCGATAATTCGGATAAAGATTTTTATCATTTCTCAAAATCCCGTTGCAGTATGAGAGATTTTACCGGGGAAATGGTATCCTTTGAAACTATTGAAAAAGTAATTGAAATCGCAAAAACAGCCCCATCTGTTTGTAATCGTCAACCCGTTAAAGTTTATTTCGTAGAGGATAAAAAAATAATTGATTCTGTATTTGCAATTCAAAAAGGATTAAAAGGATATTCCGACAATGTCAGTCAATTGTTTGTTGTGGTAAGTAACAGAAATTATTTTTATAAAGTTGGTGAACGGAGTCAATTGTTTATTGACGGAGGTATTTTTGTAATGAATTTACTTTATGCTTTGCATTATTATAAAATTGGTGCCTGCCCTGCACATTGGGGATTTAATACAGATACCGACCAGCAAATTAAGAAATTACTCAATATGAAAGAGGCTGAAAAAGTAATTTGTTTAGTTCCTATCGGAATTCCACAAAATAAATTTAAAACTACGTTATCATTAAGACGTTCTAATGATGAGATATTAAAAAGAATTACTTAAAACATTAGAATATGAGCACAAAGTTAATACGTTTTGATTGGGCAATGAAAAGATTGCTAAGAGACAAAGCCAACTTTGATATTCTGGAAGGTTTTTTATGTGCCTTATTTGAGGACGATAATGTTAAAATAATCTCGATTTTAGAAAGTGAAAGCAATCAGGAAGATGAAGATGATAAATTTAATCGTGTTGATTTATTAGTTCAGGACAGCCAAAACAGGAAAATATATATTGAAATACAAAATACCAGAGAAACTGATTATTTGGAGAGATTATTATATGGAACGTCAAAAATAATTGTTGAAAATCAGGATCTTGGCAAAGATTTTAATGAAATAAGTAAAGTTATTTCTATCAGTATTTTATATTTCAATTTGGGAATTGGTGATGATTATATCTACTATGGGACAACGGAATTTGCAGGACTGAACACCGGGCATAAATTATTGGTAAAAAAGCGTGTAAATATATCAGAAACCTTAGAACCGAAGTATAAATTTACAGAGAAAAAAATATTTCCGGAATATTATTTGATAACAGTTGAACGCTATCAGGATATAGTAAAAAAACATATAGACGAATGGATATACATGATTAAAAACAATGAAGTAAAAGAAGGTTCTATTTCAAAAAATATAGATAAAGCTGCACAGAGATTAGCACAAATAAATATGACTGATAAGGAGCGTAAACAGTATGAAAAATTTCTTATCAGCACACTGCGCGATCAGGATGCCATTGATACCGCTAAGGAAGAAGGACGTGAAGAGGGAGAAAAAAAAGGAGAAATAAAAGGAATAGAAAAAGAGAAGAAAAGAAGAGATATTGATTTAGTTAGAAAATGTTTGAAAAAGGGAATGTCAGTAAATGAAATATCTGAATTAACAGATTTAACAATTGAAAATATTAACAAAATAATAATGTAATGTTTTTCGAATAATAGTGATTCGTGATTTTGGGTTTGAACAATACTGGCGGGGATTTTGGAAACTTTAACTTACTTTTACCTCAAATCTTTATAAGAACGATAATCTCTATTTCAGCACTTTACCCCGATTGCGAAATGCTTTTGTTACCAACCGATTGATTTTCTCTGTTATTTGAAACGCAATACTTGGTTTTCAGCACGTCACATAAATAAGGCTCAAAACTTCGTTGTTGGGCTTGTGCGGTAGTGCTGTGGCTTTTCAATTGGTTGGTAATCTTCCGCAACTATACGTTGGTCGTGATTTGTCCGGTGAACTTCCTACGAAAGTTGCATTTCAAATTTATTACTTTCCCGTAAACGGCTTGCAGCTACACGCAGGCAGAGATTTTTAGCACAAAACTTCATTAGAAGTACAAAGCTTGGATTTAGCACTTCACTTTCATAGAAGCACGAAACCCATGCTTGCGTTAGGGTGCTGTTGCGTTCAGCTTTCTCTATTGTCAAGCGAGTTTAACAAAGTTGTCTTCAAGTTTTACGTTAAAATTTATTTCTGCTTTTAATGCCTTGAACACTTTTAAAATTGTGTCAATTGTCGCACTATTGGCACTGCTTTCAAGTTTTGAAATTTGAGCTTTCTGTACGCCAACAAGTTTTCCAAGTTCCTCTTGTGTCAAGTGTCGTTCTTGTCTTGCAGACTTTATCATTTTTCCTAAAACGTCCATACGAAGTTCGTATTCGTATTCGTCTCGGTCAGCTGTTCCAACTTTGCCGATATACTTGTCTTTCATTTCGGCAAGCGAATAACTTTTAATTTCTTTAGTTGCCATATTTTTATTTTTCATTTGTTGTCGAAATACTCGTTTTTAATTCTCATTGCTCGTTCAATTTCATTTTTTGGAGCTTTGTCAACTTTTTTTATGAATCCGTGGGTTGCAAACGCCAAAGTTTCTTTACTATCTGTCTTGTCCCAAAATGCAAGAAGTCTGATTTGAAGTCCTGCGTATTTTGTCCGAAACTCCCAAATATCATTTTGAAGTTTCTTTAAAAGTTTTGGGTCATTTGTCTGTTCAGCAAGGTCGATATTGTAAAAGATTTTTTTGACGGTCTTTGAGTCAAGTCCAGCAATGAACTTATCAGCCTCTTCTAGAAATCTTGTCTCAAAATATTTCATCCAATCTTGTCTTGTTAAACGTCACAAAGATAAACAATGTTTCCTAATTTAGAAACTACAATTCGAATTATTTCTGTCGGTTCGGTTTTTTAAGCTGATGCACAACGTTTGCGGGTATGGCCAGTAGCGGAATTCGGAGATACTACCCTATCCCACGAGATAAAAACTACCTGCGAGACGAGGTGCCGAATAACCTGCATAACCCGCTATTGGCTATGACCCGCTGTTAGCACCAGTTTATATTTATAATCAGCCCAAATTATATTAAAGCTTTACAAAACATTGTTTCCTACTCCTAGTAGTAGTAACCCAAAAACCTTCAATATGCCCTTTTTTATCCCGATAGAATTCAACAGAACTCATATACCCAACACTACCCGCAAAATCTTCGTTACACGCATGTGTCAGATTAATTGTTCCATTTTTAAAATGCTTTGCAACTAATTTATCTTTCTCTAAACAAATTCTATATTTGGTGTCTAGTTCTTCGCTGTAATATTCGCCTATTAAATCTGTCCAAGGAGTATTTAACGGCATTACCTTAGGACAAGTCATCCCTCTATAGTAGAGACCAGCAATATCTGACGAATGATTCTTGTAGAAACTAATTGGTGAGTTATAAGCCCAAAATGTAGTATCAGATGTTGCATTAAAGGGTCTAGCTGTTTCTAATGTGGCACAAATATTTAATTTATTATCTGAACGAGAAATGGTTACATACCATGCGGCACCTAATCGATATGTACCCGTGTAATTATTCAGTACCGAGTCTGGTAAATCGATAAATTTTGGACTTTTATTGCTCTGATTGCTATTTAATGGTGTGTTTACTGCTAGATAGATATCTGCAACATCATGAGTTGCTTTATAGACATCGGTTGGAGAATTCTGCAAGACCACAACAGATAGATGTTTCTCAGGGAAATACGTCAAATATGTACTAAAAGAAGCCCAAGATCCTGAATGTGAAATTTCTTTTAAATCACGGTATTTTCCTATTTCTAAACCATATGCATATGAAATCAGTGAGTCATTGTTAAGTTTTCCTTGCTGAAACATTTGATTTATAACTGATTTGCCTCCAATTTTAGGATTGTCTATATTTATAACCCATTTTGACAAATCTTCTATTGTGGTATATAACGAGCTCGAACCTAAAGCTGTTAGATTATTAATTGAAACATGAAATTTGTTATTTTGTCTATAGTAGCCACATGCTTTATTTGCAATTACTTCTGTATAATCATCATGGAAGTGGGTATTTTTCATTCCAAGGGGTCCAAATATATTTATATCTGTCCATTCACGAAATGATTTACCCGTTACGCGTTGAATTAATTCAACAAGAATGTTATACCCAGTGTTTGAATAAGCATATTCTGAACCTGGTTTAAAGTTGAGATCCTTCTGATGATAGACCATATTGAGTATTTGATCGAAAGATATCACATCTCCAGTTTTCCAACCAGCAAGTGGTAAGGTACGTGTCCAATCACGTAAACCACTGGTATGATGCACTAAATTATCAATTGTGATTTTATACCCAAAATCAGGAAATTCAGGAATATATGTCCTAATATCGTCATCTGGTTTGAATTTTCCCTGCTCAATTAACACAGATATTGCCATGCCTGTAAATTGTTTTGACATTGAAGCTATATCAAAAACTGTAGTAGAAGTTATCGGAACTTTATATTCAAGATTAGCTAGTCCATATCCTCTTTGTAATAGTACTTTTTCATCTTTTACAACTAAAACTGCTATACCGGTGGATTCGGTCTTATTTAACTTGGCAAATAATGAGTCAACCTTGTTAGATAAACTATCATGTAAGTTCTGTGTAAACGAATTTGTCACGCTGATTAGGAACATAAAGGCAAATGTTATTAATAATCTCTTTTTCATTATGTTTCAAGTTTTAATATGATATCGTTCTAAAAGACGAGAAATTTGTAGGACGCTGTAAATTGGTGCTAACGACTGTGTAACCACCATTATGAAGGTTATTTCTGACTTAGTCATACACTATTGTATTTACTAATGTGTTCAAATTCAATGCATTAAACCAAATTGCCATAAATGGTCCATTTTTGTTGTCCGTTTCCATCGTTCAAAATATCCTCATTATTAATTAAATATTATCGCAAAGGTACATCGTTGTTTCTAATATCCAAATTATTCAACTGCCTGTTTTCAACCTTCTTCAAATATCCCAATTATCTAATGGCCGTTGTATCTGACCGAATCCTTTTGTGGTAATATGTACCAAGGGTGTGTAATTTACAACCTCATCACTACGGAGGATAAAAGATTAAGAAAACAAGGTTGTTGAATCAAGACAAATCTTATTTTTGTTCACCTTGACCTTAGTAGTTTGGGTTATCATTCATCCACAACCTTTTTCACCTTATTATTTTGATCAAAGTCTTTTATGCTTAGAAGTATGAAATTAAGGTAATTAAGGATAAAATACATATTTATTATCCTGGCGACTAAGTACCCGCGAATTTGGATTCGAACCTCAAAACAGATAACTTTGGGACGACAGAAGAAAAGCCCTTTCCATAATCGCCTCAATATATGTGTTTTATAGATAGAAATACAATACGTTGAATCCAATTCAGATTTTGGAGTGTGGCCAAAACAATAAGGGAATAAGGTTATTTGGGTAGTATTGTTTTTTGAGTTACTAAGGTTAAAGAATTTAAAATAAGGTTTTTAGACTTGGAATAGCATTTTTTAAAAACCTTATTTTTTATTCTTAACCGTAAATAAAGCAAAGACTTCGATAGCAAAAGTGCCGATTCACCCGAAGCGGCAGCAATTGGTTCAGGCGGGACTTATCCTAATCTTTTTTGCGCCGGGCCACCATTTCAGATAGACGGAAATTTCGGAGGAATTCCAGGTATTGCCGAAATGCATATTCAAAGTCAATTTTCTGAAATACGAATTTTACCTGCAATTCCGCAAGAGTGGAAAAACGGAAGTTTTAAAGGTCTCAAAGCCAGAGGCGGTTTTGAAGTAAATGTTGATTGGATCAACAAGTTACTTGAAAAGGTAGCCATCAAGTCAATGTTAGGTAACGATTGTGCTTTAATTTAATCACAGCCTTTGAGATTGGATGGGACAACTATAAAATCGGAAAAACAAGGCAAATTTTTTATTCTTAAATTTATGACTGAACATGGAAAAACCTATCAATTAATAAATAATCATTAGCTGCCTGATTAAGGAACATTTTGTTGAATTCAGGAAATTGAAAAGGTTTTTCAAATAATTGTCTGTATTTTTGTTTCGTAAAGGTTTCGTATCGTTGAAATTCAAAATAATGATACGGCTCTTTATTGAATAAAAAAAGGAAAATGATTAAAACAGGTTTTTTTATTGCCGCTTTTATTCTTTATTTAAACTGTTTGGGGCAACCCTTGCGGTTTAATAAAATCACTTCGCAGGAAGGTCTCAGTCAGAGTGAAGTTTACTCTTTTCTGAAAGATAAACACGGCTTTATGTGGATTGGTACACTCGATGGACTTAACCGATACGATGGCTACAGGATAACTAAATTCAATATCAATAATACCGACAGCAACAGTCTTTCGAATGGGACAATAAGAGCTTTGGCAGAAGATGGTTCGGGTCGGATATGGATAGGGACCGATAATGGCTTAAATGTATTTTTTCATAATAAACAACGTATTTTTCGTGTAAAATTGCCTCTTTCAAACTCTTTTCCTACAATCCAAACCTTATTGGCAGATAGTAACTTTCTTTGGATAGGAACTAAAAAAGGACTTTTTAAAGCCGACATTAAGATTGACGATTTTGCATTATTGGAGAAAAATATTCAAAGAGTTACAGAACTGAACGATACCCAGATACCTGAAAATGTCTTTAGGTATTCCTCTACCCCGAGTTCGATAAGCAACAATTACATCCGTACTATTTACCGGCAGGATAAAAACACTTTTTGGATTGGCACCTACAATGGTTTAAATAAATTTGAAAGACAAAATGGAAGCGATTCGTTAAAAATTACTGCCTTTTACCAAAGTGATGGTTTGCCAAACAAAATGATTCAAAGCATTTCCGAAGACGATAACAATAACCTTTGGATTGGCACAAATTACGGCTTGTCGAAATTCAGCACCTCCTCCCCTATCATCAACAATTACGATTTTTCGGATAGATTGCAGAACAACGAATTTTCGGAACAGGCTGTTTTTAAGGCGAATAACGGTGAATTATTCTTTGGTGGCATTAATGGTGTTACGGCATTCTTTCCTAACGGGATAAAAGATAGCTCCATTCAGCCCAATATTACTCTTACTGACTTTTACTTGTTTAATGAAAAAGTGGAAGTTCAAAGCCGGAACAACAGAAGGGGTTTATTGGAAAATCCCATTTCCCTGACCAACAAATTAAATCTTAAACCGAAGAAAATATGATCCGGTTCGAGTTCTCGGCTTTTTATAGTTGTGCTCTATTTTTGTTCCGTGAATTAATAGATAATGAGTATGGTATGAATCTATAGTTTTTGTTTATCCTGGCAAAACTGCCCGAAACAAAAGGTAAATCGCTGGAAGAAATTGAAAAATAATTAGTTAAAAAGTAATTTTTTTGTATGGAAGAGATAACAAAGTATTTAATCAGAAATACGAATGATTCAAAAGAGGTGCGTGCCTGGCATGAAACCGTAATGTTGTCAACTTACGAAACCGGCAACCCCGAAAAAAACCCCATCTTTCTCGAAAAACGTGTCTATCAAGGCAGTAGTGGAGTGGTTTATCCCTATCCTGTGATTGAGAAAATTGCGGACGTTAAAACCGACAAAGAATATCACGCTGTTTTTCTTGAAAACGAATACATCAAGGTAATGATTTTGCCCGAATTGGGCGGCCGTGTCCACATGGCTTTCGATAAAATCAAGCAACGACATTTTATTTATTACAATCAGGTGGTAAAGCCCGCTTTGGTGGGCCTCACAGGTCCCTGGATTTCGGGGGGCATTGAGTTTAACTGGCCACAACATCACCGTCCAAGTACATTCTTGCCGGTTGATTGTTCAATCGAAAATAATGCAGACGGAAGCATTACCGTTTGGGTAAGCGAATACGAAAAAATGTTCCACCAGAAAGGTATGGCAGGCTTTACATTACATCCTGGAAAGGCATTTTTGGAAATCAAAGGAAAACTCTACAACCCAACACCCATTCCCCAAACCTTCCTGTGGTGGGCAAATCCCGCAGTAGCCGTGAACGAAAATTACCAATCTGTTTTCCCTCCCGATGTTCATGCTGTTTTTGACCATGGGAAACGCGATGTTTCCACGTTTCCAATTGCTACAGGAACGTATTACAAAATTGACTATTCGGCAGGAGTGGATATTTCGAATTACAAAAATATTCCGGTCCCCACTTCGTATATGGCTATAAACTCCGAATTTAACTTCGTGGGCGGTTACGAAAACGACACCCGTGCAGGTGTACTTCATGTGGCCGATCACCACACATCGCCGGGCAAAAAACAATGGACATGGGGGAATGGTGACTTTGGCCGCGCATGGGACCGCAACCTTACCGACGAAGATGGTCCGTATATCGAACTTATGGCAGGTGTTTATACAGATAATCAACCTGATTTCTCATGGATAAACCCATACGAAGAAAAAACTTTTACCCAATATTTTTTGCCTTATCGCGAATTGGGTGTAGTGAAAAATGCCTCGAAGGATGTGCTGCTGAACATGGATAAAATGGGTGATAAAGCAATTGTCAAAGTTTTCGCAACCTCGCTACAGAAAAATGCGCGTATCGTTATACAAGGTTTTTGGGATGAAACGGTTGATTTAACGCCACTAAGTGTTTATCAGCAAGAAATTGAAGTTGGAAATGTACCTTTTGAAGAACTTCACCTTTCGGTTTTCAATGCAGAAGGGCGGGAACTATTAAGCATAAAATCGGAAAGGGATAAAGCAAAACCGATTCCGGAGCCTGCTAAACCAGCCTATTCACCCAAAGAAACACCTACTTGCGAGCAGCTATACCTTACCGGTTTACATTTGGAACAATACCGACATGCAACCTACTCTGCCATAGACTATTATCAGGAGGCATTAAAGCGGGATGCCTCTGATGTCCGCAACAATAATGCCATGGGGCTGTGGCTCCTCCGCCGTGGTAAATTTGCTGAATCGGAGAATTACTTCCGCACAGCCATTGAAACGCAATTGCAGCGCAACCCGAACCCCTACGATGGCGAGCAACATTATAATTTAGGTTTATCGCTCAAGTTTCAAGGGAAAAACAAGGAGGCTTACGATGCCTTTTATAAAGCGTGCTGGAACTCTGCAATGCAGGATGCGGGTTATTTTTCGTGCGCCCAAATTTCGTGCATCAACAACAATCCGGAAGATGCACTTTATGAAATTGACAAATCGCTTATCCGAAATTGGCATAACCACAAAGGGCGTATGCTAAAAACAGTTTTATTGCGAAAGATGGGAAGAAATGACGAGGCATTAAGCCTGATAGCCGATTCGCTGAAAATAGACCTTTTCAATTTCGGTTGTCGTTTTGAAAAGTTCTTATTGACCAAAAACGGCGCTGATTTGGAAGAAATGCACCAGTTGATGCGCGGTGAAATTCATAATTATGAAGTAGTTGCGCTCGATTATATTGCATCTGGTATGTATGCCGAAGCGGTTCAATTGCTTAGGGAAGGCACAAAGGTATGCCCGACTACACCTATGACCTATTATTACATGGGTTGGGCTTTGACTTTGGCAGGAAAAGAGAGCAAAGCTGCCTTTGAAAAAGGGGCATTACATACACCGGGATTCTGTTTCCCAAACAGGGTCGAAGCTATTATGGCATTGGAATGTGCTCAAAAAATAAACCCAATGGATGCCAAAGCGCCATATTATCTTGGGAACCTATGGTACGACAAACGCCAATATCCGGAAGCCATCGCATGTTGGGAAAGATCGGCTGAAATTGACAATTTGTTCCCAACTGTATTGCGGAACCTTTCGCTGGCTTACTTCAACAAACTGAATCAGTTGGTAAAAGCGGTTGAGTACCTTGAAAAAGCTTTCTCGCTCGACACTGCCGATTCGCGCATATTAATGGAACTCGACCAATTGTACAAACGTCTTTGCCGGCCACACAATGAGCGTTTGACATTTCTGGAAAAACACATTTTATTGGTGGAACAACGCGACGATGTGTATTTGGAACGTGCAACATTGTACAATCAGACTGGAAATTACGCCAAAGCTATCTATTTGATTGACAGCCATATTTTTCATCCCTGGGAAGGTGGCGAAGGGAAAGTGCCGGCTCAATATCAATTTGCCCGTGTGGAAATGGCAAAGCTACACTTCGCCGAAAAGGAATATGGAAAGGCCATCGAATTATTGGAACAGTGCCTTGTATATCCATATAATCTGGGCGAAGGTAAATTGCATGGGGCGCAGGAAAACGACTTCCATTACTGGTTGGGTTGTGCATACGAAGGTCTTGAAATAATTGATAAAGCTTTGATATATTGGGAATTAGCCAAAGATGGAAACAACGAACCTGCTGCTGCCATTTTTTACAACGACCAAAAACCCGATAAGATTTTCTATCAGGGTTTGGCATTGCTGAAACTCGGAAGGGAAGAAGAGGCCAACATACGTTTCGATAAATTGATTGCCTTTGGCAATGAGCATCTTGAAGAACAGATCAAACTCAATTATTTCGCAGTTTCGTTGCCCGACTTGCTTATCTGGGACGACGATTTGACTTTCCGAAATAAAATCCATTGCCATTACATGCTTGGTTTGGGCTATTTAGGCCGTGGTGAAAAGGCGAAAGCCCAAAATCATTTGACAATAGCTGCAAGATCCGATGTTAACCATCAAGGCGTGCAAGTACATATAAAAATGGCTGAATCATTCCTTAATTCTTATAATGTTGATAACCTATTTTGAACGAATATGAGACGTTTATTAATCACCCTTATTGCTGTTTTTCAGTTCATTGCTTGCAATACGAATAAAAAAAACAAACAGCCGGTTGACTATGTCAATCCCAATATTGGCACTATAGGCCACTTGTTGGTTTCAACAGCCTCGGTGGTGCAGTTGCCCCATGGGACACTTCAATTAGGCCAAAATTCTTTATTAAGTAAATAAAATATTGATATAAAAGCTATTATGCAACTAAAAAAATTATTGAAAGCCTTGGGGTGTTTAGTTCTTTCTGCTAATGCTATTGCGCAAGAAAACACCATTTCTGTTCCCATTGACAAAAATGAAAAAATCTGGGCCGGAATTATTGTGGATGGCAACAAAATGCCTTTGAATCAGGGATATACCAAAGATTTTTATGGGGATAACTATGGCAATCAAACACAGCCCCTAATACTTACCAATAAAGGCCAGTATATATGGAGCGAGGAGCCATACAAGTTCGAGATAAAAGATGACAGGATAATTATAAGTTCTGCTCATGGCCCTGTGCAGACCGGGAAAGAGGGTAATACGTTGGCCGAAGTTCAACGCTATGCAAGTAAGCGGTTTTTTCCCGCCAGTGGCGCAACTCCCGATACGTTGCTCTTCACTTGTCCCCAGTACAATACCTGGATAGAACTTTTATACAATCACAACCAGGAAGATATTTTAAAATATGCCAGAGGAATCCTTGCGAATGGCCTCCCTCCCGGAGTTTTGATGTTGGACGATACATGGCAGGAAGATTACGGACTTTGGAATTTTCATCCTGGCCGTTTCCCAAATCCAAAGAAAATGATGGATGAGTTGCATGAAATGGGTTTTAAGGTAATGGTCTGGATTTGCCCGTTTGTATCCCCTGACCAATATCAGATTTGTAACCAAATCAATAAACAGAAAGGATTCTTGCTCAAAAAGCAATCCACAAACAGTACATGGGAAAACTCCGGAGAACCAATGGTGGTTAATTGGTGGAACGGTTATTCGCACGTATTGGACTTTACAAATCCCAAGGCAACGAAATGGTTCAACGACCAACTTGATCGGCTGGTAAAGGATTATGGTGTCGATGGCTTCAAATTTGATGCAGGCGATTTCAAGTATTACCCAACCGGACAGAATGCCATAAGCATGAAACCCGTAACACCCAATGAACATGGACGATTGTTCGCCGAAATTGGATTACGCTTTCCGCTTAACGAATACCGGGCATGTTGGAAAATGGCCGGACAACCACTGGTCCAACGTTTACGCGACAAAAAACACAGTTGGGACGATCTTCGGACACTGGTCCCAAATATGTTGGTCGAAAATTTAATGGGCTATACGTTCTCATGTCCAGATTTAATTGGAGGGGGCGAGTTCACATCATTTTTGGATAAAACAAAAATTGATCAGGACTTAATCGTCAGGTCAACACAGTGCCATGCTTTGATGACAATGATGCAATTTTCGGTGGCACCTTGGAAAGTGCTTGACAAAGAGCATTTTGATGCCGTAAAAAAGGCAGTTGACGTGCGGATGAAGTTTTCTCCGCTTATTATGAAACTTGCAAATCAGTCGGCAATTACAGGTGAGCCTATCATGAAGCCGATGGAATTTGTTTACCCAAACCAAGGCTTTGCCGATGTAAAGGACCAGTTTATGTTGGGCGACCAAATACTGGTAGCACCCATGTTGGAGAAAGGAAAAACGCAAC
Source organism: uncultured Bacteroidia bacterium (assembly GCA_903834845.1). Taxonomy (GTDB): domain Bacteria; phylum Bacteroidota; class Bacteroidia; order Bacteroidales; family Prolixibacteraceae; genus JAAFHB01. Next base: position 6,102 of record CAILKW010000355.1, on the reverse strand, counting down.
GCGAGGTAAAACTTCCAAAAGGCGAATGGAAAGCCGATGATGGCAAAAAATTCAAAGGTGGCAGCTCATATACGATTGAAATCACTTTGGACCGGTTACCTTATTTTCAATTCATTAAATAGCAGTTCAATAATATTCTGAAAATTGAAAAATTGTTAATTCTATAGTTTGGATTTAAAGAAGCAAAAAAGTTTTTTTGAAAATTTGAGGATCGATAGACAATCTGTAACGAATAAAACCATACAATGGCAGAAGAAATAAATAATAGATGATTCAGTTTGTGGATATGCTAAATTGATATAAATTTGAAAATTATTTTATATAGTGATAGAATTGATGTAGAAGACTAAATTACAATGGATAAGGACAATCTGAAACTACTCATCGCACAGGCACGTTTAGACGAAGCTGTTGCTCAGTTATTGGAGCAGATCAAGGCTTATACACCAATTTCAAAATCCGATAAATCTGTTGGGAAGCTGAGCGACATATTGATCATTAATTCTGGTAAACTGCATGGTTTACAGCACGATAAAATGCTTGGGATTCTTGATCTCCAAAAAGAAATGGTAACTCTGGCTCAGGTCCAGCAGGCTATTTTGTATGTACTTGATGAACTGCCTGATGAATTCTGGAATGTTCCCCCACAACACCCAACAGCTAAGCAAAATAGCGGTAACGAGCAGACCAGATTACTCGAATCTGTCGAAAGCTTAGAACAAGGCCAATCCAATGTCTTTGAATACGATCTTTTTGTGAGTTCTTCTTCTATCGACCGCGAATTTTTGCAGCCAGTGGTCGAGAAATTGCGCGGCTATGGGTTGCGTGTTTTTATTTCAGACCAGAACTTAAAAAACTACGTTGGCATATTGTTTTCCGAAACCATTCAGAATGCTTTGGAAAACAGTCAACATTTTGTTTTGGTCAGTTCCCCAAATTCGGCAAAATCGGGTTGGGTAACCTACGAGGCTGAAACCTTTTTCAACAAGTTCCATGTCAACGACCGTAAAAACCGCCGCCTATTTGTTTTGAAAGGAAATAGTTTTGATCTGAAATATGTTCCATTGTTTTTCCAGAATATTCAAATTGCCGAAAATGCCGAACAGATCGTAAACGTCTTGGTGGCCGAAACCAAGGCGCAACAACAACAGCGGCAAATAAAAGTAATGGAGGATTTATTTATAAAGAAAATTAAAATAAATAAGGTTCGACATTTACATGATATTGAAATACCAATATCGGAATTAGGACGAAAACACTTAATTGTTACAGGAAGAAATGGTAGCGGAAAGACATCGTTACTAAATTCTATACGAACTAATTTAGTTACTATACAAAATAATCAACTTCTTCAAATTATAAAGTGGAAACAGGATATTCAAAGTTGGAAACATAATATTAATAATTATGAAATTCAACTTCAAAGTTCTAAAGATGAGCAAGAAATAATTGGTATTCGAAACAAAATAGCTAATACTTACAACTTGATTAAAGAAACGGAGCAACAAATTGCCCCTTATTCTGATATTGAGTTAGAATTGAATAATTTAGAATTTATACAAACAGAATATAATAACGGAAATTACATAATTTCATTTTTTGACGCAAAACGCTCAACTCAATACATTGCACCAAATGGAATTAAAAAGTTGGAATTAAAGCCAATTTATCAAATTGAAGAAAAAGCAAATCAAATTTTTATTCAATATTTGGCAAATTTAAAAGCACAAAGTTCATTCGCTCGCGATGCTAATAATATGGTTGTTGTTGAAGAAATTAACAATTGGTTTATTACATTCGAAAATTACCTTAAAGAAATATTTGAAGACGATAGTTTAGTATTAGAATTTGACAGCCAAAACTTTGATTTCAATATTCTTCAAAAAAACAAGGAAAAATTCAATCTCAAAACTTTATCCGACGGCTATTCGTCCATTTTAAACATTATTACCGAATTGATCGTAAGAATGGAGAAAAAGAGCTACAGAATTTATGAATTGCAAGGAATCGTGCTTATCGATGAAATTGAAACACATTTACACATTGAATTGCAAAAACTTATTTTGCCTTTTTTGATAAAGGTTTTTCCAAAAATCCAATTTATTGTAACCACACACTCTCCTTTTATCTTAAATTCCGTTAATAATGCAGTTATATATGATTTAGAAAATAAATTGTTAGTTTCAGATTTATCCGGATTTTCAGTCGAAGGTATAATCGAAGGTTATTTTAATGCAGATAAATACTCAGTTATTTTAAAGCAATTGGTTGATGAATATGAAGTTCTATCCTTGAAAAAGCAATGCACAGAGAATGAAAGCCACCGATTTCTTGAACTAAAAAACTATTTCAAGGAACTTTCAAAATTCTTTGCACCGGAATTGGAGCTAAAAATTCAACAAATTGAACTATCTAAATTGACCGCAAAATGATAAACATAACCAAATCGCAACCTGCGCCATTGTGTTTATCAACAGAAAAGGAAAAAGCCAATGGTGACTATAAGTGCGGCGAAGTATTGAAACGTATTACAAAGGACTTTCACAACAAATGCTATATTTGTGAGGAAAAAGAGATATCAACGATTAATGTTGAGCATTTTAAACCTCACAAAGGCGATAAAGAGCTAAAATTCGATTGGAACAATTTATTTTTATCCTGTGGACATTGCAATAATATTAAATTGGAAAAATACGATGATATTTTAGATTGTACTGATAATGAAATTGTTATTTTGGATTTGCTTAAATTTGAGATTAAACCTTTTCCCAAAGAAAAAGCACAAATAACAGCTTTAAATACTGATAAACAAGTTGTTTTGACTTCTCAGTTACTAAATGAAGTCTATAACGGAACAACTGTATTAAAAACAATAGAAGGATTAAATATACGGAATAAACTGATAAAGGAAATCATTGAATTTCAGCGGATTTTGCATTATTATTATGACGAACCTGGACTTTCGGATGAAGAAAAGTTTGAATTAAGAAATAAACTGAAGCACAAACTAAGACCCGATGCACCATTTACAGCGTTTAAATATTGGGTGATAAAAAATAATGATGAATTAGCCACCGAGTTTAAAGACTTGATTAATTGTTAATATGCGTTCAATATCATATATAGCAGACAGTTACGACATTGCCAACAAGATGCTTTGGTACGTTTAGGACAAACATTTGTTTTTCAAACGAGCCGAATCCCTTGACCCGGCCGCCGCAAATAATTTTTTATTCCGCAAAACCTTTATTACCTTTTCATTATCCAATATTCTTAATCATCCCTACTTAAATTGGTTTTCCCTGCAAAAACCAACACCCAAAATCTTTAAATTTTTTCGGTAGGTGCTGCACCTCAAATGCCCAATCTGAAAAATTCAGCCGCTTGGGCAAAAGCCGCCAACCGGTGGATGACAGCACCTGTTGTAGTAGAAGGATATGGTAATACAGGTATGACGTACTCTACCGCAGTATCGCAGGTATTGGATTTCAATATATCTTCCATTGGCAATGGCAATTTTGAATACATTCTCGAAATGCTTGTTACCGATGCCAGCCAATATTACGACCCATTGCGAATTGCTATTCAGGGAGGTAAAGTAAATGGAGCATATCCTTTAGGGTTAATCTGTATAAATTAATTTCATTATTGATACATTTGCAGAAGATTTAACGGGATTAAAGGTAATTACCCGTTTAATCTATTTTTCAGATTTTGTAACTATATAATTCCAATGCGATGAATAAAATATTATTGCTGATATATTTATTAGTTTCTGCATCGGCTTTTGCTCAAAACACAAATTACGGATTTTCGGAAGCCGGTTGCAAGGTATTGCTCAAAAATGATACTCTTTATATTGAAAACAACCTGATTAAAAGAACATGGCTTTGGAACAAGGGAAACATTATTACCTTGAGTTTAGAAAACAAAAAAGAAAAATTCCAATGGAAAACAGCCAACAAACAAGCCGACCTTCTGTTGCCACTCGAAAACCAGATAGCAACGAATACCGAAATAAAATCGGAACTTATCCCTGACTCGTACCAGTTTGTGAAGCACCTGCGTACAACATTGAATTACACATTGGGCAATTTGAATATCCGCAAGATTATTAAAATCTATCCCGAATGTCCGGTTATAGCGGTCGAACTTTTTTATAAAGGCAAAGCGTCAAAAACATGGGCTGCAACCATTGCCAATGCCGTTGACCAGAAAAATATTGAAACCGTATCGAAAATCAGCGATGCTACAAAACTTCCTGTCATGGAACAGTTGTACCTTCCCGGAAAGCATTGGAAGTTTCAATCCATTGAATTTTACGATGTTACCGACCGTTTCAACACATTGGTGTTTCCGGTAAACGCCATTACCTATCGTGAAGACCGTTTGTATAAAGGCAATATTTTATTTGCTGAAAACATGGAAACCGGCGAAGGCTTTTTTATGCAGAAAGAAGCTCCAAATTCCAATTCGCAACTTTACTATCCGTCCGGAGATTTTATTATAAACAATGGCAATTTCAGGATGATAGGTTTGGGCATCGACAGCACCGACATTCAACAAAACGAATGGTACAAAGGATATGGCTTTATCACAGGTGTTTACAAAGGAAGTGGTCACGACCGTGATATGGCACTTCGCTCCTACCAGCAAAGGATTCGTCCGCTACTGCCCAACCGAGATGATATGGTGATGCTAAACACTTGGGGCGACCGGGCGCAGGATACACGCGTAAACGAAGCTTTCTGCCTGAAAGAGTTTGATCTGGCTGCAGAATTGGGCATTACACATTTTCAGATCGATGATGGGTGGCAAGCCGGAAAATCAAGCAACTCGGCATTCGGCGGATCTTTCAAAGATATTTGGAACAATCCGGAATACTGGAAACCCGACGCCAAAAAATTCCCTAACGGTTTTGAACCGCTCTTAAAACGCGGCAAAGAACTGGGTATTAAACTTTGTCTATGGTACAACCCAAGCATTCAGGACAGTTATGCCGCTTGGGAAAAAGATGCCGAGCTGCTTATTGGTTTGTACAAAGAATACGGTATCTGCACATTTAAAATAGACGGTACACGTATAGCCGATAAATTATCTGAGATTAGACTGCGCAAATTATATGAAAGGGTAATGCAGGCAACCGACTGGAAAGGTGTCTTGAACCTCGATGAAACAGCAGGCAGGCGAAACGGATATTTTTATATGAATGAGTTTGGAAACTTCTTTCTCGAAAACCGCTATACCGATTGGGGAAATTATTATCCTTACTGGACTTTGCGCAATATCTGGATGTTATCGCAATACATAGCTCCCCAAAACATGCAGATAGAATTCCTGAACAAGTGGCGGAATACCGACAAGTACAGTAAAACCGATCGTTTTGCTCCTGCAAACTATTCCTTCGACTACCTGTTTGCCATTACGATGGTTGCTCAGCCTTTGGCATGGATGGAAGCGGCAAACCTGCCCAAAGAAGCATTCGAAACCGGTAAAACGATTAAAAAGTACCGCGAAATTCAAGCCGATTTGCACAAAGGCGCGATTTTTCCGATCGGAAAGGAGCCGGACGGAAAAAGTTGGTGCGGTTTTCAGTCTTTGCAGGAAAGAAGTGGATATTTTGTAATCTTTCGCGAAGACAATACTGAAAACACTATTGTTATGAACACACGACTTGAGTCCGAAAAAACAGTTGTTCTAACTCCGGTTTTGGGCAATGGCAAAGCTTTTCGGGCAAAAACTGGCAAAAAAGGGGAATTAACCTTTTCTTTGGAAAAGCCCAACAGTTTTGTGCTTTACAAATATGAATATAAGTAATAAAACCACTAAGTATATGAAAGACCCTGAGGCGTTTCGTCTAATGTCTATGTCGTTATTCCTTTGGGAAATTTCAAATTCAAGTTTGAAGCCAAACCTTCTCAACATACTACGAAACATATAAAATTTCCCTACAAAAACACTTCAATTTGGAATATCCCAACCGGCGGTAAGTTGCAGCAATTGAATGTAAAATTGTTTAAAAACTCACCCAACGAAATTACTACATGATAAAATAATGTTCTTTAACATTTTTTTTTGTCGCAAACCTTTGCGCAAACCTTT
>CAILKW010000354.1 GCA_903834845.1 uncultured Bacteroidia bacterium | reverse complement strand
TATTAAAGTGGCCGTTATGCCTGCCAGGAGCAATGAAGTGGCCAATGTTCGGTTTCCAACAAACCTGCTGATTCTGACAATAACCGGCAAACATTTAAAAGCCAGGGCAATACCTATTAGAAATGGGATTACCATTACATATAGGAAATAAAAAGCAACGGCAAATAGTACAATGAATATTGTAAAGATTATTTCATTTTTATACTTATCAATCATGTTATCAGAAGTTGGAAGTTTGTTAGAAAAAATATTTACCGTTCACCAACATTGTTATTGATTTTTCTTCGAGGCATAAAGGTTAACAAATCAAATTTTTTCTCAATCAGATTTTAGGACTGATCAGAATTTTCATGGAATCAAGAAATTCGGTTCCTTTCAATATCAAATCGAAAGAATGATCGGACAAGTACCATTGTTTAGCCAACATCCTGACTGAGCCCATGAGCATTGTAGCAAGATGTTGCGCATTGATGTCGCTCCTGATTTCCCCGTTTTTTTGTCCAAACTCAATAATGTTAGTAAGCGATTGGGCAAAATTGGTCATGATACTGTTTACTTTGGTTGACAAAATGGTCTCGTTGCGAAAAAGTTCTTCCGAAAAAATGACAGCAACCAATGATGGCGTGGCTGTAAAGACCTTAAAATGTGTCAAGAATAAATTTTCAATTTTAGCTATTGCCGAAACATTGGCATTGGATTCATCAGTTAGAAATTGTGCGGATTTATTCTTAAACATATTCAAAATAGCTGTAAGTATCTCTATCTTTGATTCGAAATGCCTGTAAACAGCCGATTCGGTAAAGCCGATTTTCTTTGCAAGGTTCTTTATTGTAAAGCCTTGAATCCCCTTATCAGCAATAAGTTGCAACGAAACGTCCACAATTTCGTTTTGCCTGTCTGTCATTTCTGTTTCCATCATCGTTTTATATTTATTTATTTATTACCATGTGAATTAACATTTACTTACAAAGATATATTATTTCCTCTGTCATCCGAAAGTTTTCAGAAAAAAATTTCAATAATGTATTGTGTTTATAATCTATTATTTACGCTAATCAAACAGAACACGTAATTTATCTTCATCAGACAACATTATTAAGGGTGGCATTTACGCTTTTTGAACCTTCCCGATTATGCTGCAAATGTACTCAATACTCAGGTAATGGAATAAAGAATCCAATACTATTGTGGAAAGAAATATGCCTTAGAGCTTAAAAGCTTAGGTAACAGTTCTGACATCAAGAAGAATGTACTACTAGGCCGCCCTATATTGACAACAATTAAAACTTAAACAAGTTTATTTGAATTATTTCTATGATTTTGTACTTCAAAAGAAAGATTTGAATAATACGAAACGCAAGTAGTTGATAATGTATCAAATGTGCTTGTAACACTGGTTTTCCTTTTTCCGGAATTATATTATCAGCCTTTATTCAAATTTATTATTAATTTTATGGCAGTATTAGTTGTTTAAAAACAACAGGTCTTTTATGTATCATAAAAAAATTATTATACGATGAATCGGACATATCTGTTAATTGCTGCTCTTTCATTTATTCTTTTTTCATGCACTAATTCAGCAAAGAATAAACCAAAAACTCGTTTACAATCAAATGATTCAACTTACACAAAAGGTGAATATGGTTACGACTTGCACCTCCTTCAGAAATATCTGAAACCAGTTGAACTAAAAGACGAAAACGCCTCTGTACTCATTTCTCCTGAATACCAAGGTCGCGTAATGACCAGTTCATCATCAGGATTGCATGGATTTTCGTATGGATGGATCAACCATAGTTTGATTGAGTCGGGTAAAGTACAACCGCACATTAATGCTTACGGAGGTGAAGAAAGATTGTGGTTTGGACCTGAAGGTGGACAATTCTCAGTCTTTTTTGCAGCTGGTGTACCCTTTGATGTAGAACATTGGCAGACTCCGTCATGTATTGATACTGAGCCATTCTATTTAGAATCATCAGATAACCGCTCTGCCGTTTTCAGCAAAAAAACAAAATTATTAAATTATTCAGGATTTATGTTTGATATTGAAGTTAGCAGAATAGTTAGCCTTCTAAACCGGACTGAAATAGCGGATAACTTAAATCTGAAGTTACCGCAAGAAGTTCAAATGGTTGGTTATGAAACTGACAATAGTTTAAAAAATTGCGGATCTCTGTCGTGGTCAACAGAAACAGGTGCTCTATCAATATGGTTGCTTGGAATGATGAACCCTTCGCCTGAGGTAACGATTATTATTCCATTTAAAAAAGGAGATTTTGGAACAATTGTCAAAGATGATTATTTTGGAAAAGTTCCTTCCGAACGCCTGATAATCAATGATAGTGCAATTTTTTTTAAGGCAGATGGAAAGCTAAGAAGTAAAATCGGGATACCTCCACGCCGCGCCTGTCCGGTAATAGGTTCATACGATGCAGCAAATAAAATTTTAACTATTGTTGAATGTACAATTGACTCAACAGCAACTAAATATGTAAATTCATCGTGGTCAATCCAGAAAGAACCTTTCGCAGGTGATGTCATTAACTCATACAACGATGGGCCAATGGCAGATGGGTCGCAAATGGGCCCATTTTATGAATTGGAGTCCTCTTCAAAGGCAGGTTTTCTGAAACCCGGAGAAACACTCAGGCACGTACAACGGACTTTTCACTTTGAAGGAAATGAGAAAGCTTTATCCGAAATTTCATTCCCAAAATTAGGTGTTACTATTGATCAAATCAAGAAAATCTTCACCTCTAAATAATTATGTAACATGGTTAATAATTTATTCTGTTGTGTCCTGTTTTGTATTCTTTTGAGTTTTTCCTGTACTACCCCCCCGTCGTATAAGAAAGGTCAAACTTCACAAAATAGAGAATTTAATGGTATCTATCAGGATGCGAATTTGAATCGCATTGCTTTTCCTATTGGAGGAATCGGGGCAGGAATGATTTGTCTTGAAGGTACCGGCGCATTTTCGCATGTCTCGGTGCGTAATACTGCTGAAGTTTTTAACGAACCACTTATGTTTGCAGCCCTTACTGTAAAAGGAAAAGAAAATGGTTCAAAAGTTTTGGAAGGACCTGTTCCAAAATGGAAATGTTTCGGAACTCCAAACACTGCACGAGGAGGCGAGAGAACTTCTTATGGTCTGCCTCGATTTGAAAAAACTGATTTTGTCGCTCGATTTCCTTTTGCAAACATTAATCTGACAGATAGCGACATTCCGGTAGCTGTAAAAATAACGGGATGGAGTCCTTTCGTTCCGGGTGATGCAGATCAATCGGGCTTACCGGTAGGGGCAGTTGAATATACTTTAAAAAACACAGGTTCAGCTGCAGTTGACGTTGTATTTTCATTTCATTCGGTTAATTTCATGAAAAAAGGTATAGGCGAAAATTCTATAGAACCGATTACCAATGGATTTATCTTAAAACAAAAAGCTAATGAAAAGGAGCCATACACTCAAGGAGATTTTGCCATTTTCACTGATCAGCCTTCTACCACAGTTGATCATTGCTGGTTTAGAGGTGGATGGTGGGATCCGTTGACAATAGCCTGGAAAAACATCGAAGAGGCAAATCCTGCTCCAAACCCACCAATAGCAAAAGATTCGCCCGGAGCTTCATTGTATGTCCCGGTCAAACTCGCTGCTAATGAAGAGAAAACCATCCGTTTAATGATCGCATGGTATGTACCAAACTCAAATATTAGGCTGGGAAAAGATCCCGCTGATACCCCAAAGTGCGATCCTTCTTCAGGTTGTTGCCCATCTCCTTTCTATCAACCCTGGTATTCCGGAAAATTCGGGAATATCGCTGAAGTAGCCAATTACTGGCAAAAAAATTATAATGATCTAAAAACCAAATCACAACTGTTTACTGATGCCTTTTATAGCAGCACCTTACCTCCCGAAGTTTTGGAAGCTGTTTCTGCTAATCTTACTATTTTGAAATCTCCAACAGTTCTGCGTCAGCGCGATGGAAAACTTTGGGCTTGGGAAGGATGTAACGACAACTCAGGTTGTTGCGAAGGTTCATGTACTCATGTTTGGAATTATGCTCAGGCAATTCCGCATCTGTTTCCTTCGTTGGAGAGAACGTTACGCAATACAGAATTTAATGAGAGTCAAAATACCGAAGGACATCAGTCATTCAGATCGGCTCTGCCAATCAGACCTAAAGTGCATGATTTTCATGCTGCAGCAGATGGGCAATTAGGAGGTATAATGAAGGTTTACCGCGAATGGAGAATCAGCGGAGACAATCAATGGGTAAAGGAGATATTCCCAAAGGTAAAGGCAAGTCTTGATTATTGTATAGCAACATGGGATCCACGCCAAAAAGGTGTTTTGGAAGAACCACATCACAATACTTACGACATCGAATTCTGGGGAGCTGATGGAATGTGTACCAGTTTTTACCTTGGTGCATTGTTGTCAATATCTCAAATGGGAGAATTTCTTAATGAAGATGTATCCAAATACCGGCAGCTTCTGGCATCAGGAAAAAAAATGATGCAGGATAGTCTGTATGACGGAGAATATTTTTTCCAGAAAATTCAGTGGCAAGGTCTTAATGCACCAGATCCGGTGAAAATGTCGAAGGATATGTGGAACTCAAATTATTCTGATGAAGCTCAGCTTTTGCTTCAAAAAGAGGGTCCGAAATACCAATATGGCAAAGGATGTCTTTCTGATGGGGTTCTTGGCTTCTGGCTTGCAAATGTTTGCGGTTTGGACAACCCATTGGAGGCACCACTAATCAAAAGTCATCTGAATGCAGTCTATAAATATAATCTGAAACACGATCTTTCGGATCATGTAAATCCCCAACGTCCCACGTATGCCATTGGTAACGAGGGAGGTCTCCTGCTTTGCAGTTGGCCTAAAGGCGGTAAATTATCCTTACCATTTGTTTACAGCAATGAAGTTTGGACAGGAATCGAATATCAGGTTGCCTCTCATTTAATGTTGATGGGTGAGGTTGAAAAAGGCCTCGACATTGTACGAACCGCAAGAAAGAGGTATGACGGACAGGTTCGTAATCCTTTCGACGAATTTGAGTGTGGACACTGGTATGCGCGAGCTCTTTCAAGTTATGGATTACTGCAAGGATTAACAGGAGTTCGATATGATGCTGTTGACCGCATATTGTATATTGATTCAAAAATCGGCGATTTTACAAGCTTTATTTCTACGGAAACAGGATTTGGAAATGTTGGTTTGAAAAACGGAAAACCTTTTTATCTTATGGTTTATGGTAATCTCGATGTTAAAAAAATCAAGGTTTCCGGCGTTGAACAAAAGCTATAAAAACAATAAACTTATTAAATGAGAGATTTGACATTATCAACAGCCTTACTTTTTCTAAGTTTTTTGTTAATTACGGCAAGTAAGGCACAAAATTACAATTCCGGATCAACGCTTACCGACAATAAAAAATCAATTAGGCAGCGAGAAGGCAGTAAACCCGTGGCTAAAAAACCGGATATCGAAAATGTAATTATCGTTTATAAAACACATTTTGATATTGGATATTCAGAAACTGTTCAACAGGTTCTCCATGACTATCGCACTTCGATGGCAGACAAAGTGCTTGATGCTATTGCAATAAACAGTAGTCAACCCAAAGACAAACAATTTGTTTGGACTCTTTCAGGATGGCCAATGAAACAAATTCTTTGGGAAGGACAGGCACCTGAACGAATGAAAAAAATTGAACAAGCAATTAGGGATGGTAATCTTGCCATCCATGCTTTTCCGTTCACAATGCACACCGAAACATCTGACATTGAAGATCTTGTACGAGGGCTTAATATTTCATCCACCCTTAATCGTAAATACGGACTTCCGCTTTCAACTAGTGCCAAAATGAGCGATGTGCCGGGTCATTCATGGTTTATACCGACACTTTTTACCCACGCAGGTATCAGGTTTTATCACATGGGTGGACCGGTAGTAAACAAAGAACTTGGACTGCCCCCTTTCTTCTGGTGGGAAGGACCTGATGGGTCGAGGCTGCTTACTCTTTACAATAACGGGTATGGAAGTGACAAATTGCCTCCTGCTGATTGGCCATACAAATCATGGGTTTATATAAACATGACAGGTGACAATCAGGGGCCTCCTGATCCACAAACTGTTGCTAAAGATCTGGAATACTATAAAGGCCGTGGAATTAATGCAAAAGTAGGCAGGATGGATGATTTTGCTGAAATGGTTCTGAAGGAGGATTTAAGTAAACTGCCTGTTGTTCGCAGCGATATTGGTGATGTTTGGATTCATGGCACCATGAGTATGCCTGAGGCAAGCAAACTGGCACAAAACATCCGACCGGCAATAGGCGGAATGGATCAGCTTTCAACCCTCGAAACAATATGGGGTATTTATCGTCCCGACTTGCGTAAAACAATAGCTGATGCTTACGAACAAAGTCTTCTTTATGGTGAACACACTTGGGGCCTTGCCAACCAGCATTACCTTAAAGTTCCATACAGTAAGCTTTGGCAGGATTTGTGGGAAAAGGGGTTACCTCCTCAATATAAACTGATGGAAGAATCATGGAAAGACCACGCTGATTATATCAATAATGTTAAAAAACTGATCACTAATCCATACCATGATGCAGTAGCCGCTCTTGCCGACAATGTAAATTTTGAAGGAAATCGTATTGTGGTTTACAATCCGCTTCCATGGAAACGTGACGGAGAAATTGAATTGGATACCCGACTAATTTTCGGTAACGAATTTGTTTCTCTTAAACCGGTTGAGGGTGGTTCTGCAATTGCTGTCGCTCACGAATATCCTGCCATTGAAGACAAAGCTCCTATGTCACGTTTTGTTGTTAATGACATTCCAGCAATGGGTTATCGCACCTATATTGCTTCGAATGAAAAAGTAGAAATTCCGGTAATGTTTGCTGATCTTAATTCAGGCGTGATTGAAAGCCCATTCTTTAAAGCAACAATTGATGCAAAACGAGGCAGAATTGCCAGCCTGATTGATAAGAAGTCGGGAAAGGAATTGGTTGAAACTAATGCGCCCCAAGGTTTTGGACAATATTTCTACGAACGATTCAGCTATCAGCAAATTTCCGATTGGATAGCCAAATCACTTTATCCACAGTATAATGCACACAAGTTTTGTTTCGCAGCTTATGATATGCCAAAGGATGTCGCTTACAGTTCCTCTCTTCCTGAGAATATGACACTTACCGTTGAAAAATCGGCAATTGATGTAAAAGCAGTTATGACAGGGACAATCACTGGTGCAGGCCAACCACAAAAAGTTGCTATTACTCTGGTTTTATCTGGCATTACACCAACTGCTAACCTCGAAGTTAGCTGGCAAAAACAGCCCGATACATGGCCGGAAACGGCGTGGATAGCTCTCCCGTTTAAGTGTAACAATCCGAAGTTCCGCCTTGGCCGTCTGGGTGCGGACGTTGATCCCGTAAAAGACATGATTACGGATAATGCAAATTATCATCTTTGGTGGGTTAATAACGGAGTTTCAATATATGATGCAGCAACAGGAGCAGGTGTCGGAATTTTTTCACCTGATGCACCATTGGTAAGTCTTGGAGAACCGGGAGAATATAAATTCGACAAACGTTACGAGCCTGAAAAACCATATATTTATCTGAATCTTTATAATAACCATTGGCGCACCAATTTCCCTGCATGGATCGGAAATGGACAGCGAATGGGTGTAAGGGTTAGCATCCGGACTTTTGATAAATTCAACATTGAAGGTTCTCTTTATACGCCAGGCATGGAAACACGGGTGCCACTTCAGGTGGCTTGTTCTAAGGTTAAAAACGGAAAGTTACCGGTTACTCAATCTGGTATTTCGCTTTCGCGCAAGGGAGTAGCCATAACTGCATTCGGCTTAAACCCTGATGGGGAAGGCACAATCTTACGAATTTGGGAACAGGGAGGCATTACCGGAAAGGTTGATGTTACTCTGCCGAAAGGAGCTAAATTTTCAGTTGCACAACCGGTTAACTTAAGAGGTGAAAAATGCGGTGAACCTCATAATATTTTCAACAGTAAACTATCGGTTGACTTACATGCTTATGCTCCGGCAAGTTTTATTCTAAAAGAGTAAGTAAGTGAAAAACCGGAAATACGAAAAAAATCATCTACTATAAAATAATAAATACTTTCCCTACATAAAGAAAAAATCCGTAATAGACAAATCGAAAATAGAGAATGGCCAATTTATTGATCCCCAGATAATTCATTCAGAATAGATGCAAATTGGTTTAATATTATCTATCCAGATAAAGGAAAACAGGTTTTACAAGCACATTTGTGGTTATATCAAGAACCTGGCGTTTCGTATTTTTCCAATCTTCATTTGGTAGGGCAAAATAGTAAATACATCAAATTGTCATAATTATATCAATCTTTCCATTACAGTTTGGAAATATTTGAAATAGATCATTGTATATCAAACATATTTGCTTGTAATATTGCTCCTTAGGCTGATCAAAGGGAAACCCGTATCCTTCACCATTATTTGATTTTGTATTCAAGATTTAATATTAAAATTATCAATAGTTTGAACTGGTGAATCACGTGTTAAACAACTAATAATAATATAATATATTTTTGATAAAAAAATCTTTAAATTGGAAATATATTGTTTTTAGTTATCTTTGGCAAGACTAAATTTGGTAATGTTCTGAATTATTGTGGGATAACCGGATTTAGCTTTAATAGGTTTTTAATCTATAAGCATATATTTCAGAATGAAAAGCGTATTCAATCCATATTTTTTACTGGTTACAATCTTCTTATGCATTTACCCGTGGATAATAATGTCAGGGCAGCCTGCACTTGAAGAAGCTGAATTCGAGAGTTTATATCAAAAAGGTTTAAGTAGTTTGAATTCAAACAACACTCTGTCTATTGAGTGCCTGAAAAAATTGGAATTGAGGAATAGCCGGTTATCTCCGGTTCAAAGGGCAAAAGCCAATTATTTAAGGCTGAAAGTAATTTACAGCGATTTAAGTGAAGTAAAAGCTTTGGAGAACAGGTTGCTTGCAGCACCTGCTTCACTTGGGAAATATGATGCAATGATTTATTCGGCACGAAAATTCCTTGAAAAATCAATGCCAGATAAGGCCATCCCACTGCTAATGTATGCGCTTGATTTGTTAGAAAAAGGTTCCGATATGGCTGACAACGTGATCATTAACTTGTGCGAAGCGTACAGAGAAAAACAGGAATATTCGAAAGGCATTGACATGCTGAAAGATATTTTATTTAACAAACCCAATGTTTCAAATGAAAACAGGGCTTTTGCACTAAACCGGATGGCTGCCATCTACAACGAATGGGGATTTCCAAAAGTAAGCTACAACGATTCTGTGGTTAAATATTCAGAATTGTGCATTAGCCTATCCGAAAGGATAAACAGCAAATCAAACCTCGGTTTTTCGCAGAATGAACTTAGCTTTCAATACCTCCAAAAGAGACAATACAATAAGGCACTCGAATTATCCGAAAAAGCAGTAATAAATTTTAAAGAGTCCGGAATGATTTTCAGTGCAATGAACACATTAATTAACCAGAGCAACATTTATATTGGACTTAAAGAATTTAACCATGCTCAAAAAGCTGTTATTGTTGCAACTGAACTTTGCAAAATAGAAGAAAACAGAAACCTTTTCATGCGGTTGTACCTTCAGTTAGGCTATATAAACTATTTAACCGGAAATTATAAAGATGCCTTCGATTTTTTATCAATAAGCCGCGAACTCCAGCTTGATTTCTTCAGGGACAGGATAAATATTCAGATTAACGAGCAATCAGCTAAGTATGATTTATTGATCAAGGAACAAAAAATAAGAGAGGAAAAACAAAAAAATGAATTTAACAAGAAACAGATTTTTTCCCTCGTGGTGATAATGACCATCTTATGTATAGCTTTTGTTGCCACTTTTTTTTATTTCAGGATTAGAAGAAAGGAGTATATTAAACAGAAATTGATTGAAGCTGTGGTAGAAACTGAGGCTAATGAACGAAAACGCATTGCAAGAGACCTCCATGATGGATTAGGACCAGTTTTATCGGCTATCAACCTCTATTTTCAAGCATATATTGACGCGAGAGATGCCGACAAGGAATCTATCAGGGATAAAACACAAAAGGTAATTTCAGATGCTATTGACGAGGTTACTCGGATCTCACATAATATTAGTCCGTATGTACTTGAAAATCATGGTCTAATTACGGCTTTAAACAATTTTATAGCATCTTTGATCAACAGCAATAGTATAGAGGTAGAATTTACATCTGATTTCTCCTGTCGGTTTGAACCGAATAAGGAATTATCAGTATATCGCTGTATAACCGAATTGCTAAACAATACCATGAAACATGCCGATGCCTCAAGGATTAACATTGACATCAGGAGCAGGGAAAAAGTGTTGTACATTTATTATGCCGACAATGGAAAGGGATTTGACTCAAATCCGGAAAGAACCGTTGGAATGGGTTTATATAACATTAAAAACAGGGTAGAAACCTTCGGAGGCAAATTAGTTATTGAAAGTTCGCTGAAAAGGGGAACAAAAGTAAATATTGAAATTCCTTTATTACAATAGATTATGGATGAAATAAATATTGTCATTATAGACGACCACGATTTATTCCGTGAAGGTATAAAACTGGTTTTAAATCAAATAGAAGGATTTAATGTTATTTTTGATACATCGAATGGTTACAGATTTGTTGAAGCACTTAATCAAATCAAGGTTGATATCGTTTTAATGGATATTGAAATGCCTGCCATTAACGGGATTCAGGTCACAATTAATGCCCTAAAGGTAAATCCGGAACTGAAGGTTATTGCTCTCACTATGTTTTCAGATTCCGGCCATTATACACAGATGATAAAGGCAGGTGTAAAAGGGTTTATCCTGAAAAAAACAAACAAATATGAGTTGCAGCAAGCCATAACCACAGTTCACAAAGGAGGCAATTATTTTAGCCAGGAGATATTGAAAAAACTGGCTTACCAATATGTAAACCCTGTTACGCGTACCGAAAATCTGACAAGTCGTGAATTGGAAATATTGCTCATGATCTGCCAGGGTTTTACAACGCAGGAAATCTCGGATAAACTGCATATCAGCAATAAAACGGTCGAAACCCACCGGACCAATATTTTTATCAAATCAAATGTACGGAACAGTGCCGGATTAATCGTCTGGGCAATTAAAAATCAATATTTTACAGTAGAATAATCGTTATCCGCCACCCAGTATCACGCTCGCATCAATATTCAATTGTTTTTGTATCCTTCGTGCCACCTGCAAAGTAGGTTCCGATTTTCCTGAAAGATATTCACTAACTCTTGGGGGGCTTATCTCAAGCATTTCAGCCAGGGTTCGTTGCGTAATATTCATTTCCTCCATCCGTGCTTTCATCACATCACTAAGCGATAATTTACCGATCGGGTAATGCTCCTTTTCGTAGGCTACTACCAAATCGGTCAAAAAATCAAGTTCTATCAAATTCTTATCCGTCACAGGTGTAAGGTTGTCCACTATTTCCACAAGTTCATTTACCCTGGTCATTATGGCTTCGTATTCTGCGTTGGTGACTATCCGTTTCATACATTTAACATTTTAAATTAATGAACAATGTTTAATTTTGGCATATTCAGTATGTGAGCCAATAAACCGAATATATACAATTTTGGGTGCAAAAAGGATTAACGCTATCAACCTGTACGTGTTACCTTTGATATTGAACACGTATCGTTTATTCCCCATAAGATCAACGCTGTTAAAAGTCTGTCTTATATCTGCAAAACACTGCCAGTGACTTTGCTCTGTTTTAATGTACCATTCGTCCAATGCCACTTTTACATCGGTATGCAATGTTGTATATTGATCAATGGCTTTGTAGGTGATTATTCTCATTGCTTGTTTATTCTGATGCAAAGATAATACATTTATTTTAAATTACAAAACAAATATTACAAATTACAAAACATTCAACTTCCTAAAAAAGAAACTGAAATTAGGGGTTTACCCTTAGCCTAAATACAGGTTTTCCCTCTTACAAGCTGTTATACCATGCCATAAATTTGTTCAAAATTTGGATGATAAGAATTAGATATGAACATAGCCATCGTTGAACAGAGCAAACCGTATCGCGAAAGCCTCAAAATACTTCTAAACCAGATACCCGATTTTCGGGTCGTATTCGACACAGATAATAATTCAGATTTCCTTCAATTTCTCAAAACGGATACGATTGACATTGTTTTCCTTGATTTTGAATTTATAGAAACAAAGGGGTCAAAAATTATCCTCGATTATTCTAATAGCTTGCCACTAACTAAAATTATTGTTCTTTCCAATTCGCTTGAAATATGCCGATACGAAAACAACATTCAAAATTACCGATTGGATTTGATGTTGAAAAATTCCAAAAAAAAGGACTTCGAAAATCATATTCGAGAGTCTGCAAATAAAACAATATCAATTCAATAACAATTTAAACAAAAATACAAAATGAATAAAATCGCACTTCTGATTATTGGGATGATTGTCGTAATGACAACTTCTTCCATGGCGCAATGTCCAGGATCTGTTACCGTAACCATTCCCGATGCGAATTTTAAAGCTGCTTTAATAGCTATACCTGGACTTGATGCCAATATTGATAGCAAAATACAGTGTTCTGAAGCCGCTACCTGGTCAGGAACAATTGATGTTTCCGGTAAATCCATTTCTGATATTACAGGTATTGAAGCTTTTACGAATATTACGATCTTGGACTGCAGCATCAATCAAATAACTGCGTTGGATGTATCATCAAATACTTCACTTACAGAAATTTACTGCGACCATAATTTATTAACGAGTATAAATATTTCAGGACTTGCTTCCCTTACTACAATTGACTGTTCAAAAAATAAATTCGCAACGTTAAATTTTTCCGGTATCGGACTTACCTCCCTAAACGAGATTTACTGCCCCAACAATTTATTAACGGGTTTAAATGTTACAGGTTTAACGGCTCTCGTTTATATTGACTGTAACGACAACAAACTGGAAAGTTTAGACTTTTCTACAAATACAGCTTTTCTAAAATTGGATTGTGTTTATAATTCATTAACGAGCTTGAACATAAAAAACGGAAACAATATTAATATTACTGGGTTTGATTCACGAAACAATCCAAAATTGACATGTATTCAGGTAGATAATATACAATGGTCTAAAACCAACATGCCAAATAAAGATGCTGCTTCAAGATATAGTACAGATTGCAATGCTTGTCTGGTAACCATTCCCGATACCAACTTTAAAACTGCATTATTGGCAATATCCGGAATCGATGCCGATGGAGATGATGAAATTCAATGTACAGAAGCTGCTGCATTTACAGGTACAATTAATGTAAGCAGTAAAACTATTGCTGATTTAACCGGAATTGGAGCTTTTACAAATATTACCAACTTGGACTGCAGTACCAATCAACTTACTACTTTAGATATTTCGGCAAATACATCTATTACTCATTTAGACTGTTATAACAATCGTCTCCCCACTTTAAATATTGCCGCTCTTACTTCTCTTTCTTATATTGATTGTTCTGCTAACAGTTTTACAAGTTTGGATTTCCAGGTAAATACTTCACTTACACAAATTTACTGCGACCATAATTTATTAACGAGTATAAATATTTCAGGACTTGCCTCCCTTAGTACACTTGACTTGTCAAATAACAAGTTTACAAGTTTGGATTTTTCGGGTCTTGGTCTTAATTCACTTAACGAAATATACTGCAACACCAATTTGTTGACGAGTTTAAATGTTTCAGGTCTAACGTCTCTGAATTATATTAACTGTATTGACAACCAACTGGCAAGTTTAAATTTTTCCACAAATACAGCTTTGCAAAAATTGAATTGTTCTACCAATTTATTGACGAGTTTGACCGTAAAAAACAAAAACAATATTCGTCTGACTGATTTTAATGCAAAATTCAATCCTGACTTAACATGTATTCAGGTTGATGATATAGGATATTCAACAGCCTCATGGACCAATATAGATGATGGGGTAAGTTTTAATACATTCTGTGGCAACTGCATTGTAAACATTCCCGATGTCAACTTTAAAACAGCCTTATTAGCAATTCCGAGACTTGATGCAAATAGCGATTACGAAATTCAATGTGCTGAAGCTGAAGCCTATGATGGTGAAATTAATGTTGAGAACAAAAGTATTGCTGATTTGACCGGAATTGAAGCTTTTACGAATATTGTATCACTAAACTGTAGTCACAATCAACTAACTGCATTAGATGTTACTGCAAATACTTCGCTTGAATATTTTTATTGTAGTAATAATTTATTGACAAATTTGAATGTTTCAGGCCTTACTTCTCTAATTGAAGGTTATTACGACAACAATCAACTGGCAACTTTAAATGTTTCAACAAATACCTCACTTGAGAAATTATACTGCAATAATAATCTATTAACGAATTTAAATATTACCGGTCTTACTTCCCTTTCTTACATTGATTGCTCTCATAATCAATTATCAAGCCTGAATGTTACCGGTTTTACATCACTTTCTGAGATTTATTGTAACAACAATCAATTATCAAGTTTAGATTTTTCCACAAATACAGCTTTGGAGAATTTGGATTGCCACACCAACTTATTAACGACTTTGAATGTTACCGGTCTTAATTCACTTTCGACATTTTACTGCTATACCAATCATCTTACCTCTTTGGATGTTTCAAAAAATAC
>CAILKW010000353.1 GCA_903834845.1 uncultured Bacteroidia bacterium | reverse complement strand
GGGATCCCATTGTCCAAACTCATCGCGGTGAGAGAAGAATCGTTCTTTTGCTCTGGCTTTTTCTTCGTCACGGCGGCCGCCACCCATTGCACAGTCAAATTTCATTTCTTCGAGTGCATCAAGAAGAGTAACTGTCTGGAGAACGTTACGGCTGGCATTTAATCCTTTCTCTTCAGTTGCTCGTCCATTATCAATAGAATCCTGTACGTATTTAATTATCAGTCGAGTACCTGTTTTTTCTGCAAGATCGTCCCTGTATTTTATAGTTTCTTCAAAATTGTGACCTGTATCTATATGCATCAAAGGGAACGGTATTTTCAAAGGATGAAAAGCTTTACGGGCAAGATGAAACATGACTATTGAATCTTTACCTCCCGAAAAAAGCATCACTGGTCTCTCGAACTGAGCCACAACCTCGCGAATCACGAAAATTGATTCAGCTTCGAGTTCCTGTAAATGGTTAATCTTATAATGTTCCATATCAAATGATTTCTGAAAAATTTATGCCCTGTCTTAAAAAATAACACTATGCTGAGTTTCAAAACTGACAGGCGACAAAAATAGTTAATCCGATTAAATTTTCGGTTATCCTATTAAGTACAATATTAGTAGTATAAATGCGTAATTTAATTATTTTGCAGGAATTGTAAAACGAAAAATACTTCCCTTGCCTTCATCACTTTCGATCAACAAACGACCACCATTTTTTTCGATAAAATCCTTGCAGATAATCAGTCCTAATCCGGTACTATTTTCTCCATCAGTGCCTTTTCTATTTGTATTTTTATCAAGGTGGAAAAGATTGTCTATCATTTTTTTATTCATTCCAATACCGGTATCTTTTATAATAATCTCTACTGATTTGTTGGAAACCGACTTTGCCGAAATTTTAACAGATCCACCGTTGGGAGTAAATTTCACAGCATTTGATGCCAAATTGCGAATGATCCCTCCGAACATTTTTTCATCTGCCGTAATCTCTATATATTTAGGGATATTATAGCTGATGGTAATCTCTTTTTTATTGGCTGCTTCAATAACAAAAACCATGTTTTCCAAAATCTTTGGCATCAGTAAAAAAGATGACGATTCAAAAGTGGTTAATCCTCTTTGCATTCGCGACCATTCTAAAAGATTTCCAAGTAAACGGAAAATATTTGCGGCAGAATTTCGCAGGAGCAGTGCAAGTTTCTCAATCTCAGCCAGAGTCATTCTGTGCAATCCTTTGGCCATTAGCTCTGTTAATCCCAAAAAGCCGCTTAATGGACCCCTTAAGTCGTGGGCAATGATTGAAAAATATTTATCTTTTTCAGCATTAATTTTCTGAAGTTCTTCATTTTTTAGTTTTATTTCGGCTTCAGCCTGTTTGCGTTCACTGATGTTACGAACAATTGCCCACATATAAGAGGGGAGGTTTTGATTATCTTTAATCAGAAAAACCCTCAATTCTACCGGACATATAGTGCCGTCTTTTCTTTGATATTCTTTTTCATAAGGATCAGAATACCCTTTTTGCAGAATATGGCTTGAATAATTTTCAATTTCAAATTTATGCCATTTTTTAGGTGTAAGGTCGAGATAATTCAGTGAAGTTAACTCATTTAAGGTATATCCAAGCATATTTTGAAACGCGCCATTGGCATCAGTAATCATTCCTTCCATATCAACAACGACAATGGCATCCATTATTGATTCATAAAGATCTCTATATTTTTTTTCGCTTACCGTAAGTGCTTCTTCCGTCTTTTTTCGTTCTGAAATATCTCGTGAAACACCGAGTACTTCTATAGTTCCATCCTTTGCATACTGAAATTTAGTTACAATTTCTATCCACTTAACTTTCCCATCTTTGCACGGTTGTCGTACCTGATCAATATAAGTGTTACTTATATCATACTGAAATTCCGTCATACGAACCGGAAGATCGGTTTTTATTTTCTGAAACGATTCTGGCATTAAAGCATCTTCAATACTTTCGTTCATTGCCTCTGTTTCGGTATAGCCACGCAATTGAAAAACCGATGGACTGATATAGGTAAATTTGCCTTTAATGAGGTTATAAATCCATATTACATCTGATATATTTTCGGCTAACAACCGGTATTTATCCTCACTCGCTTTGATTACTTTTTCTGCATTTTTGCGCTCTGTGATGTCGTAGGCGAGTACAATAATTGATTTTACCTTACCGTTCAGATCAAAATCGGGTACATAATCAACGCTTATCCAACGTTTTCCTGAAACAAGATTAAAAACTGCTTCATACGAGGCTGTTTTTCCTTTTCGTACTTCATTAATGAATTCTAAGGCAAACTGGAAATTATCGTCTCCAATAATATCTTTCACATATTGGCCTACTATTTCGTTAACCGGAATTCCGAAGGATCTCTGAAATTCTTTATTTACAAATTCATATCTTAAAGTTTCTGTATCAACATAAGCAATATGGCACGGCAAATGGTCGGCGAGATTGTAAAGTTTTTTATTATTTGCTTCTGCCTTTTCTTTCGCCCGGAGGAGTTCCGACTCGGACAGTCTTTCATTCGCTTTTTCTTTTTCCTGAATAAGCTCCTGATTGATTATTTCGAGTTCTATTTGGTGTACCTGTAACTCATGAATAAGTCTTAACGATTCTGCTTCCGATTGGTTGCCAGATAGATTGGTTGATTTTTCATCGGAGGTACGCTTCGTGTTCAGTAACTTCTCGGCTTTTTGGCGGAGAAGTGCAGCAGATGTTTGGTTGTCTTTCATAAGTAGTTTTATTGGAATAATGTTTCATAAAGTAATTTTGCCTAAAGGTAAAAAAGAAACGAGTTTTATCATTGTTTGAGAGGTAACTTAATAAAAAAAGTAGTGCCTTGACCTCTAACCGATTCAAATCGGATCTCTCCACAAAGTAGGTTTATAATACCATTTACAATTGATAATCCCAGTCCGCTACCTTCATAAGTGCGGTTAACCGAGGTTTCACCTTGCATGAAAATTTTGAATATAAGTTCCTTAGCGTTTTCATCTATACCAACACCGGTATCTTTTACAAAAATTCCAATCGTATCCTGTTCAATGGAAAGACCTATTGTAATATTACCCTCAATAGTGAATTTGGTTGCATTATCCATTAAATGAAAAAGTGCTTTTTGTAATAAGGTATGATCGGTTAGAATAGTCAATTCATCGTGATCCTCAGGAAGCAATAAACTTAATTTGAGATTTTTAGCTTTACATTGCCTATAATATTTATTTTTCACCTCATCTAAAAGATTACTAACATAAACTGTGGAGCAATTGACATTAACATTACCGGAACCAATCAGTGCCATATCAACATAATCGTTGATTGTACTTACAAGGCGATTACTTGAATCATGCATCAAATCAACATATTCCAGCTTTTTTTCTTCCGGTAGTTTCGATTCTGCCAGAAGTGATGCAATTCCCAGAATACCATTAAGGGGAGTACGTATTTCATGTGAAATGGTGCGCAGAAATTCAGATTTTAACCGGTCGCTGGCTTCAGCTTTATCTCTGGAAGCAATCAAATCGGCATTTGTTTTTTGAAGTTCCATTGTTCGTTGCTTAACTTTTTCCTCCAATATTTTGTTTTGGTCTTGCATCTGAAGGTGAAGATAGCGGGCAAACAGCAAGTTATCAATACGAAGACCCACTTCAAGTAATTCGAATGGTTTTGAAAGAAAATCCCTTGCACCACCAGCAAGAGCATTTTGTCTCGCTTCGGCAGTTATATCTGCAGTCAGGACAAGTATTGGTAAATATGTGTTTAAAGGAATCAGCTCTTTCAGTTGCTCCATTACCTGGTAACCATTTGGAGGTGGCATCATCAAATCAAGCAGGATTAAATCGGGTGCAAAAGATTTGAACATGCAAACCGCTGTACCTGAATTGGTTGTTGAATTAATATTTGTATATCCCAATAATCTGAGAAATCCCTCCAAAACGTAAATGTTGAAATCCTGATCATCTATAATCAGGATGTTTGCATTTTTTAAGTTTTCATTTATCATTTTTTATTTTTTTTCTGATTTTTCCCTACTCCCTACTGCTCCCCAATCCATTTATCAACCACCTCTAAAAATGCTGTAACATCAAGAGGTTTTGTCAGATAATTCTCTGCCCCTGCCTGCAAAAGTTTTTCAATGTGCCTGGGCATAGCATCTGCGCTTATTATAACAACGGGAATTTTCCTGGTTTTGTCATCGGCTTTCAGTTGCCTGATAACTTCAGTGCCATGTATATCGGGTAAATCGAGATCGAGAAGAATTAAATCGGGTTTGTAAATTAGTGACAGGGGTATTGTTTGATTTCCGTTTTGGTTGCTGACCAAACGTATGCCAGAACGCTGGGTCGAAAGTATTTGCTCAACCAATTCGGTATTCGATAAATTGTCTTCGATATACAGGATCGTACCTTTTTTTAGATCCGAAATTATTTCTGATACCAATAGGTCATCTGTTTTTTCGATGGCTTCAAACTGGCTTTTGCAGTGTGGGAGTTCAATGCTGAATGTTGAGCCTGTTCCTTTTACACTTTCCAAGCTTACATTTCCGCCCATTGCATCCATCAGCTTTTTGACGACTGCAAGGCCAAGCCCTGTTCCTTCTGTTTCTGTTTGTTCGGCACCTATGCGTTCGAACGGTTTAAACAGTTTTGGAATGTCTTCGGCTGCTATTCCAATACCAGTATCTGCAATTGAAAGCCTGACAAATGAATTTCCCGAAATATCAGGTACTATCAATTCTGTATTTATTAGAACAGAACCATTCTCTCTGTTATACTTTATGGCGTTATTAATTAAATTGAGCAGAACCTGTTTTAAACGTTGACGATCGGCCATTACGAAAAGATTATTAGCAGTTGACGGAATCAGTTCGAGTGTCTGGTGCTGTTTTTGAGTATATGGGAGGACAATATTCATTGCTTCCTCCATAACACTCCTTAGTTGAACAGGTTCTAAAGAAAGTGAAATTTTACCCGACTCAATTTGTGCAATGTCAAGAACTTCGTTTATCAGATTTAGCAGATGCTTCCCTCCGTTTAAAATATGCGTAACACCTCTTTTTTGTGAAGGATTAAGTTCTCCCAATTGAAGCAATTGTCCGAATCCAAGAATCGCATTCATTGGGGTGCGCAATTCGTGGCTCATACGCGAAAGGAATTCACTTTTGGCATGATTGGCTTTCTCTGCTTCGTTTCTTGCTTCCTTGATTTTTTCTTCAGATTGTTTGCGTGATGTAATATCAACCATAACAGTCAATAAGCACTGTTCGTTGCCGATTTGAATATGGTCGGCGGAAAATAAGCCAATTAAAATGTCACCCGATTTTGTTCTTATCTCTAATTCAATTTCTCTTACAGGAATGTTATTTGTTATTTTTTCAACAATTGACATTCGTGCCTCAGTATCAGCAAAAAGATTAAGTTCAGCAGCTGTTTTACCTATAATTTCGTAACATTTATAGCCCAACGTTGTCAGGAAAGCATTGTTTACATCAATGAATTTTTCATCTTCAAAACTCGATATTGCCATTAATGCTGCATTTGACTGAAAGGCTTTCGAAAATTTTTCTTCAGATAATTTAATCTTTGAAACGTCTTTAGTAACTCCGAAAATTACAGGTTTACCATCCCAAAAACCGGCTTTTACCCTTGTTTCAACCGGAATAAAATTTCCTGATTTTGTAACAAGCGGAACAGGACAAAAATCGGCAGTACCAGCCAGCATCTCTTCTACAGTACGACCAGCTTCTTCGCGGCGTTCGGCAGGATGAACCATCATAACTGACTTTTTATTAAGCTCTTCAGCCGAATATTCGAGCCTTTTGGTAACGGTAGTATTTGTGTGAATAATATTTCCCTGCTCATCAAGCACAAAAAGAAAATCATCAATTGTATTGAAAAAAGTTTCGTAATTGCGGCGCGTTTGTTCCAATAAAAAATCTGTTTGTTTGCGCTCGGTAATGTCGAAAAAAGTAACTACCGAACCCTCTATTTTTCCATTAATAAACATTGGATACGACCAGTATTCAACCGGAATGCATGTGCCATCGGCTCGCCAAAAGACTTCGCTGTCAATATATGTTCCTATTCCATTAATAAAAGATTTATTTATAGGACAATCTTTAACATCAAAAAAACTTCCATCAGCATGGGCATAATGGATTTGATCGTGGACATTTTTGCCAACAAATTGCTCCGTGTTTTGGTATCCCAATATTTTTAGACATGCAGCATTCGAAAATATGCAAATTCCTTGCAGATCAATACCATAAATGGCTTCAGCTGTAGAGTTCAGCAAAATTTTAAAACGCTCCTCGCTTTCTTTTAATTCCGATGTTAATTGTCCTGCTATTTTTTTTGCCTGTTGAAGAGTATTAAATACCACTAAGGATAAAGCTAATAATAGCACAGTTATGGCAATGCCGCCTATTCCTATGATGATTATTTTTGCATTAAATGATGATTGTTCATGTGATTGGGTAAAATGTAGTATCCAGGTTTTACCATTAAATACTACAGGCAGTGAAATTGTACGCGAAGGTATATCATCGTAGTTTATGCTATCGTTTTGCTGACTGTCGTATAGTAGTGATTTGGTTGAAAGGCTGTCATCGTAAACTTGTAAATGAATTTTGGTTGTTGGGTCTAAATCCCATCTTCCTAAAATTCCATCCATTAAGTCTTTCATACGATAAGGACTATAAACCCAGCCTCTTATGGCTGCACGGCGTTGTTCTATGGTTTTTGTTGGCATGTTGTTATAGTAAACCGGAACATAAAGCAAAGTACCCGATTGTACATCTTTGCTTGTTTCCTGAACCAATATTACTTTTCCCGAAAGTACGGCAAGGTCGGAATCGCGTGATTGCTCCATTGCTTTTCGCCTGATTGGCTCCGAAAACATATCGTAACCAAAAGCACGAATATTCCGGTCTGAAAAGGGTTCAATATAAATTATAGAAGTATAAACATTTCTTTTTCCTTCAGGGCGTACAGTATAGTCAGAAAATCCTTCGCTTCGTATTTGGTTTATATGGTTTTGTAATTGATTTTCAGGTACAATCATTGCGTATCCAACCCCTTGTATGCCAGGTAGATTTTTGTAAATTTTTGACTGTTCAATATAGTTTTTCCATACATTACGAGTTATTGTATCTGTTGTTCCAAAAAGGGCTGCTCCCGACCGTAAAAGCTGGGAATGGGCATGCAAACGTATTGATATTTTGGTCTTTATTTCCGTACATTCAGAGTTATATGTTATGTTTGATGTTTCTTCATCGTCGCGTTCGAAATAAAATGCTGTTATAAACGTAAGAATAATACCGATTATAAGTATAACCAAAGCATCCAAAATATTTTTGGAAGTAACGTTGAAAACCAAGTTAACATATTCAAAACGATTTGATTTCATAATTGATCTTTGTTTTTGAATTCATGGAGAGTTTTTACGGTATTTGCTTTTTAATAACCCATTGATCAACCACTTGCAGAAATGCCAAAATGTCAAGGGGTTTGGTCAGGTACTTTTCAGCTCCTGCTTCCAGTAATTTATCATACTGTTCACGCATGGCATCGGCAGTGATTATCACCACGGGAATTGCTCTGGTTTTTTCATCCGACTTAAGAATTCGGAGTACTTCACTGCCTGGAATATCTGGCAAATCAAGATCAAGAAGGATTAAATCAGGTGCTAATTCAATTGCGAGTTGTATTGCCTTTTTGCCGCTCATATTGGTTATTAACCGAATATCTGAACGCCTGTGAATCAGGATTTGTTCAACTAATTCGACATTTGAGGTACTGTCTTCGATGTACAAAATTGTACTTGATTTTTCCTCTTTTTTCGATACTGATTCTTTTATGCCGTTTGATGTTTCGATGTTATTATTTGTGCCTTCACTTAGCGGGAGTTCGATCCAAAAATTTGACCCCATTCCGGGCATACTATCTACTCCTATATTACCACCCATCGCAATCATTAGTTTTTTGGCAACTGTAAGTCCAAGGCCGGTACCTTCTGTAGTGGTTCTTTCAGCACCTATACGCTCGAAAGGATTAAAAAGCTTATAAATGTCTTCTTTGGGAATTCCCACACCGGTATCGGTAATTGAAATTCGTAACGGAAAAATGCCGACATCATTTAAGGGCATAGTTTCAGTTTTGATTATTACAAAACCATCTTTTATGTTATATTTTATGGCATTACTTAACAGGTTCAATAATACTTGTTTAAGCCTTTGTTTATCGGCATCAATTGAGAAATAGTTAGTCGGCGAGTCTAAAAGCTCGAGTGTAATCATTTTTTCATCGGCCATAGGCCTGACGGTTTCCATCATTTCGTTTACGATTCTTTTTACATGCACCGATTCCTGAGTGAGCAAAAGGTGGCCTGATTCGATGCGTGAAATGTCTAACACTTCGTTGATCAGATTGAGAAGATGCTTTCCGCTGTTTAGGATATGAAAAACATTTTTATGCTGAGCAGGATTAAGTTCACCTAATTGAAGCAACTGACCGAATCCGAGAATTGAATTCATTGGCGTCCGCAGTTCATGGCTCATACGTGAGAGGAATTCGCTTTTGGCTTTATTGGCTTTATCGGCTTCGTTTTTGGCTTTTAAAATTTCTCCTTCAGCTCGTTTGCGTTCAGTAATATCAACCATCATGGTTAATAAACATTTATCATTACCAATGTGGATAATATCAGCTGAAAACAGCCCGATTATATGAACGCCGGTTTTTGTTTTAGCCACAACTTCAACTTCTCTTATATGAATGTTTTGACTTATTTTTTCCATTATTGTATTCCGACATTCATGATTTTCGAAAAGGTTTAAAGCAAGCGAAGTTTTGCCTATCAATTCATCACGCGTATAGCCCAATGTTTTAATAAGTGTTTCATTGACATCAATAAATAGGCCATCCTCAAAACCGGTAATTGCCATTAATGCTGCATTCGACTGGAATGCTTTGGAAAATTTTTCTTCGGATAATTTTATTTTTGACACATCCTTGCTTACGCTGAAAAACACAGGTTTACCATCCCAGAAACCATGCCTTACCCTTGTTTCAACCGGAATAAGAGTTCCGGATTTTGTTGTAAGAGGAATGGTACAATAATCGGCAGAACCAACTAACATTTCGCCAAGAAATCGGCCAGCTTCTTCGCGGTGTTCGGCTGGATGCACTATCAAAATTGATTCACCCAGTAGTTCCCCTAAAGTATATTCAAGCCGTTGCTTTACTGTTTTGTTGGTATGAATGATTTTCCCGTTTTCGTCAATGACAAGCAGAAAATCATCTATGGTGTTGAAAAAAGTTTCGTAATTCTGTCGGGTTTGTTCAATGTACTCTTCTTTTCGTCTGTGGTTGATTAAACTTGCAAGCATGTTACCCCAAACTTTTAAAACATTTATCTCATATATGGAGAATACCCGCTCTGATTTTACAGAGTCTAAACCAACGAAACCAATAAGATTGTTTTCAAGGAACATAGGTATCGAAATGAGTGATTGTATTCCTTGTGGTTCAAGGATTTCGCGTTCAGCTATCCATGTATCAGGCAGTGCCCTAACAGAGGGTATAATAACATTTTCATTACGGTTCAATGTAGCCATCCACTTTGGGAAAATATCGTAAGGGATATCCTGAAGGTTACCAATCTCAGGGTCAACTCCTTCATTACACCATTCATTTATATTACTCATGGTGCCGGTAATGGTGTTGATTTCGAAAATGTAAGTTCTGTCGGCACCAAGAAAACTCCCAATCCTGCCCAGGGCCAAATCAAGTGCATTTTCAATTTCGGTAACAGGAATACCGGTTAACTGTAATGACAATTGCAGCAACTCCTTTTCGAAGTTTTCGGCTTTTTTGCGATCGGTAATATCCTGGTGCGTACCCGACATAAGTAGCGGTTTGCCATCGGCATCCCACTGGCTTACTCTTCCCCGGTCGAAAACCCATACCCATTCACCATTTTTGTGTTTCATTCTTGATTCGACCTCATAAAAGTCGGTCTCTCTATGAAAGTGTTTTTCGAGCAATTCGTCCGATAGTTTTAAATCAGCGGGATGTGCAAATTTCATCCATGTTTCAATATTTACCGGTGATAATTCTTCGAGGGTGTAACCAATTATTCCTGCCCATCGTTCGTTGAATATAGTTTCGCCGGTCTGAATATTCCATTCCCATGTACCTACATTAGTTCCTTTGATAATATCCGAAAGTCTCTGATTTGTTTCACCTAACTGGGCTGTCCTTGCAGCTATTTTAAGTTCAAGATTTGCATTGAGCCGGTGTATTTCCTGTTCGGATTGCTTTCGTTGGGTAATATCTTCTTTTACAGCGAGGTAGTGAGTAATTTTTCCGTCCGTACCTGTAATAGGACTAATTGTTGCAGATTCCCAGTAAAGTTCACCATTTTTCTTTTTATTATGAAATTCTCCGCTCCACTTATTACCGCCACTAATAGTTTCCCACAATTTCTTATATTCATCTGATGAAAACTCACCTGATTTCAGAACTCGCGGGTTGTTGCCTATCAGTTCATTAAGTGGATATCCGGTATTTTCGCAGGCTTCAGGGTTGGCGTATTCAATTTTTCCATCAAGATCAGTGATCACAATGCTAACAGGGCTTTGTTCCACTGCCTGAGATAGTTTTTTCAATCGTTCTTCAGCCATTATTCGTTCGGTAATATCGGTTGCTTTTCCCTGAATAGCTGTTAATTCTCCTTTTTCGTTTAAAATCGGGATGTTTTGCGACTCAGTCCAAATAATACTTCCATCCTTACGTATCCAACGGATAATGGTGATATCCTGATTGATAATGCCATTTTGCAAAGTTTTCAATACGTGGCGGTCATCGGGATGCACGAGTTTCATTCCCAATAGTGGGTCGTTATAGTGTTCTTCGGGTGTGTAGCCAGTAATTTTTTCGGCAGATGGACTTACATATTCAAAACCCATTTTCGGTATTAAAGTGTAAACAAAAATCAGGTCATTGGATCTTTCTGCTATAAACCGGAAACGTTCTTCACTTTTTGCTACCCTCAATTCAGCCTTTTTTCGTTCGGTAATATCAACAGCATTAACAAGGCATTGTACCCCATTTTCGACTGTAATACCTGTAAGGTGCAAATAAACCGGTAAATTACCTTTTGTTTCGAGGATAATTTCGCAGGTTGCTTTATCATTACTGCAGAATATTTTCTCTAAAAAAAGGTTG
>CAILKW010000352.1 GCA_903834845.1 uncultured Bacteroidia bacterium | reverse complement strand
GAATTGTTGAATAAATGTGCTGATGGTGTCACATGTACACCGCAGGAACACAGGGAAAACCGCCGGACAGAAATATTTATTCCCGGCTTTGGAAAAGGAGAGAACATAAAACAGGGAAAAGGAGACTATTCGGAGGTAAAGATTGAACAAAAACAAGGAGATAACCCAGCCAAAGGAAGTAAAATATTACCTGAAAAGTCTGAAAGTATATCAGTTAGCGATTCAATTACCGATAAGTATTATCTGATTTTGGGTTCGTTTAAAGATAAGATACAGGCATCGAATTTTTCACAAAAGCTTAAAACAGAGGGTTACGAAGCCATGATTTTGGGTGAATCCGAGCCTTTCAGGGTTGGAATCGGTTATGATACAAATAGTCAGGCAAAGAAAGCTCTTGAAAAATTAAAAGAAAGCTACAAATTTGCATGGATATTACAGAGTAAATAGGGTATCTCCATAACCGATGTAGAACAATGATACACAATGAGAAGTTAACTCAATGTGCCTTTTGTCGGCAGTCAACTATTTAATAATATGAGGGATAGGCAGCAACCTGATATCCGCAACAGGAAATTTGTAAAGTTGCAGGTAACCAAGCTGGTGGTTCGTAATATAGTTTTAGTTTGAATTCGGATCTTCCGGAAAATTACGCCATGTTTTATAATGTCCACCAGCATTTTTAACACTTTCGAGCCAAAAATCTTGATTGCTTTTCATAATCATTTTAATATCCGCCTCAGTAACCAGCCACGAATTTCCCGTAATTTCATCTTCAAGTTGTCCAGAACTCCAACCCGAATAACCTACAAAAAACTTAACCTGATCTGGTTTTGCCTTTCCTGTTGCAATGGCTAATTTTAATTCTTCAAAGGAACCACCCCAGTACAATTCGCCTTTTACTTTAAGGCTACCACTGATTTTATCTCCTAAAGTATGAATATAGTATAGACTATCATTACTAACCGGGCCACCGGTAAAAACCTGAAAACGGAAACTTGGTATAATAGTCAGGAATTGGTTGAAACGTGTTTCAATAGGTTTATTCAGAATAAAGCCTACAGTACCATTAGGTGAATGGTCAACCAGAAGCACCGCGGAACGACTAAAATAATTCCCTGGTAAAAAAGGCTCTGAGACAATGATTCTACCCCTTTGCGGAATGAGACTACTCTGTATTTTAAAAAAATCGTAATCAACTTTCATAACAATCAAATATTCAATTATTAAGAATTGGTTTTTTGAATAATTCTAATAAAAGCTTAAGATATTATTCGTTTTCGATTACAAGAAAAATATCTTCGTTCTTTTTTTTCATTAAAAATTGCTCTCGTGCAAATTTTTCAAGATTTTTAGAACTTGTTTGTAGTTCCTGTAAACGTTCATTGTCAGCCAATATCTTTTCTTTGTAATAATTGCTTTCTACCTTGTATTTCTTAAGTTTATTTATATTCTGACGCAGAAACAAAATATTGTGGTCATCAAGAAAGATCATCCAAACACTAAACACCAAAAATGCAAACAAGTACTTGTTTGTTATGGTTTTAAAAAACCCGTTTGTCATTATAGATCTCATCTTTGAAAATTTTTTAATTAATTGAATACAAATTAACTCAATACTATTTACATTTTCAAATTATTTATCTTGATTGCTTAAAAATTCTTCAGCCATTATCAGGCAAGAAATTGGGATACATAAAATCTTTGGCTGAAACAAACGTCTCCTTTACTGTCCGGATAGATACCCAACGGAGCAAATTGAAAACCGACCCTGCTTTATCGTTTGTTCCCGATCCACGCGCTCCGCCAAAAGGCTGTTGCCCTACAACAGCTCCTGTTGGCTTATCATTAATATAGAAATTTCCAGCAGAATTGCTCAACTTCTTAGTCATACGTTCAATTGAATAGCGATTTTGTGAAAATATTGCTCCAGTCAGGGCATAAACTGATGTGGTGTCAACAAGCGTCAATGTCTCATCAAGTTTCGAATCCTCATAAACATAAATCGTGACAACAGGCCCGAAAAGCTCTTCTTTCATCGTAGAATAGAAAGGATTAGTGGTGAGAATAACTGTTGGCTGAATAAAATAACCAACTGTTTTATCACATTTCCCCCCAAAAATCACCTTGGCATCCTCGTCATCTTTTGCTTTATCTATAAAACTTTTCAGTTTGTCGAACGATGCTTCGTCAATAACAGCATTAATGAAGTTGGTAAAATCCTCAGGCGGCCCCATTTTCATTCTTTCCAACTGCGAAACAGTTTGGATCCATGTTCTCTCCCATATTGAAACCGGAATATAAACTCTTGAAGCAGCTGAGCATTTTTGACCCTGATACTCGAAAGCACCTCGAACAATTGCGGTGGCCAAAGCATTAGGATCTGCAGTATTATCAGCAAAAATAAAATCCTTTCCACCTGTTTCTCCGACAATCCTGGGATATGATTTAAACCTGAATATATTCTCACCTATTTTTTTCCAAATATCCTGAAATACCTCAGTCGAACCTGTAAAATGGATGCCTGCAAAATCCGGATGACTAAAAATGACTTTACCAGCCATTGGACCCGAAACGTAAACAAGGTTTATCACCCCATCAGGAAGTCCGGCTTCACGCAAGATTTCCATTATAATGGATGCCGAATAAACTGCAGTTTTTGCAGGTTTCCAGACACAAACATTTCCCATTATTACAGGTGCAACAGGCAGGTTTCCTGCAATTGAAGTAAAGTTAAAGGGTGTCAAGGCAAATACAAATCCCTCAAGCGGACGAAATTCATTGTAATTCCACATTCCATAATTTGACTCTGGCTGCATTTCATATATTTGAGACATAATCTTTACGCCAAACCGATAAAAATCAGCAAGTTCACAGGCAGCATCAATCTCAGCTTGATATACATTTTTTGATTGCCCAAGCATGGTAGCTGCGTTCAGTTTTGCACGATATGGGCCGGAAAGTAGGTCAGCGGCTTTTAAAAAAATCGCTGCTCTTTGCTCCCACCCTAATTCAACCCAATTTGAACGCGCTTCCAAAGCAGCGTTTATTGCCATAAGTACACTTGATTCGTCACCTTGATAATAATACCCTAAGAGATGTTTTATATCATGTGGGGGACGAATTTCAACTTTTTTTGTACTTAAAACCTCTTTTCCACCAATAAACATAGGAAGCTCAATAACTTTTGATCGCATTTCGGCAATCATTGATTGAATCTCTTTCCTTTCTGATGAACCAGGTTTGTAACTCTTTACTGTCTCGTTTTCAGGAATCGGAACTTTAAAAAACCCTTTTGGCATAGCACTTGAATTTTAATATTATTCGGGAAAGCAATCTTCTTTTATCATTGTGTTTCGACTGCAAAAGTAAGTCTGTAATGTGACAATTTTGCTAATAAAAATCAGCTTTTGTATTTACAGCTTGGAGAATATCTGTCATTTAAGGACAATTCGAGACGTTACTTAAAAAAAGTTTTTTGAATCAAGATCTTGATGCAAATGGACTTTACATCTATTTCATAATAAAAAATATAAACGTAGGGAGCAAAAGAAATATACATAACACAACAAAAGAGGTAATTCACCTTTAAGTAAATACCCCTTTTGCTTGTAGCGAGGGCGGGGCATGATCCCGCGACCTCATGATTATGAATCATGCGCTCTAACCAACTGAGCTACCTCGCCATTTTCTCGGTTCGAGGCTGCAAATATAATATCTTTCTGATTTATGACAACCTAAGCATGACTTTTTTTCATTTTTTGTTTCCCTTAACGATTTAAAGTTTTGTATTCCATAAAAAACTCCTATCTTGCACCTGTTGATCAATCAACGCTAAATTTACTGAATAATGCTTAAATTTCTTATGAAAGAGATAAAATTAGAATTCTTCCTTAAAACTTCAACTTCTGTTTTGTTCAGCCGCATCGGTACCCCCTCCGGTCTGGCCGAATGGTTCGCTGATAACGTAAAAGAGGACGGCAAAATTTTCACATTCACTTGGGGAAAAACAGAACAGAAGGCAGAAATAATGACTATTATTCCAAATGAATCTATTAGGTTTCGTTGGTTAAATATGGATTCAGATTCTGAATTTGGCTTTAATATCATTAAGGATGAACTTACCGGAGATGTTGCATTGGTTATTTTAGACCTGGTAAATGAAGATGAAGTCGAAGATACTAAGAGTCTTTGGACTTCTCAGGTTGCAAAGTTGAAACAAATGATAGGCTCATAGATTAAATACCCCCAAATATTAAAAAAATTGTACCTTTGCGTTCGTTTCAGAAATACATTGCATGAAGCGACTACATTGGTATATAATTAAGAGTTTTATAGGTCCTTTTTTTGTGACACTCATCATTTCCCTTTTTGTGCTGTTGATGCAGTTTTTATGGGTGTACCTCGATGAGCTTGTAGGTAAAGGACTGGATTTTAGTATAATACTAGAATTTATTACTTACACAATGGCCATGCTAATGACCAACGCAATGCCACTCGCCATGTTATTGGCATCAATAATGACTTTTGGAGATCTTGGCGAGAACAATGAATTACTTGCTATGAAAGCAGCCGGCATTTCACTTTACAGAATAATGAAGCCTGTAATTGTTCTCGGTATCTTTCTGAGTATTGGTTCATTTTACTTTTACAATCAGGTTATCCCTGTATCTTACAAAAAACTGATTGCACTTATGTCAAGCATTAGGCAATTACGACCTGAGATCATTGTGAAAGAGGGCATATTTTCAAACGACATAGATAACTATTCTATCAAAGTTGGTAAAAAAACTGCCGATGGAAATATGCTTTATGACATTATGATCTATGATCACACTGAAGACAAAGGGAATGTTACAGTTACAATCGCTGATTCGGGAACAATGAAGATCACGACTGATAAAAAATATATGATTCTGAATTTATATTCCGGTCAGACTTATTCCGAAATGCCACCTAGAGACAGGCAGAAAAGTACCTTTCCTTCCAGAACTGATAAGTTTCAAAAACAATCCATGTTTACAATTTTGCGTGGTATGGAATTGGAACGTAAAGATGAAAGTATATTCCGAAATTCAAACCGTGCACTTAATAATTCGCAAATTGTATATTTTGTTGATTCGCTTGGGAAAGAATTAGAAAGGCAAAGAACAGATATTGCCTTAAATCTCAATTATCTATCTCCTTTAACAACTAATGTATTTAAATTAGCCCGAAATGACACTGCCACAACTCAGGAGATAAAACTCCTGCAGTATGCTGATATTGACTCAATTATGGTAAAATCGTCATCTTCGGCCAGAACAAATATTATTTCTGCGGCTTTAAATAGTGCGCGAAACAACGCACGCTCTATTCAACAGTCAGAAGATATGGTAGTAGCAAGTGTCCGGAACTTAAACCGTTTTGGTTTGGAGTGGCACAAAAAATACACATTTGCAATTGCATGCCTCATTTTTATTTTCATTGGAGCACCTTTAGGTGCCATAATCCGAAAGGGTGGACTCGGAATGCCGTTGGTTATCTCAGTAATACTGTTTATCTTTTACTGGATCATGAGTACTACAGGAGAAAAATTCGCTCGCGAAAGTGTTGGTACTCTTTGGCAGGGTGTCTGGTTTTCAACATTAGTCTTTCTTCCCGCCGGAATTTTCCTGACATATAAAGCCGCAAACGATTCCGTAGTTTTTAATGTTAACGCCTATTCAGAATTCTTTTTGCGAATATTCAATTTTCTAAAAAAGAAAAATAAAGCACAAGTAGATAAATAGTTACAAATAATATTAGGATGAACGATATTAAAATGAATACCATTGAAGAAGCGGTTGAAGATATTCGCAATGGAAAACTAATTATAGTTGTTGATGATGAGGATCGTGAAAACGAGGGAGATTTTATTGGTGCAGCCGAAAAAATCACTCCTGAAATGGTTAACTTTATGGCTACTGAAGGTCGTGGATTGATTTGCGTTCCAATTACTGAAGAACGTTGCGAGGAACTGGAATTAGGTATGATGGTTGGGAGAAATACTTCTCTTCATGATACACCCTTTACTGTTTCGGTGGATGCTGTCGGCGATAATGTAACTACTGGAATATCAGCTCACGATAGAGCGATTACAATTCGTAAACTTGCCGATCCAGCAACAAAACCACACGAACTTGGGCGACCAGGCCATATTTTCCCATTACGTGCCAGAAGTCGGGGTGTTCTTCGTCGTGCCGGTCACACTGAGGCCACAGTTGATCTTGCACGCCTTGCAGGTCTTGAACCATCCGGCGTTTTGGTTGAAATAATGAATCCTGACGGCACGATGGCTCGACTCCCTCAGCTTTTTGAAATCGCAAAAAAATTTGGGTTAAAACTCATCTCCATAGCTGATCTTATTGCTTATAAATTAAATCAGGAAAGTCTTATCGAAAGAGGTGAAGAAGTACAATTACCAACTTTATACGGTAATTTCAGATTAATACCATTTCTTCAGAAATCAAATGGAGTTGAACATATATCACTGATTAAAGGTGAATGGGCAGCAGATGAAACAGTTCTTGTCAGGGTTCATTCGTCCTGCGCAACAGGTGACATTTTTGGATCATTGCGCTGCGAATGTGGTGACCAACTACATAAAGCAATGGAACTTATTCATAAAGAAGGGAAAGGAGTTATTGTGTATAT
Organism: uncultured Bacteroidia bacterium; assembly: GCA_903834845.1. Taxonomy (GTDB): domain Bacteria; phylum Bacteroidota; class Bacteroidia; order Bacteroidales; family Prolixibacteraceae; genus JAAFHB01. Next base: position 16,968 of record CAILKW010000352.1, on the reverse strand, counting down.
CCAGCAGGAAGGACGAGGTATTGGACTAATGAATAAGATAAGAGCATACAAACTTCAGGAGCTGGGAATTGACACAGTAGATGCAAATATCCATCTTGGTTTTGACCCCGATGAACGGGATTACGGTGTTGGTGCCCAAATTTTATGTAATCTTGGTGTAAGAAAAATGAAACTCTTAACTAATAATCCCGTAAAAAGGGTCGGATTGGAAGGATATGGATTGAAAGTAGTAGAGTCCATCCCCATTCTAATAGAAACGAATCCCTTCAATGAAGTTTACATGAGAACCAAACGCGATAGAATGGGCCATTCATTGTGAAAAAGAAAGTTGAATATGATTGATAGTATTGAATATAAGAGCGAGTTTGAAAATGAACTTAGAGAAGGAATTGACTATCACTTATCTAAAGATGGCTACAGAATAATGACCCGGAGTTTTTTATTAAACCGTGGTTTTTGCTGCGGAAACGGCTGCAAAAATTGCCCCTACTTTCCAAAAGCAACAAAAGGAAATACAAATCTGCGCTAAACTTCTTTAAAAACATTTACAGATGAAAGGTAAAGAACTTCGAATCGTTTTCATGGGAACGCCTGAATTTGCTGTAACGAGCTTAAAAGCACTTATCGAAAATGGCTATAATGTTGTAGGAGTAGTCACGGCACCTGATCGCCCCTCAGGCCGTGGTCAAAAGATGCACCAATCGGATGTAAAACAGTACGCCATAAATCGCGGATTGCCGGTCTTGCAGCCAGAAAAACTTAAAGACGAGAATTTCCTTCGTGATCTGAAAGCTTTAAATGCAGATATTCAAATCATTGTGGCTTTTCGAATGTTACCTGAGGTAGTTTGGAAAATGCCATTGTTGGGAACTTTTAATCTGCATGGTTCATTGCTTCCACATTACAGGGGTGCTGCTCCTCTAAATTGGGCAATTATAAACGGTGATTTTGAAACCGGAGTGACTACATTTCTTCTAAAACAGGAAATAGATACCGGTAATATCCTTTTCCAGGAAAAGGTTCCAATTGGACAGGAAACAACAATTGGTGAATTACACGATTCGCTAATGGTAATTGGTGCAAATCTGGTACTCAAAACAGTTGATTCTTTAGCTGATGGAATCGTCAAACCTGTTTCACAGGATTCCACGACAATTGACCAGCTCCGTTTGCATGCACCAAAAATTTTTAGGGAAAATTGTTTAATAAATTGGGGAAAACCCGGTTTAACTATCAATAATCTTATAAGAGGCCTAAGTCCCTATCCTGCCGCCTTTACAAATTTTCGTAATACCGAATCCGAAATAACAGTGAAAATTTTTAAGGCTTCTGTTGAACTCACAGATCATCAGCACAATCCTGGGGTGATACTAAGCGACAACAAAAAATATCTCAAAATAGCGTGCTCTGATGGTTTTCTCCACATTCTTGATTTGCAGCTTGCAGGCAAAAAAAGGATGGAAATAGAAGATTTTTTGCGTGGTTTCCAGAATGTAGTCAACTATTCGGTAATCTGACAGGCATAATGTAAAAAATCCACAACTACTTACGCACTTTTTTCCTCAATGATATCTGCTGACCGGGAATAGGTTCTTCACCTCGAGTCAACCTGTTCTTACGATAAAGAGCATTCAATGTGACTCCATACCATTGAGCCACTGACCAAAGCGATTCACCTTTCTTCATAACATGAAGGTCGTTACCACGTGGAGCACTGCCCCTTTTACTCTGAAGAAAAACAATTGAACCTGCCTCTAATCTTGAACCCTTTTCAACATCATTATATTTAAATACTTCCCATTCTTTAATAGAAAATTCCGATGCAATTTGTTCATAACTATCACCTTCTTTTGAAAAAAAAGCTTTGGCACCATTTCGTTTTTCTACATTTCTGGTGAGGTATGGATTTATCAAAAAATTATCTATTTGAGACTTCCCTTTACGTTTAGTATTAGTATTAGGTTTTGAATCGTCTCCCAATCTTTCAGTATCCATATATCGGATAGAACTATTATAATACTCATCTAACTCATGAAGTTGAAACTCCTCAATAATTTTGATTAATCGTTCAGGATATTGCGGATCAGTAGCGTACCCAGCTTTTTTTAATCCATAAGCCCATCTTCTATAATCTTTTATACCATAGTCAAATAAAAACTGATAACGCATCCCTCCGGTTAAAAACGAAGAATGATCTCTGAAAGATTCAATGGCAGTTTTGTACTTTCTGAAGCACTCATCGTGCTCATCATCATCCTTGCGCATCGAAGGGCCTGTCCATGAATTGTTACATTTTATCCCAAAATGATTATTTGCCTGTACTGCAAGTATTGAATTACCATCACTCGATTCAAGGCAAGCCTGAGCCATGGTAATACTTGCAGGAATGTGGTATTCATTCATCTCTTGTATTGCCAACTGAGCAAAAGCATTGATATATTCCTGCCGTGTATTCTTCAGCTGCGGAATGTTGAACGCCAAGCCATTGAAACAGAAAAATATACTAAATAAAAAAAACATAAGGGACTTATTATGACACATATTCTGCTAATCAAGTTACATTATTTAATTATGCCCCAAAATTAAACAAATTAAGATGATTGTCATTACAGACTTTTAACGAAATACTACGGGACCTGTTTCGAGACTTGGGGATCCGACGGCTATCGCAGAATGATTGAGAAAAACAAGACAAACAGAAAAAAGAATAATGTCATAAAAAAATATTTACGAATGAAATATTAGTACATTTAAACATTTAAAAACTGTTAAACAGAGTGGTCATGAATGAAATAACACTTCAGATAAAATACACAGAATACAATGGTACTGATCAATTGCCATTCGATGACAAAATGCTGATAATGAAAGCACGTGATGCTGCAAAAAAAGCGTATGCACCTTATTCAGGTTTTCGTGTTGGTGCTTCCGTTCTACTCGAAAACGGCATCATAATAACCGGAAGTAACCAAGAAAATGCCGCTTATCCATCTGGAATATGCGCCGAAAGAACTGCCTTGTTTTACGCTTCATCCCAATATCCCAAAGTTCCGATCATTGCCATCGCAGTGAGCACTATTAATATTTCGGCCACGTCTTCCGATATTGCTAAGCCATGTGGTGCTTGCAGGCAAGTAATGGCTGAATATGAAGATCTTTCGGGTAAACCATTACGTATAATACTCGACAGCACAGATAAAGTGGTAATTGTTATAGGAATGGATAGTCTCCTCCCTCTCCGTTTTAAGAAGGAGGATCTTAAATAAATGTGGAATAATACCGATCGTTCTTAAGCTTGAAGTACCCAAATTCATACTACTTATTCAACTTTGAACTCAGCTTGTTTACCGATCCATAAACCATTTTCAGTGAAACCGGCAATTTCGAGAACAAAAGATGATTTTATATTTCCCGTTTTAAAAGAAATAGTTGCCTCTCCATTTTCATCAGTATATATCACAGGAATCCATAGCAGAGTAGTTTTTAAATCATACTTATCGTTTCCGATGGCCTTAGGTACAAACAGTTTTGCTGCATTTTCTTTTAATATGTCTTGGGCTTCGGTTGTCTTATTAAGATCCTCCCCGCCTTTTTTGGTTTTTATTTCAATTATTCCAACTGAATTTAATCCTGTATATCTCGCCATATCAACCGGATTAAGTAATATCTGAATATCCTCAATATCCTGTGGATTGAGCATCGAAAGTTGTGAAGCATCAGTTCCTATTTTTTGCCCGTCAACAACTATTAAGGCACCATCCTGTGCATTGAAAGAATTTGCACCTCTGAAGACAATTTTACCTCCAATTAGTTCATAAGGTCTTATGGTTTTCACAATTTCCAGAAGATTAGACGAACCGCTAAGGTATTTTTTCCAATAAGGGTCTTTTGTTTTTTTTTCACTACTTCTGACTTTCACTGATGGTCCGGTTTTATAAAAATCTTGGTTCTTCCCGAAATAATCCGCAGTAAACAATTGATCTAGTATTTTCCAGTCATTAACTGAAATATTATTTACACTTTTAGAAAGCTCATCTTTAAAGCTTTTATTCAATAATACACGGTAATTCCCCTTCCCCGTTTCATCTGTTGCAGTGGCAGAAAGGTTTTTCATCTCGACTGGGACAGGCAAATTAATTACAAATACACCATGTTGGTCACTTCGCGCATTAAATTGCTGAAGCGACGAACTGGTAAGACTAATCAAAGCATTTGGTATAGGAAAATCTTTTGTGTCAACTACTGTTCCCGAAACTCTCATTCCATTAGATCTAATAATCAAAGCTTTTGTTGGATCTATGATTAAAACCTGACTCCAATCGAATCCTTTGAGGCTGTTAGCAACCAAATAATAATCTAATGCAATTTTGTTTACTTTATCAAGTGATTCCTTAAAGGGCAAAGGTTTATCAAGCCCATAGTTAAGGTTTACTACACAGGCCGCCGAGGTTGGAAAAGTGTATTTATCTGAAAAGCTAACGGCAAGTTCAGCTTTTACCGGCTTGCCATCCGGTTCGGTTATTTTGACCTTGATTGTACCATCTTCCCCAATTTTTAAACCACTTTTATCAGGTGAAAAAGTGATATTTAATGTCTGGCTTTTGCCTGTATAAACCAGTCTTTGAGCAACCAATTCTCCACCCTCGCTAAAAACAGCAACTGAGGAAATTTCGGAACGGAAATTATCTAAAGGAATATTAAGCAACCCGGCCTGTTCGAGTTCAAAATCGCTCGCCCATATCATCTCTCCATTACTCGCAGCAACAATCACAAATTTTGCACGTTCTGATTTTGGTGCTCTGCCAAGCATAAGTGAAAGATTTTTCCCATCATTCTTTTTTACAGCTATACTCATACTTCCCAGCGTCAACTGGGGGAGCAGTGTTTTTTGATTATTGCCGATATCGCTTGTTATTTTGAACATCATTTTCTGATCAAAACCATTGAGAAGACTGAAAACACCCAAACCAGGCTGAATAGTTGCAGTTGACGTTACAATTTTCCCAGACTCATCAATAATATCACCTTTTATACTTACTGGGTTTCCAAGCTGATCCTTAGCTTCATAAATAATCATTTGAGGTATTCCTGGCACAAGTTTACCACCCTCGGGGAAGAAGGAGATATTAATCTTCTCGGAAGCCAGAGGAATCTTACTTATCAAGTTTAACCTGTCATAACCTGATGGGATTTCTATCGAAACCATCATAGCACCCCCTTTTTGTTGAGAAGGTGTTATAAAAACAATTTCTCCACCTCCATTAACTCCAGTTTTTCCTTTTCCTGACAAAAGCTCACGTTCTCCGCTAATAATTTGATATTCGAACTTTTTGCCGGACAACTGCTTTCCATTATAGTCTTTTAATACAATAGTTGCAGTTTCTTTTCTTTCAGAATCGAAAAAAGGTTTCGAATAATCAAGTCTGGGTATCAAGTTAAAATTCTCCGGCCTCGCAATGATAATCTCTTTTTTAAATACTTCCTGTATTCCAACACTTTCAATTTCAGGAGTAAAAGCGATAAGATAGTAAACATCTCCAGGCAGGTCTGCTGGAATTGAGAAGCTACAATCAATAACTCCGTTCTTAATCGGATATTTATTTTCAAATACGTTAATACCCATATTATCTGTAAGCTGAACAGACAATTCAATGCTCTTTAAGGATAATGTATGCGTTATTGCATCAGCTATATAACCTTTCATCCACATTCTTTCACCAGGACGATAGAGGGTTTTATCAGTCTGAATCACAATTATTTGATCTGCTTTTTGAGTGCGGTATAAAAGCAATTGTGTCTTTAGCCGCGATATAAAATCATTCTCTTGGCAAAATGTTAATGAGACTGAAAAAACCATAAAAGCAATAAAAATCAGAATTTTAATAAAAGTTTTCATACGAATATATGTTTGTTTGTAAATTGAATCCCTATTTTGAAATTTCAGGTTTATTTAAGTCCTTTTCCTGAATTACATTCTCCCTCAATGCCTTACCTAAATCATCCTCTGGCTTAATAACATTATAATCACCCCAAAAATTGTGGTCGTATGGGCCAATAATATCAGAAAAAACATCGTCTGCTCTGAAAAGTCCAGCTGGCCCGAATCTGGCTCGATGAGGAAATGTATATTGCTGGGTAACAAGAATATCTGAAACGCTGCGATAATCAGTTTTAATATTATCTCTGTTTTGCTTTACTTTAAATATTACATCAGTACGAGCCGAATAGAACTGCCATCGTTCATTTACAAATCTATAGTTTACAGTATATTCTGCACCTTCAGGTCGGGTAGTAAAACCATGTGGCTCCTTTTTAATAAAAGATTCACCATTCATTTTAAGGCTTTTTTTGTCAAGTCCAAACTCAGCATTAACCAAGGCATAACTGTCGGAATCAATTAATAACTTGCCATAATAACAAGGAAATTCAACATCCTCTTTGCGTGAAAACCTGATGACCCATGTCACACGACCATTGTACATTACAGGCTGTTCAAATCTGTAGTGGTATAGATTTTCAAAGTTTGGGTCAAGAAAAGTTTCTAAATTTCTTACGACATCCAAAGTGGTGATATACCATGGACCACCCTGAATTTTCAGCCTGATATCATTAAAGACCTTATTAAAATTGCTCTTCCGTCCTTTTATAAATCTTATACGATCATTCCCGTCGCTGTTATACGGCATTTTCAGCATTTCCATAATAGCCTCCCAGACTCCTATATAATGATCATCTCTTTTAATTGTTTCCCGATAGAATGTTACCATCAATTGAGTTGTCAATTCATAGTTCTGCTCAATACTATTTCTGAATTTTTGAAGAACTTCAGCTACATCAACCGGCTTAACCTGAATCTCTCGCAAATGAATTGTTATTGGTTCGAGCTTAATTTTAACATTAGCTTTCAACTGTTCCAGAGTAAGTTCACGAGATCGGAAACCTAAACAACGGATTGTAATAGTTTTATCTCTAAACCGCCACGGAATAATAAAGTCGTAGCCACCGTCAATATTGGTCATTGTTCCTATAGTTTCGCCTACAATATTTAACGAAGCATAAGGAATGGGCTGATCATCTTTCCCCTCAACGACAACTCCGGAAAGTTTGATCGGATTAAGCTCTTTTAAAGTAATAATTATCTGATTATCGATAATTTCCAATTTATATTCATCGTCTGGAAGTATTTTATGAAGTAATTCCCTTAGCGTCACATTAACTAATTGAATAGAACTTTTCCTTTTGGGCAGAATGTCAGGATTGAAGGAGAAGAAAAGATCGTTTTCGGTGACAACTTTTTCGAGTATCTGCTCTGCTGTGGCTGAATCGATTTGACAACTGAGACGGTGTTCAAGCAACAACATACCCTCCTGGGCCGGAGTTTTAAACCAAAGCAAAAGCAAAAAAAGAATTCCAATATATGATTCGAAAAATCGCATGAGATAGCATTTATTTTGCTGTTTACGAAAATAATACTTCCATGTGAAATTATGATATAAAATAACTTTATTCTTTCTACCAAATAGATGATTCGGTTTTTTTTAATTCATAATTTTTGAAAACACAATTCCGTCATTGCCCCTTTCTGCTTTTAATTTATGAGTGCGGGCAATTACTTCAATAATATAATCCAATTTCGAATCTGCAAAGTTTGCAGTATAGGGAATTCTACCGATTTCTGCATTTTCCATTTTGATTTTCACATGGTAAGTATTTTCAAGAATAATAAAGGCATCAGATAAAGGAGTTCTCTGAAAATTAATTTTTTTAGTAATCCAAGAGGAGTAATTGGGTGCAAGTATCTCAATGTGTCCAATCTCACCATTTGCTGTCTTTATCCAACCACGCTCCCCTGCGGGTAGAATTGCAGATTTGCTGACCGGTTTACCATCAACATTCTGTGTAAGCCGGACTTTACCGGATTCAACATTCACTTCTACCAAATCCGAAAGACGATATGCTGATACATTAAAAGATGTTCCAAGAACTTCAATGGAAGCATTCGAAGTTTCAATTAAAAACGGATGCAAAGTATCTCTTGTAACTTTGAAAAATGCTTCACCTGAGAGTTTCACTTTACGAACCTTACCTCGAAAACTAACTGGATATTCTATTCTGGTATCGGCGTTCATTTTTACAATTGAGCCATCTGGCAAAGTAACTTCCGTAAGGCTTGAAGGATGAGATTCGGTTTCTATTACAGCCATCTTGACCGGCAAGTTAATTACCTTTGCAGGGGTTTGACTGATATGGTAAGCAGCAAATCCAATTCCTGCTACAACAACGAGCATAGCTGCATATTTAAAAATACGAGAATATATACTTCTAATAATCAAATTATTATGGGGTTTTGTCAATTTATTTTGAAGATTGACCCATGCCTTATCTGGATCAGCTGCTGAAAAGCTAAAGTGCGTTCCAGCAGATTCCCAAACCGAGGTGAGGTGAGAATTCTCTTCAGCTTCAATATTTGAGAAATCCGAAATGTCAGGCTCTCCATTAAGAAAAGCCGACCATAGGTTTTCTTTTTCTGTAGGTATGAGATTATTATTTTGCATACTATTGTTTTATATCAAAGACAATTATTGAATTTATTACCCTTAACCGTAAATAAAAAAAACATCACAAGATTTTTAAATTCTTTCAGTGAATCCCGCAATTGTTTAAGAGCCAGGGTCATTTGGGTCTCAACAGTTTTCACAGAGATGTTTAACTTGTCGGCAATTTCACGGTATTTCAGACCCTCTTCACGTGCAAGCCGAAAAATTTCCTGTCTTTTTTCGGGCAGAGAAGTTATTGCTGTTTCAATTTTCTTCATTAAGCCAAATTCAAGAAAGAACTCACTATACTCACTCCTGTCAGCTTCATTTTTAATGACCATAGACTGATAACCCGTTTTGATCTTTTCATGTTCTATGTAATTAATGCAGTGATTCTTAACAGACCTGAAAAGATAATTCTGAAGAGATGATGTTATCATTATTTCATTTCTTTTTTGCCATAACCTAAGAAAAACATCCTGAACAATATTCTCTGAATCAGCTAAATTGCCTAAAAATCGAAAAGCATAAGCAGTCATAGGACGGTAATACTCACGAAAAACCATTTCGTAAGTTCCATGATCATCATGTTTAATAGCCTCAAAAATTTGCTTGTCGCTACCGGTCAACATAATTTGTTAATAGAGAGAAAAATACAGAACATTGACAGTTGAAGTGTATTATACCCTGAATGAATGATCGCAAAATTAATAAAATAATCCTTATTGGGGATTCGAAGACTCAGAACAGACAAAGGAGCCTGATTTAGAAACAGAACTAATTGAAATAATAAATTATATCAAATTTGACAACACCTATAATAATATACAAAACTCAGCCTATTATTAAGCACTTGCAAGTGTAGCAATACTAACTTTAACTTCAGGAATTTTGAGTAAAGGCTCGCAGCAAGCTTCAAGAGTTGCGCCTGTAGTAACGACATCATCAACAAGTAATAAATGTTTTCCGGTTAGTACACCGGTGTTTTTTACAGAAAAAATCCCACTAACATTTTCCCATCGTTCAAATCTTCCTTTTCTTGTTTGTGATAAAGTATGTATTTCCCTCACCAGATTCCCTGATACTACAGGTCGCTTCATTGCCTCAGATAATCCTTTGCAAATTTCAACACTCTGGTTAAACCCTCTTTTCTTCTCCTTTTTAGGATGAAGAGGAACAGGAATAATTGCGTCTATATCGTGATACAATATATTATTGATTAAATCATTCCCAAATAAAGCACCCATTTTTATGCCAACATCAGAGTTTCCTTTGTATTTTAATTGATGTAAAAGGTGTTGCAACCGACCTCCCTTATCAAAGCGGCAGAATGACGTAGCAAGAATAATGTTCACTCTTCCAATAAATATCTGGAAAACTGGATTTTCCTGATATAGATGATAATTTGTTCGGGGAAGATCTGCCAGACAATTCAAACAAAGCACTTCTTCTCCTCTAACTAACGGGGTACTGCAACCTGCACACAGGCGGGGATAAAAAAGAGAAATCACATCATCAATAATCGTCATATATTTTGATTCTGTTAGTTGATAAGCAATTACAAATTTAAGAAAATGATTTGAGAAAAAGGTAATACAAAGTTCAAAAAAACTTCTACCTTTAGTTGCAAAATTAAAGCACTATGTCTAAAGAAAAAAAGAACAAAAAAGCCCTTCGTTTCAACAAATCAGGGTTGAAGAAAGCTATCCTTTCTGTATATTACGAAAACAACAATCAATCATTTAATTACAAACAAATAGGAGCAGCCGTTGGAGCTAAAGATGTTGGTGAATTGCAGCTTGTAAATGTAGTTTTGCAGGAGTTACGCGATGCTGACACTCTTGTTGAAACTGATCGTGGCAAGTATCACCTTAAATCGAAAGGGGGAACTGCAACCGGAATTATAGAGCTTAATCCCAAAGGATACGGCCAATTGACCAGTGAAGAGCTTGACGAGCCGGTTTTTGTTTCGGCTGCAAACATGAATCATGCACTTGACGGTGATAAAGTGCGTGTTCGGTTGTATGCTCGCCGGAAAAAAAGCAATCCCGAAGCAGAAGTTATCGAAATAATTGAGCGAGCAAAAACGACATTTGTAGGAACTGTCGAAATTTCCCTGTTCAGTGCATTCCTGATACCAAATAAAAAGACCCCTTTTGATCTTTTTATTCCTAAAGATAAGCTTATGGGGGCCAAACATGGACAAAAAGCGGTGGCACGAATTATGGACTGGCCTGAACGTGCCCGAAATCCATTTGCAGAAATCATTGATGTTTTGGGAGATGCAGGGAATAATAATACTGAGATGCACGCAATTCTCGCAGAATTCGATCTGCCTTACAGGTATCCTGAGGAAGTTATACAGGCAGCCGAAAAAATCCCAATTGATATTACCGATGATGAGATTAAAAAAAGGCGTGACTTTCGCGAAGTACCAACTTTTACAATTGATCCGGCAGATGCCAAAGACTTCGATGATGCCCTTTCTATTCAAAAACTTGATAACGGATACTGGGAAGTAGGAGTTCATATTGCTGATGTAACATATTATGTGAAACCCGAATCTTTGCTTGAAGAGGAGGCATATAATAGAGCAACTTCCGTTTATCTGGTTGATCGTGTAATACCTATGCTACCTGAGAAGTTGTCAAATGGAGTTTGTTCACTGCGGCCAAACGAGGATAAACTATGCTTCTCTGCTGTGTTTCAACTTGATGACAATAGCATTGTACATCAGGAATGGTTCGGCAGGACAATAATCCATTCTGATCGTAGGTTTGCCTACGAAGAGGCACAACGAGTAATCGAAACAGGGGTCGGTGATTTAAAGACTGAGATTCTTACACTCGACCGGCTGGCTAAAAAGCTAAGAGAAATACGTTTTGCAAACGGATCCATCGGTTTCGATCGGGTAGAAGTTAAATTTGAAATAGATAAAGATGGTAAACCGCTTAACGTATTTTTCAAAGAGTCGAAAGACTCAAACAAACTGATTGAAGAATTTATGTTGCTTGCCAACAAACGGGTAGCGGAATTCGTTGGGAAACCGGCTGCCAAAAAAAAGGAGCGTACCTTCGTTTACCGGATACACGACAAACCAGACCCCGAAAAACTCGATACCTTTAATCACTTTATCAAACGGTTTGGATATGGCATTATGACAAATAATCCTCAGACAGTTACCGCATCAATGAATAAGCTGATTGAAAATGTTGCCGGTAAAAAAGAACAAAACGTGATTGAAACTCTTGCAATCCGAACAATGGCAAAGGCAGAGTATTCAACCCGAAATATTGGTCATTATGGTTTAGGCTTTGAATACTACACCCATTTCACATCTCCTATTAGACGCTATCCCGATATGATGGTGCACCGGTTACTTGCCCGCTATCTTGAAGAGGGGCGTTCCGTGCAAGCCGAACAATACGAAGAGATGTGTAAACATTCCTCCGAAATGGAAAATAAAGCAGCCAACGCAGAAAGGGCATCTATCAAATACAAACAAGTTGAATTTATGGCTGAAAAAATAGGCCAACAGTTCAAAGGTGTGATATCAGGGGTAAAAGACTGGGGCATTTATGTTGAACTTGACGAAAATAAGTGTGAAGGAATGATTCCATTATTCGAGCTTACCGATGATTTTTACGAGTTTGATGAAAAAAACTATTGCATCATTGGCCGGCATACCCATAAAAAATACCAACTGGGAGACAGTATCGAAATTGAAATTGCAAGAGCTAATCTTGACAAAAAACAACTTGATTTCAGGATTGTTGGAGAAGTTCTACCTTTAAAATTGAAAATCCCTGCAAAGAGAAGTCGGAAGTATCAGAGTAGTAATGAATAACGGAAATTTCATTTCAGATTCATTATTTCTTGTTAGTCTCTGTTTATTTCTATTCTTTTGCGGAATTTTACCGAAGTTTTTATCCAAGCCAATTAAACCTTGGAAGTATCAGAAATTTGAAGTTTTGCAATGATGGAATTGTCATCTTTTGTATTGATGTTGTTAAAAATGGCTCTGGTAATCACTATTTTAGTGATGGGATTTGTCATTTATTTCCGAACTCGAACTTTCTCAAAAGGAAATTCGGGTAAAAAGATGAAGTTTAACAGGAAAAGGATGCCTTACAATGCAGAAATCAACCTTTCAAAAAACTGGCAGGTTAATCCTTTTATCATCGAAATGAAGGTTACAAATACCGGCACAAAAGAGATTGACCTGTATGCTCCCATCATTATTTTTAAAAGATGGTTCTCAAAACGAAAATTTAAAGTACTTAGGGTTGAACACTCTGAGATTTATCCGATTCTTGTAGAACCTGGCAAGTCATCATATTTAAATATCTCTTTGGAGCAATTTTATAATACTGCACCTGAATTACAACTTGCCTTTCGAATGTGCGTAGAGATGAAAGATCGTAATGGAAAGATATTCAGAAGTCATACAATCAGACTTAAATGGTTTTAATTTAAATGAGAGACTGGAAATTTAAGGATAGCGATTTTTGCGACTTCCCTCATTACGAAGGTAGAGATCTGGGAATAATCTGGACACAGGAAAGAACACGCATAAAAATATGGGCTCCGAGCGCAATAAGGGTTTTCTTCAGATTGTATAAATCAGGACAAGGTGGCGAGTCTTTTAAAGAATTTCAGATGCTACCTTCTGAAGACGGAATATGGATTTATGAAATCAGAGAAAATCTTGAGGGTTTGTTTTACACTATACAGATACGTGATAAACATGGATGGCTTAAGGAATGTCCTGATATTTACGCAAAAGCTACTGGAGTAAATGGTCATCGCGGGTTAATCGCTAACTTAAAAAATAGCAATCCATCAATGTGGGAAAAAGATATGCGGGTCACGAAGTCAAATCCCTCCGATATGATAATTTATGAAGTACATATCCGTGATTTTTCAATGTCTCCCACTTCTGGAATAATTAACAAAGGGAAATATCTTGGTTTTACCGAAAAGGGAACCAAGCTTCCTTCAGGCGAAACCACAGGCATTGATCATTTAAAAGAACTTGGTATTACTCATGTACACCTCCTCCCCATTGCCGATTTCTATACAGTTGATGAATTAAATATTAACCCTCAGTATAATTGGGGTTATGACCCGTTAAATTATAACACTCCTGAAGGCTGGTATTCGACTGATCCTTGTAATGGCCTTACACGAATAAGAGAATTAAAACAGCTTGTTATGTCTTTACATGACAATGGAATAGGTGTAATAATTGATGTTGTTTACAATCATACCGGGCTTATTATCGAATCTTACTTCAATCAGTCAGTACCAGGTTATTTTTACCGTTTCAATAAAGATGGTACTTTTTCAGATGGCAGTGGATGTGGTACTGAACTGGCTACCGAACGTGAGATGGTCAGGAAATATATCATCGAATCAGTCGCTTACTGGGCTGAAGAATACCATATTGACGGTTTTCGTTTCGATCTGATGGGCTTGATTGATATCGAAACAATGAATCAGATCAGAAAAAAACTCAACACCATAGAGCCTGAAATATTCATGTATGGCGAAGGATGGGGAGCAGGTGATAGTCCATTTCCCGAAAAAAATCGAGCTGTTAAAAGCAACACAAAACAGCTTGACCGTATTGCATCTTTTTGTGATGATCTTCGTAATGGTTTGAAAGGGTCTCCTTTCGATAGAAATAATGCTGGTTTTATTAGCGGAGTAACCTTACACGAGGAGCAGATTAAATTCGCAATAATCGGAGCTATTGAACACGATCAGATTTTTTACGATTACGTGGGAACATCAAAAATACCTTGGGCAAATAGTCCGGGTCAGTGTGTTAACTATGTATCATGTCACGATAATTATACTCTTTTCGACAAGCTTGTATATTCATGTCCCGAAGCTTCTCCCGAAACAATAGAACGGATGGCTCGACTTGCCTTTGGTATAATTCTTACCTCTCAAGGTGTCCCCTTTCTTCATGCAGGTGAAGAAATGCTTCGTTCAAAAGGCGGTCATCCAGATTCTTATCGATCGCCAGATTATATTAATCAAATAGACTGGTCAAGAAAAATACCTTATGCAGGATTGGTAAATTTTGTTAGAAATTGTATAGAATTACGTCATCAACACCCTGCTTTCAGAATATCTGACGGCGAAATTGTCCGATCAAAACTGCGGTTTTTTGGCACATATATTCCCGGTGTCATAACTTATGAACTTTGCGATCATGCGAATGGCGATCGGTGGCAACGGATTCTGGTTTTGCTAAATGGAAATAACTACTCTGTTGAATTCACAATACCTTTGGAAAACTGGCTTATTGTTGCACAAAACGGAGAGATAATGCCTAATGGCAGCGGATATACAAAAACTAACCTCGTTCGATTACATCACATTTCTATGATGATACTTGCCACAGAAGGGTAAAGACATATTATTTTCCTTTGCCTAACACCACAATAAAAATATCTGTTATGGAAACCCCCAGTTTATAATTGTCCGAAAGTTTTATTAAACTCTTGATTAACCTGCCTGAAAGCGTCAGGGGTAACCAGACAGCAAAAATAATTTTGGAAAACAGCGACCACCGTAACACACTTATTATACAAAAAGAAGATAATCAACAGGTATAATCCACAGTATGCACTTAAAAACTATCACATTAAAGGAAAAGATAGCACCCATTCCTTTTAACCAACCAATATTCAGTATCTACCCTTAATCTATGTTTTCAGTATTTTAAACAACTTCTCTTAAAACCAATTTTTGTTTTGTACTTTTGTCAAAAGTAAAATTGTTCATTTTGTTTTTTTCATATTTTTTACAATAAAAAAATACCTTCGCAAGTGTAAATTTTCTGTTAATTTTGTTCTGTTCAAAATACAATATGATGATGAGTGATGAAAATACGGCAATCAGAGGAATGATCTTTAATAAGATCACTTTGGACTTTCCTGAAAAGAATGAACTTCTTTTCAGGAAAAAGTATTTTTCTGACTCCATCATTCAGTTTAGGATTGCATTCCTTTTAGTTACAGTGCTTTATGCTGTATTTGGATATCTTGATTCCAGAATCGTTCCCGAGTATGCGAACCTTTTCCAAATTATACGATATTATGTTGTTGTCCCAATTCTCTCTGTTGTTTTACTCTTGTCATTCACTGATTTTTTTCTGAAAATCTGGCAAGTGTTGTTATTTATCAGTTTTATTGTTGCCGGAGTGGGAATAAGCATTATGACAATGCTTGTACCCGAAAACTATTCTTACTACGCGGGATTGATGTTGATTTTTTCTGCCGGATATTTTTTTATTAAATTGCGGTTTTTCCTTGCCACAATAGCCGGATGGACAACATTAATAATTTTTAATCTTGGAGTCATTATTTATGCACATACTTCAGGTGAGATTATCTTAAGTAACAATTTCTTTTTTGCAAGTGCAAACCTGATTGGAATGTTTGCTGCGTATAACATTGAATATTATGCAAGAAGAGATTTCTACCTAAATCAGGAACTTGATAAGCAAATGGTTGCTGTTGAAGAGATTAACAAAAACCTCGAAGTAAAAGTCGTTGAGCGTACAATAGAACTTGTTGATGCAAAGAATAAAGCAGAGCAATCCGACAGGCTGAAATCTGCATTTCTTGCAAATATGAGCCACGAAATAAGAACTCCGATGAATGCCATTCTCGGATTTGCCTATTTTCTTGGAGATGCAGAAGACGATGCCGAACGCAATGAATGTATCGAATTAATTGTTGGAAATGGCAAACATTTATTATCTCTTATTGACGATATTATTGATATTTCCAAAGTTGAAGCCGGTGTGCTCGAACTAAACCACACCGAATTTATTCTTAATGATTTAATGCAGGAAATTCTCAAACTTTTTCTGGTTGATCAAAATGTTAAATCAAAGGAATTAAAACTCTTATGTGTAAATGCCCTTGGTTCAACGGAGTCGAAAATTATTTCAGACAGGAAAAGAATAAAGCAGATTTTGATAAATCTGGTTAACAATGCGTGTAAATTCACAGATACAGGTTCTGTTGAATTTGGTTACAAGATTGATCAGAAAAGTCTTCTTTTTTATGTAAAAGATACCGGGCATGGCATTTCAACAGACCAACAAAAATATATTTTTGAGCGTTTTATGCAAGGTGCCCTTGATAGTACACCTAATCTGGAAGGATCAGGATTAGGGCTTGCAATATCAAAATCTCTTGTAAAATTATTTGGAGGTAATATCTGGGTAGAAAGTGAAATAGGAAAAGGTTCAGTTTTTTGCTTTACTTTGCCGTTTAATCAAAGTACTGAATCAATAATAAATCTGAATCAAAAAGTTTGAAATTATGAATGACAAATGGAAAAATAAAGTTATTCTTGTTGTTGAAGACGTACCAACAAATTTTTTATTGGTACAAAAATTACTTAG
>CAILKW010000351.1 GCA_903834845.1 uncultured Bacteroidia bacterium | reverse complement strand
CGGATTTTTTCTTCATTGGTTTTAACGTTTTCGGGCTTCGAAAAGTTGTGGAATTAAAATCATAAATATTCACATTAGCACAAGTATTAATTTTAATTAGCTTTTGCTTTTATTGACTGTACAAATAATGACATAGTTTTTTGTCGGAATATCAGCATTATTTGGTCACTCTTTTTCAGCTCCCATTTCAATTGCCTTCAAGAGCGCGAAATATCCGAATATTACCTCTTTCGGAATCTTTTTTGAATCGACAAACAAATCGCGTAAAGTTTTTAGGGCGAAGTCTAAAACGATGTTATCACGAAGGAATTTGATTTCCGACAGATCTCCAGTTCCAAATTCTTTTTCTTCGTTATAGTATTTTATGAATTCTTCGAACCATTTTATATTATTTTTGATCTGCCCAACAGAAATTTGCCTTATTGTTTTTTTTCTTAACTCGGTCTGAGCGTAGTAAACTATAAAAATAGATTCTAAAAGATCTTCAACTCTTATTCTATCCAACCCGTGCATTTCTAAAGCTAATACTACTGCCGTAAAATTTGGCTGACTTTTATTAATTTTTATTGCCTGAGCTGTCAGAACCCCAACTTCATTATGAGAAAAGAAATCCTTTGCAGTACTTAATTCTGCCTCTGATATATTGAATCCGTTCATTTTTAAAATGTTTAAATTTTTTGTATTGTCTGTAGATAATTTACCCGAAAATTTGTCCTATCTATTATCACTAATAACTAATAATATTAGCCATTTGATATTATAAGCTGTTCGTGAGCTATCTCAAGAGTATCAATTGCAATTTCATTGCCATCAGATTTTAAATCGGTACTCGTGATTTTTGTTGGCCATGCATTAATTAATGTCCATTGCATCGTTATTTTACCATTTTCATCTAATAGTTTTATTAAAACCGTTTGCCTTTTAATGGTGTTCATAGATATTTGATTATACCAAGCCCAAAAGGTATTATCATTTACAAATATACCTCTTTTCATAGTTACATTCCCGTATTTAGCTATTCCTGGCATTTTTTCAGTAGAAAAAAGTGGGCTATTACTTTTACGATATTCAATTATTTGGTTTTCCACATCCATTCCAGAAACTTCTTGAAATACGACACCTTTAAATTCTGTTCCAAAGTCCACTTCAAATCTGAATTTTGGCATTGGCCATGTTGCACCTTCTACACTTCCACTATCCGATCCCATATTTTTTATTTATGATTAATTTATTTTGTTTTATAATTGCAACTAACCAAAATTGCTGCTAAAATTGGCGGAACTATCACTGCCCATTAAAACCGTGACAAATTACGATGATTTATTTTATCTCAAATTGATTGATTTTTCAACCGCCAATTGTAGGCTAGACAATATTGGTGTTTAGTGTTTTGCTACGAAATTTTCAAACTTGTCATACTTAAACTTCCTGCAACTAACTTGTCGTTGAATAAAACCAAACTTTCGTTTTTCTGCTGTAAACCCAATGTATAAATTAATGGCAAATAATGGTCTGGTGTAGGTATTGCTAATTGAATTGCTTTTTTTAGTTTTTCGTAGTCTATTAATGGTTGATAATTTCCGTTAAGCAGATAGCTGTTTATAGTTTCCCTTGCCTCGATTGCCCATTCATAACCATAGTTGTCTTTATCAAAATTTGGAAAGTCAACTAATCTCAAATTATGAATAATGTTACCGCTTCCGATAATTAAAATTCCTTTGTTGCGTAATGTATTAAGTTTTTGTGCTAATTCATAGTGATATTGGGCAGGTTTAGTATAGTCTATACTTAACTGAATTACAGGAATATTTGCATCAGGATACAAATGTTTTATTACTGTCCAAGCACCGTGGTCAAGCCCCCATTTTTCATCTAATTCTACCGCCGTAGGTATTAATAGTTCCTTGGTTTCTTTCGCCAATTCCGGGTTTCCTTTAGCAGGATATTGGACATCAAATAGTGATTGTGGAAATCCACCAAAATCGTGAATTGTTTTAGGCAATGCCATTGCTGTTACTTTTGTTCCATTAGTGAACCAATGTGCCGAAATACAAAGTATAGCATTGGGGTGAGGTAAAGTCTTGGCAATATTCCTAAACCCAACAACAAATTGATTTTCTTCTATTGCATTCATTGGACTTCCGTGTCCAAGAAATAAAACAGGCATTCTTTCTGTATTGGTAAGCGACTGCGATAAATTGTAATGTTCGTTTAAATTTGTCATATTGTATAGTATTAAGGTTAATCCTAAGGTTAATAAAATGATTTTCAGTTCAATCCTAAAAATTGCTTCTTACTCAAGGTGTTGTTTTACGTTTACCACCAACGACCGAAGCTAATTTAGGTCTGGGATTTTGGAAGCATTAACTTGGTTTTAATTCAAATCTTAGTTAGAACAATAATTACTATTTCCGTACTTTACACAAAGATTGGAATTAACACGTTATCAACCGAATATTATATTTCTGCTTGTTTGAGGCACTATGTTTGGTTTTCAGTGCGTCACATCATTAAGACTCAAAAATTTG